>JASHQE010000109.1 GCA_030037705.1 Acidobacteriaceae bacterium | reverse complement strand
GTCAAGCTTGCGGCAGACGCGAGCGTGCCCGCCGGCGAGACGCCGGGCCTGCTTATCGCCATGGATCATGGCGCGGTGGAAACCAGCTTTGCTACAGGGCACAATGCAGACGTCCTGCTCACGCCCGACTTCCGCATTCTTATCGGTGGCCCCGGCTCATCCGAGCTAAAGGTGCGCCTGGGGCGCGATGGCGATACATGTGTGGATAACGCCGGTGCGAATGCACCTTACGTTGTGGTAACAAGCCTCTTCGAAAACGGCCTCTATCGCGTGCAGCCCGGGCAGCGCGTGATGTTTGAGCACGGCAGCCTGCATCAGGTTGTCGATCAGGAACCTGAGCCCTGCGGCTGTCCGCCGCCACCGGCGCAAACGGCCACGAACGAATTTCCTCTGGCGCAGAGCGAGGGGCTCGCGCCCACGCCGGCTCCTGCCAAGCAGCCGGCCCCTGTTGCTCCGCAGGCGGCAGCACCGCTGGTCTACACGAGTCCGGCGCAACAGGCTCAACCGGCGCCTGCGCCGCCAGCTACGGCAAGCTCGCCCGTAGCGCCCACGGTCAATCCTCCCGCACAGGCTGCCTCGCAAGGGAAAAAGCCGGGATTCTTTGCCCGGCTTGGCCACTTCTTCCGCCGCGTCTTCGGCGCGGAGTGATGGTGAAACCTACATCTCCCGCGCGCGCTCGATGGCGTGGATGACCGCCTGCGCCTTGTTGATCGACTCCTGATGCTCCTGCTCCGGCACGGAGTCGGCCACGATGCCCGCGCCTGCCTGCACATAACCCTTGCCGCCGATGGCGAGCATCGACCGGATGGCAATGCATGAATCGAGATTGCCGGAGAAGTCCGCATAGAGCACCGCGCCCCCGTAAGTGCCGCGCCGCGCCGTCTCCAACTCCTCGATAATCTCCATGGCCCGCACCTTGGGCGCGCCGCTGAGCGTTCCGGCAGGGAAGCAGGCGCGCAACGCATCGACGGCGCTCAGGTCGGGCCGCAGCCGGCCTTCGATCGAGCTCACGATATGCATCACGTGCGAGTAGCGCTCGACGAACATGAGCTTATCGACCTTCACGCTGCCAAACCGGCTCACGCGGCCCACATCGTTGCGGCCCAGGTCCACGAGCATCACGTGTTCGGCACGCTCTTTTTCGTCGTGCATCATCTCCTGGGCCAGCGCTTCATCCTCTTTCTCATTGGCACCGCGCGGGTGCGTGCCTGCGATGGGACGGTACTCGACTTTGCCCTGATGCACGCGCACCAGCAGCTCCGGCGACGATCCGGCCAGTTCCAGGAGCGCGGCCGGCTCTTTCGTCGCCCGGCCAACAGGCGGTGTATCGTGGGCAAACCGCAGGAAGAACATATACGGGCTTGGATTGACCATGCGCAGCGCGCGATAGACCTGAAAGCTGTCCACCTCGGGTTCGACGTCGAATCGTTGCGAGATGACTGCCTGAAACACGTCGCCTGCCGCGATGTACTCTTTCGTGCGCTCGACGGCGGCCAGAAAGTCCTTCTTCGCGGTCCGATGTTTGACCTTCAGTTTGGCTGCTTTACCCGGTTTGCGCGTACCCAGCTTGGGCAGCGGCTGCGCCAGCCGTTTTTCGAGCCGGTTCAATCGCAGGATGGCGCGCTCATACGCCGCAACGGGCTTATCTCCGGTTACATCTGCTGTGATGATCAGCCAGATCTCTTTGCGCACATGGTCGAAGGCCAGCACTTCATCGAAGAACAGCAGGCACGCATCGGGAATGCCCAGCTCGTTTTTCGCGGTCTCCGGAAGACGCTCGATCAGGCGCACGGCGTCATAGGCAAAGTAACCCACTGCGCCCGCCGTAAATGGAGGCAGACCGGCCAGCCGCGCCGGTTTGTGCCCGCTCAGGGCGTCGCGCAGTATGTCAAACACGTCGCCCTCAAGAGTCGTTGTCTTCTTCCGGCCCTCGGAGATTGTGATCTTGCGGCCTCGCGCAACGATGCGCTTGAAGGGCGAGACACCGATGAAGGTATACCGGCCCACCTGTTCGCCGCCCTCAACCGATTCGAGCAGAAAGCACTCCCGCTCGCCCCACGCGGCGCGCAGGAACGCGGAGACCGGTGTTTCGAGGTCGGCCGCCAGGGTGCGGCAAACGGGAACGAGCGTGTGCTCCCTGGCGAGCGCCAGGAACTCTTTACGGCTGGGCTGAACCGGATGACTTTCAGGCTTCACAGATACCAGTGTATCGAAAGCACACAGCAGGACGATGCGCGTGCGGTTATGCCTGCACGCCCCGTGCGTGATACGCGCTGAGCCACGCCGTCATCTCGGACGGCGGCAGCGCCCGGCTGAAGAGAAACCCCTGGGCGCGGTCGCAGCCCTTCTGGCGCAGGAATTCGAGTTGCGCCTCCGTTTCCACGCCTTCGGCCGTCACGATCATGCCTAGCTCATGGCCAAGCTCGATCGTTTTTTCCACCATGACACGGTCGCTGTCATTCGCATGCATCTTCTGCACGAAGAGCTTGTCGATCTTGAGTTCCGTTGCTGGAATATTCACGAGATGTTGCATCATGGCGTAGCCGGTGCCGAAGTCGTCGATCGAAAGCTGGATATTTTTCATGCGCAGCCGTGTCAGCACGTCGAGCGCGTTGGAAGGATCGTTCATCAGCCTGCTCTCCGTGATCTCCACCATAATCCTCGTAGCCGGAACGGAGTGCTTTTGGGCCAAGCTCACAAATATGTCAGGAAACTTGAGATCGCGGAGCGAGCGCACCGAAACGTTCAAAGCAACGCGCGGCGGAGGATGTCCGTTCATCGAGAACTGCCGCACTTCGGCGAGCCCCCGATCGGCCAGCCTCCAGCCGAAATCGTCGATGAGCCCGGTCATTTCAAGGCGGCCGATAAAACTGTCCGGGAAGAGCAGTCCGCGCTGCGGATGGTGCCAGCGCGCCAATGCCTCCAGTCCATCCACTTCTCCGCTGCGAATATCGATCTGGGGCTGGTAGTAAAGGACAAACTCGTTCTTCCAGATTGCCTCTCCCAACTCGTTCGCAGCAAATTCGATCTGTGCCTCCTGTTTTGCCGCGGTCGTGCTTCTCTGCGGGATGTGACCCCGCAGAAATTCTTCGAGGTCGGTCAGCCGGAATGGCTTTTGGAGATGGCCGGCGATGCGCAACCCAAGAGCGCCGGCCAGCTTCTCGGCCGTATCGATCACCCGTTTGTTGATGCCGCTCATGAGCACGATGCTGGCCCGGCACTCCAGTTTGCCTAGAAGCCGCAACACTTCAACACCGTCCATCCCCGGCATCATGAGGTCGAGCAGAATCAGGCTGACGTCGCTATCCAGCAGGTGGGCCAGATTTGCGGCATCCGTGGTGGTCCGGCACGGTATTCCGATCGACTCCGCAGCCGCAGCGATCAGCTCGCCGATGTCCGCATCGTCGTCAATGACAAGGATGTTGCCGATCGTCATCGGGTCTCCAATTCCTCCCGGTGGGCTCAAATTCTTCCCGGCACACCGTGCTTCGCCCCGCATGGAGGCGACGGTAAAGGGCCGGGGTCGGAAATTTTTGCCGATCCGGGGAGTATCTTTTAGAGCCATGCGACGCGACGTTTTTTTCCTTGCAAGAAACGCCGGGTGCCCGTATCCCAGCAGCAGAACTGCTCTAGCGCAGATCTGCGCGCACTTGTTTGCGTACTATATCGGCAAATTCCGCTCTTTGATAAGGCTTGTGCAGCAGGGGACCGCCTTCGAGCTTGCCGCTTCTCTCCGCCAAAGCCTCGGCCGGAAATCCAGACGTAAAGATAACCTTAATCCCAGGACGCAGTTCGCGCACTTTCTGGGCGAGCTCTATCCCGCTCATTTTACCGGGCATAATGATATCGGTCACCAGGAGATCGACGTGTCCGGCTCGATCCAGGGCTTCCAGCGCCTCGGCGCCGTCTTGGGCGCGGATGACCGTATAACCCAGCTCGGCCAGATAAGCGTCGGCAACATCGAGCAGGTCCGCCTCGTCATCCACCAGCAGAGCGGTTCCGCCCACCCGTTCCGGCGCTTTGGCGGGCTCGGGCTCCGGAATGTCTTCCACCACATCGGTATCGGTCGCCAAGGGCAGATAGAGAGAGACCGTGGTGCCGAATCCCACCTCACTGTACAGGCGTATCGCACCGCCGGACTGCTTAATGAACCCGTAGACCATTGCCAGGCCCAGCCCGGTACCTTTCTCGCGGGGCTTGGTGGTAAAGAACGGCTCGAAGGCGCGGTCGAGAACCTCGCGGGGCATGCCGGAACCGGAGTCGCTCACGGTGATGCGCGCATATTTGCCTGGCTTCAGTTCTTCGGCCCGCACCAGGGCATTGGCTCCGGTCAGGTCGGCCAGGTGGGCGCGAAGCACTAGCGATCCTCCTTTGGGCATCGCATCCCTGGCGTTCAGAGCCAGGTTGAGCAGAGCTGTCTCCAAGCCTGCCGCATCCACGAATACCGGAGGCAGGTTCGCATCGCATTGGGTCGAAATTTTGGTCTCCGGGCCGATCGCCCGCGAAGCCAGTTCCACCACTTCGTGGATTGCGTCACTCATAACCACAGGCGCGGGGTTCAACTGCTCTTTTCTGGAGAACGCCAGCAGCCGCCGGGTAAGCTCTGCGCCCCGGATGGCCGCGCGCTGTGCCGCCTGCACTCGTTTAACCGCAGCTTCATTCCACGCCACCTGGCGCTCCAGCAGATCGAGATTGCCGACCACCACCCCCAGCAGGTTGTTGAAGTCGTGCGCAATGCCGCCGGTGAGCTGGCCCAGAGCCTCCATTTTGAGGCTCTGATGGAGCTGGCGTTCGAGGTTCTTGGTCTCGGTCACGTCCGACCCGGTGGTCAGAACGCATTCCACACCGTCCAGAACGATCGGTTCGAGAGAAAGGTTGACCATGCGCGAGTCGCCGGACTTGGTCCTGAACTGTGCCTCAAAGGAGCCGACCCTGCCGTTCTGCCTGAGCTTTTCGAATAGTTCGGCGCGCTGTTCGGGAATCGGCCAGATGCCCAGTTCAACGTCTGTGCGGCCCACCGCCTCTTCCGCCTTGTAACCGAGCATTTTGAGAAACGTGCCATTGGCGTCGATGATCCGGCCGTCGGTTGCAGTGCTTAAGGTCGTTGCGAGCGGACTGGATTGGAAGGCCGTGGCGAACCGCTCCTCCGACTGCCGGAGTTTTTCTTCGGCCCGCTTCCGCTCCGTCATGTCGCGAAACGCAGTGACGGCTCCACGGGTAACGCCTTCCTTGTCTTTGATCGGGCTTGAGAACGCCTCCAGGAACGCGCCCTCCGGAATTTTTTCATTGCGCAAGAAGATTACCGCGGAGTTGGGCTGGCCTTTAATCGCAATCATGAGCGGGTTCTGTTCCGCGGGAAGCGGCGTTACTGCGTCTGCAAGGAAGACCCCGTAATGCTCATTCCACTCGCCCGGAGGCACGTCGGCAGGTCCCAGACCAACGATCTTTTCCGCTGCCGGGTTCCAGAGCACGAAATGGCCCTCCTCATCCACGGCCACCAGTCCCTCGATCATGCTATCCAGCACCGATTGCAGCATGAGGGTCTTCTCTTCAAGGGCGCGTTGTGAGCGGGCAAGCTCTTCGGCCTGCTTGCGGACCGCCTCTTCGGCGCGCTTCCGCTCCGTGATGTCGCGAAACGCAGTCACGGCTCCATGGGCAACGCCATCCTTGTTCTTGATCGGGCTGGCGAATACCTCCAGGAATGCTCCGTCCGGGATCTCCTTATTGCGGGCGAACAGGACGGCCGTATTGATCCGGCCGGTGATGGCAATGGCAAGAGGATTTTCCTCGGAGGGAAGAGGTGTGATGCCATCCGGCAGAAACAATCCATAGTTGTCGGTCCAACCCTCGGCCGGCACTTTGGAAGGTCCGAGGCCGACAATCTTTTCCGCCGTGGGGTTCCAGAGAACGAATTCGCCGTTTCCGTCTACAGCCACGAGTCCTTCGCACATGCCGTCCAGCACCGATTGCAGCAGCAAGGTTTTCTCTTCGAGAGATCGTTGCGAGCGGGCGAGTTCCTCGCTCTGGGCGCGAAGCTTCTCTTCGGCCCGTTTCCGCTCGGTAATGTCGATAAGGGATTCGAGGATACGAATGGGTATTCCTGCGCTGTCGCGGTGCAGCGTCCATGCGCTCGATACGATAATCGTTTCTCCATCACGCCGCTTGTGTACGAGTTCGCCGTTCCACTGGCCGGTGGAGAGGAGCTGTTCTTCGATTCGTTCCAGCGGCTCGGGGAACTGGGTATGGAAGAGCTCGTTCGCCACGGTTCCGAGCGCCTCCTGTCGGGAGTAGCCGTACATCTTTTCCGCGCCATCCGACCAGAAGACAATGTGATTTTCCATGTCGCGGGCGATCGTCTGCGAGGCATTCAAGAGCTGGGCCTGTTCGCGCAGCGATTCGTCGGCCCTCATGCGGTCCGTTATATCGCGCAGGATGACGGTAAAGAGCTTGCGCCCGCGCGATTCGATATGAGAGATCGAGGCTTCAATCTGAAACTCTTCGCCGTTTGTGCGGAGCGCCCAGAGCGAGCCCAGTTCGCCCATGGCGCGGCTGGTCATGCCCGTTTCGCCGAAGTTGCGGATATGCCGCGCATGAGACGGGCGGAAGCGCTTGGGAATGAACCGGTCGATCTTCTGCCCCAGGGCGCTCGACTGCGGGCAGAGGAACATGCGTTCCGCTGCCGCATTGAAGAGCACGATGCACTGCTGCTCGTCGACCGTGATGATCGCGTCCATGGCGGAATCGAGAATGCAGGAGAGCCGCTGCTGGCTCTCGCGCAGCGCATCTTCCGCATGCTGCCGGTCTGTAATGTCGCGCAGGATGACGGTAAAGAGCTTGCGCCCGCGCGCCTCGATCTGCGAAATCGAGGCTTCGATCTGAAACTCCTCGCCGTTTGTGCGGAGCGCCCAGAGCGAGCCCAGCTCGCCCATGGCGCGGCTGGTCATACCCGTCTCGCTGAAGGTGTGGATATGCCGTGCATGGGACGGGCGGAAGCGTTCGGGAATGAACCGGTCGATCTTCTGCCCCAGGGCGCTCGACTGCGGGCAGAGGAACATGCGTTCCGCCGCCGCGTTGAAGAGCACGATGCGCTGCTGCTCGTCGACCGTGATGATCGCGTCCATGGCGGAATCGAGAATGCCGGAGAGCCGCTGCTGGCTTTCGCGCACCGCGTCCGCCGTGCGGATGGACTCGGTGATATCGCGTGCGATCTTGGATGCGCCTATAACCTCACCTTTGTCGTTGCGGATGGGAGAGATCTTCATCGAGACCTGCACTATCTCGCCGTTCTTCTTCCTCCGCGAAACTTCGGCATGTTGTACCACCTCGCCGCGCGCGATGCGCTGCAGAATTTCGTCTTCCACAGCCTCCTGGCCCGGCAGAAGCAAGATGCGGATCGAACAGCCCACCATCTCCTCGGCTGTATAACCGAAAAGTTTCTGCGCGCCCCGGTTCCAGGCGGTCACGATGCCGTTCAGGTCTTTGCCAATGATTGCATCCTCAGAGGATTCGACGATCGCCGCCAGCCGCGCGCGCGCCTCATCCACCCGTTTGCGTTCTGTAATATCGCGATAGCTTAAGATGACCTGCGCCGTGGCGCCGTCGGGCCCCGCAATGGGCGCTGTGCTGATCTCCACGAGCGTCGGTGCGTCCGCGCCCTTCGGCCATAGAGCAGCCTCGTAATTGCGCACAAACTGCCCACGCAGTGCAAGGCGGCTCGGACGGTCCTGCGACGGGATGCGTTCGCCCGCAGGCGTAAACGCATCGGCTATCTCCTCAAATTTTCCTTGAGCCGGCACACCACGCTGAAGACCTAAAATTCTCGCCGCCGTCTGATTCATGGAAACGATGTGGCCTTGGAGATCGAGAACAGCGATGCCTTCGGCCAGGTTGTCGAAGTAATCGTAGAGACCTTCCAGAGCCGCACTCGTGTTCATCGCATCACCTGATGCCGAATCTCGAGGTCCCGGGTTTGACCGGGCCGTCAATATATAGGTCTGCGCGTCTGACCAGGGCTGGTTGTCACGCCGGTTCTAAGAAGATAGCAATGCCGCACGGGGCCTTGAGCGGCAGAAGTGTCCTAAAAACAGGCGTCAGGTTCATATTGAACACGCTGTTCCGATATAGGAAACCCAGGCAAAACGGACGAGGAGAGGCAAGGCTGTTTGGATGGAATCGTGCTGTAGGGGAGCCGGTACCGCGCAAAAGAGCACAAAACCCTTAAAATGCCTTAAACTTACAGGGTTTGGGCGTGCGGAGCGTTTTGCAGGCTGTAAAGCCTTCCACGTGCCGATATAGATACGCTGGGAAATAGAGGGAGAAGAGGATGCCAACGGGAAACACGACAATCAGTTTGGATCAGGAAATCAACCCTTGGGAGGCGCAGAGCGCGCGGTTTGACTTTGCTGCACGTAAGCTCAACCTGGACGAAGGTTTGTGGAAGGTGTTGCGCTCGCCGTCGCGCGAGATCATCGTACACTTTCCCGTTACTCTGGACAATGGCCAGATCGAGATGTTCACCGGTTTTCGCGTGCAGCATTCGGTTGCACGTGGGCCGTGCAAGGGTGGCATCCGCTACGCGCCCGACGTGACTCTGGACGAAGTGCGCGCATTAGCTAGCTGGATGACCTGGAAGTGCGCGGTCGTGAATATTCCCTTTGGCGGCGCCAAGGGCGGCGTAATCTGCGATCCCAGAAATATGAGCCGAGGCGAGCTGGAACGCCTGACCCGCCGCTATACCTCGGAGATCATCGAATTCATCGGTCCGGAGAAGGACGTTCCTGCGCCCGACGTGAACACCAATGAGCAGACCATGGCCTGGATCATGGACACCTACTCCATGCACATGCGCCAGACGGTTACGAGCGTTGTGACGGGCAAGCCGATCAATATCGGCGGTTCGCGCGGGCGCCTCGAAGCAACAGGCCGCGGCGTGATGGTGGCCTGCAATGAAAGCTTGCGCTACCTGAATATGCCGGTCGACGGCTGTCGGGTGATCATTCAGGGCTTTGGCAACGTTGGCTCGAACGCGGCGCGGCTCATGCTCGAGCACGGGTACAAGATCGTCGGCATTGCCGAAAAAGACGGTGGGCTCTTCAACCCCAACGGCATCGACATTCACCAGTTGATCGAATACAAGTATCGCAATGAAACCGTGCTTAGCTTTCCCGGCGCCGAAGCTATGCCGGCAGATGAACTGCTGGTTACCGACTGCGAGATTCTAATTCCCGCAGCCACGGAGAACGTCATCACCAGCCGCAATGCGGATAAGATCAAGGCGCGCATTGTGGTGGAAGGCGCGAATGGCCCTACGACCGCCGTGGCCGACGAGATTCTTGCCGACAAGCGCATTTTCATTGTTCCCGACATTCTGGCCAATGCCGGCGGCGTGACCGCGAGCTACTTCGAGTGGGTGCAGGACCGTCAGGGATACTTCTGGAAGGAAGCCATCGTCAACGAGCAGCTTGAGACCATCCTGCGCGACAGCTTTGACGACGTGGTGCGCTACGCCGAGGCGCATAACGTGAACAACCGCATCGCCGCCTACATGCTGGCCATCGACCGCGTGGCCTTCACCATTCGCCAGCGCGGCATCTACGCGTAGGCGCTGATCGGAGACTTCGAGGGACATGCTCTAGCATGTGGAGTACCGGATCTTTTCTCAGGCCATCTTGAAAGGAAAGCCATCTATGCAGCGTTCTGCGCTTCTTTCGGCCATCTTCATTCTTGCCGCTGCCGCAGCGTCCGCGCAAACCTCCACCTGGGTTCCAGACAAGGCGCATAGCGAGGTCGATTTCTCCATTCTCCACATGAGCCTGACGCGCGTGCATGGCCGATTCGGCAACATCGGCGGCTCCATCGTTCTGGATGACTCCGATGTCACCAAGTCCACCGTAAATGTGACCATGGATGTGAGTTCTGTGGATACCGGAGTGGCCGCGCGCGACAACGACCTGAAGGGCGCAAACTTCTTCGATGTGGCGCAATTTCCCACGGCAACGTTTGTGAGCACAAGCGTGGCAAAGAGTGCCGATGGCCTGACCGTGACCGGCAATCTCACGCTCCATGGCGTTACTAAGCCGGTGGTGCTTGCGGTGGAGGGTCCGACGGGCCCGGTGACCGGCATGGATCACAAACCTCATGCAGGTTACTCAGCCACCGCGACCATCGATCGCACCGCTTTCGGGATCGCAACCAAATATCCTTCGACTATGATTGGCGACGATGTGAAGCTCAACATCGAGTTGGATGTAGTAAAGCAATAGCTGTAGTTTTTGCTGCAAATCATGGCAAGGATTGCGTTTGTCGCGTGCGATTCCGCGCCGACGCGCAAGGAACAGGGACATCTGCCTAGAGTTTGGGGGCGATGTCTGGCTCCCACCATCGGACCATTTCCTTTCCTCTAAAGTGAAGCCGATTATAGTTGTGATAGAGGACGCGGAATGAACTTGCCGAACTCCATCACGATGAGCCGGATCGTCATGATCCCGCTCCTGCTGTGGATACTCTCCGCGCACTTTCCCTGGCAGGGGCCAAGCGGCGTACAGGAGATCGCGGCTTCAGTCCTTTTTGTCCTGGCCTCGATCACCGATGGTCTCGATGGCTATCTGGCACGCAAGCGCGGCCAGATCACGACCATGGGCATGCTGCTTGACCCGCTGGCCGACAAGATCATGGTCACAGCGGCGCTGATCCAACTGGTGGCTTACAACCCTGAAGTGGTGAAGGTCTGGATCGCGGTGGTCATCATTGGGCGCGAGTTTCTCATCTCCGGCCTGCGCTCCATCGCTGCCTCTGAGGGGTTCGCGATCACCGCCAGCGAACTCGGCAAACTGAAGACGGTGATCCAGATTGTCTCGATCGTCTCGGCCATTCTGGCGCACCGCTGGGATCAGTGGCAGATCGGCGTTGTGGTGATTCCAGTGAAGTGGTACGCCATTGCGGCCATCTATTTCACCGTGCTGGTTTCGACAATCTCTGCGGTCGATTACTTCATTGGCTTCTGGAAAAAAATCGACCACGCCTCCAAGGACCGCCGCAAAGCGGCCGTGCTCTCCCGCGGCAAAAGCGCCAGCATTACCCGGTAGAGGTCAGGGGTCAGAGAACAGGGATCAGTTTTTTTCGTGCCTAGTTTACAAGAGTGCAGTCCTTGGGATTCGAGTTAGAACATTCTTAGTTTGCCCTGAAAGATGATGGATAAGCAGTTCTGCAGACCGTAAAAGTCTGATCCCTGATTTCTGATCCCTGACCCCTGTTCTCACTGTCCCAACTGATACCGCACTTCGGCGAGCGCGGTTTGATACGCATAGCGGGCACAGGTGTATTCGATCTCTGCCTGAGTTTGCGCCAACTGCGCCTGCGTTAGCTCCACGATGCTGCTGAGACCGATCTTGTAGCGCGCCTGCGCCAGATCCAGAGAGAGATTCGCCTGGTTCAGCATGCCCTGCGTCACGC
>JASHQE010000108.1 GCA_030037705.1 Acidobacteriaceae bacterium | reverse complement strand
GATGCGCTGCCGGGCAAACAGATGGCCATCGACGCGGATATGAACGCCGGCATGATCGACGAGGCTGAGGCCCGTCGCCGCCGGCAGGCCATCGCCCGCGAAGCCGAGTTCTACGGCGCGATGGATGGCGCGGCGCGCTTCAACCAGCGCGACTCGCTGGCGACGATTCTCATCACCGCGATCAACATCATTGCCGGACTGCTGATCGGCACACTCCAGCAGGGGGTTGCGCTCGGCGAGGCCGCGCGCACGTACACGGTGCTTACCGTGGGCGACGGCCTGGTCACGCTGATCCCCTCGCTGCTGGTCTCGGTCGCTGGCGGCATCACGCTCACGCGCGCCAACTCATCCGGAATGCTGGGCGGCGAGATTCGCCAGCAACTGCTTGCCCGGCCCGCTACGTTGTATCTGGCGGCGCTTGTTTCGGGCGGCATGTGTCTGATTCCCGGATTACCGAAGCTGGCGTTTCTCGCCGTCTCCGCCGGGCTCTTCTGGACCGGCAGGCGGGTTGCCGCACGGCCTGTCCCAGCGGCGCCGGCAGAAGCCGCGGTCAGCGAGAAGAAGTCCGCTGTGCAGGCGCAGAACGCCGACCTCGCGACGCTGCTGCGTCTCGAAGATCTCACCCTCGAAATTGGTTTCCAACTGATTCCGCTGGTGGACGAGAAGCAGGGCGGCCAACTGCTCAACCGGGTGCGCACGCTGCGCCGTCATCTTTCCACCGAGATGGGATTTCTGATTCCGCCCATCCACATCTCTGACAATCTGCGCTTAAAGCCCAGGGAGTATCTGTTTTCGCTGCGCGGCATCGAGATCGGCCGTTGGCAGACCGAGGGGCCGCAGCTTCTCGCCGTCTCCGGCGAACCCAACCGCAGGCCGCTGACCGGCAAAGAAACGCGCGAACCTGCCTTTGGCGTGCCGGCCATCTGGATCGCGTCGAATCTCGAAGACCAAGCCATCGCCGCCGGCTACTCGGTCGTTGACGCAACCACCGTCATCACAACGCATCTTGGCGAGCTGATCCGCCGTCACGCCTGGGAGTTGCTGGGCCGCGCCGAGATCAAGCGGCTCGTGGATGCGCTCAACGACTCCCATCCAAAACTCATGGAAGAACTGGTGCCGAAGCTGCTGACCCTCGGCGAGGTCGGCCGTGTGCTCGAACAATTGCTGCGGGAGCGGGTCTCGATCCGCGATCTGGGTGCGATCCTCGAAGCGCTGCTCGAGACCGCACCCATGAGCAAAAATCTGGTCGCCCTGGTCGAGTCCGCGCGCCAGGCGCTGGGCCGCCGGCTGGTGCGCCCGCTGCTCGATCCGGATGGCCTGCTGCCGGTTCTGCTGCTTGATCCCGGACTCGAAGAAGAGATCCTCGCCGCACTCGGTCCCGATGCCGCGCAGTCCGGAGCGGGGCCGCGGCTGCTCGCCGCGCAAGGCGTACCGGCGGTCCCTATTGTCCGGCGCCTCACCGATTCTGTGAGAGCCCTCATTGGCATTGCCTCCTCTGCGGCACTGCCCGTGCTTCTTGTTCCAAGTCCAGCACGCTATCACGTCAAGCGATGGCTTGAAGCGGTGCTTCCGCGTCTGGCAGTCGTTGCTGCTGCGGAGGTTCCGCCCGAGATCCGGTTGCGGCCGATGGGAACCGTCCGTTGAGCGCATGGAGCGGCTGGAAGTCCGGCGCATAGCCGTCCGGCAAGAGGGTAAGTCGATGGGAATCGAAGCGGGCGCTACAGCGCGGCAACAACGGCCAGCGCGCCGGAGTGAGGCCGAAAACGGATATCCGCCGGGAGTCTCCACGGCCTCTCCGCTCAACAACGAGCAGGAAAGAGCGCTGCTCGAACATCTGCCGATCGTGCGTTTCCTGGCCCGCCGCATCCACGAGCGGCTGCCACAGCACGTGGATATCGAAGACCTGGTATCGGCCGGCGTAGTGGGGTTGATGGATGCCTTCGCCAAGTTCGATCCCGAGAAAAAAGTGCAGTTCCGGAGCTATGCCCAGTTCCGGATTCGCGGAGCGATCTTAGATAGCCTGCGCACCCTTGATTGGAGCCCGCGCGAGCTGCGCCGCAAGGGCCGCGCCGTCGAGGAGGCGGTGCGGGTGCTGACCGCGCGATTAGGCCACGCTCCGGGCGAGTCGGAGATTGCCGCGGAGCTCAGCATAGATTTGGATGAATATCAGCAGTTGCTGGGCGAGCTGAAGGGCCTTGAAATCGGAACACTGCACGTCGAGCACAATGAGGACTCCGGCGAGGAAGAGCTGGCCTATGTGCCCAGCAAGCCGGAAGAAGACCCTCTCTTTCGCTGCTTGAAAGGCGAGCTGCAGGAGCGGTTGACGGACGCCATCCAGCGCCTGCCTGACCGCGAGCGGCTGGTGATGACTCTGTATTACTACGAGGAAATGACCATGCGGGAGATCGGCCTCGCCCTGGGCGTGGTCGAATCACGGGTCTCGCAGGTCCATGCTTCGGCGGTGGTGCATCTGCGCGCTGCGCTTAAAGATCTGGCTGCGAAGGGAGCCTTCGAGAAGGCCAGCGCGCGTAAAAGCGGGGAAAAATCCCGGGTGGCGGAGGGCTGATTTTCTCTCCGAGTTCGATTCCTAGCGCAGCGGGCGCACTTCCGGCCCAAGAAAGGGAACCAATCCCCTGATGGAGAAGACTCTCAAACAGGACGAGATCGACGCGCTCTTTGACGCTGCACGCAGCTCCACGCCGGAGGCTCTCCAGGCCGGCGAGGGCGCCAAGGCGGTTGCGTACAACTTCTCCTCGGCGGGGCAGATTTCGACCGATCAGCTCCATGCGATCAGCATGTTAAACGATCTGTTCGAGCGCAATCTGACCCACAGTCTGGCAGCCTGGCTGCGCACGCGCTTCCAGGTCAATTTGGTTTCCGCGGAGCAGATTCAATTTAATGAATTTCTTTTGAGAATCCCTGAGATCAGTTATGTGGCCTCATTGCGCCTGGAGCCGCTTGGCGCGGTCTCCGTGCTGCAGCTCGATCTGCGCCTCGCGCCGCCGATGATCGATCTGCTGCTCGGAGGCGAGGGCAGGGAAGGTCCGCTGCGTGAGCTGACTGATATTGAAGAGTCGATTCTGGGCAGCGTAATCGAGGTGATCTGCCGCGAACTGACTGCGGCCTGGCAAACCGTCGACCTGAGCTTCAACTTCGAGCGCCGCCAGGTGCAGGCCCAGGTGGCGCGTATGATGCAAGTGAATGAGAAAACCCTCTGCCTTAGTTTCGAGATCCGCATGCCGGGCAGTTCGGGGTTGCTCAATCTGGCCTTTCCGGCGGTGGTGGCGAACACGATTATGCGCCGCCTGACCAGCGACTGGGGGCGGCGGCGGAGTCAGAGCGAGGATGCCCGTACACGTGTGGAGTCGGCTGCGCGGAAGATCCGCTTTGGCTGTTCGCTGCAACTGCCCAGTGTGCGCGTTGCGACGGGCGCCCTGGAAAACCTGGCGCCGGGCAGCCTGGTGCGCTTCGATCTGCCTGCAAATGCTTCCTTGTTGTGGCGTGTTGGCGGCCAAACTCTTGCGCACGCACGGGTGATCCGCCAGGGCCCGCACCGCGCCGCCCGCATCGAGCGCTTCCTCGCCGAGGCCGAAGCATGAAAACCTACATGGACTGCTGGGCCACCGTGGCCGCCGACCTCTTTTCGCAAGCTCTGGCCGGCGAACCGGAGCTGCTGGAGTCTTTGCCCAAGCCGCTCACCGCCGGTTCGTTTGGCTTCGCCACCGCCATCTCCGGCGACGAGGAGGGCCGCTTCTCGGTGGTTCTCGATGCCTCGATTCTCGAAAGCCCGCTGGTGGGCGAGGGGATCGATCAGAAGGCCGGATGGGGTGAACTGCTGCGTGAGGTCGCCGATGCGGCGGCCGGTGAACTGCTTGCCAAGACCGGGAAGAAGTGCCGCGTAGAAAAGTTCGAGCCGATTACGGGCGAAAGCCAGGTTTCCCGCGCCTTTCAGCTCCGCTCGGGAGACCGGGCGTGGACCCTCCTGGTGCGGGACGATGTGCGTGCTGCTGCCGTGGCTGAGGCCAAGCCGGCGCAGGCCGCGCCGGTCCCGGCGCCGCCATCCTTGAAGCCCGGATTCGAATTGCTGCTCGATGTTGAGCTCGAAGCCTCACTGCGCTTCGGTTCCCGGGAGATGCCACTCGGCGAGGTTTTGGGCCTTGGACCGGGCGACATAGTGCAACTCGATCGCCATGTCTCCGATCCCGTCGATCTCCTGGTAGGGGACAAGATCGTGGCTCGCGGCGAGGTCGTCTTGATCAACGGCAACTTCGGCCTGCGCGTTACTGAGGTGGCTGAACCGCGGAGACGCCTGGAGAGCATCCGATGCCTCTTCTAAGCCGCAGCCAGAGCGCGCGCAGGACGCAATCTCGTGCGCCGGCTTATCATGCGGCTGCGGGCGGGCGCGTGCCCGTCGAGATCTTGCCGGAAGAGCGCGAGATTGCCTCGGAGCAGCCGGTTCGCACCGGCTTTTTCGAGACTTGCTCCAACCCCCGCTGTGCTTCGGGAAAGCTGAAGCTTTGGCGCAGCCGGACGCCTGTCTTTGAGGGAGGATGGTGCTGCTCGCCCGCCTGTACCCGCGCGCAGGTCGAGTTGGCGCTCAGCCGGGAGATGGGCTTGCACCGCGCCGCTCCGGAGATACGCAGTCCCCGGATCCCGTTGGGGCTGGTCATGCTGGAACAGGGCTGGATCAGCGCCTTTGAGTTGCGCACAGCGCTCGAAGCGCAGAGAAACGCCGGCGCGGGCAGGCTGGGACACTGGCTGGTGCGGCAACGGTCGGCCAGCGAGGATCTGGTGACTCGTGCGCTGGGGCTGCAGTGGAGCTGCCCGGTCCTCGGTGTCGAATATTACGATGCCCAAGCCATGACCCCGTTGCTGCCGCGGCTCTTTGTCGACGCCTTCGGTGCTTTGCCGCTGCGTGTGTCTGCGGGCGGAATTCTTTATCTCGGATTCGAGGACCGCCCCGATCCGGTGCTCGCCCTGGTCGTCGGGAGAATGACCGGCCTGCGCGTGGAAACCGGGTTGGTGCCCGAAGCAGTCTTTCGCCCGGCGCACACGGGCTTGCTCGCTGAGCGCTTTCCGCGCGTGAGCCTGATGGAGGCCGTCTCGGAATCGGCGCTCGCCGACGCGCTGCTGAAAGCGATCGATCGCAACCGGCCCGTGGGGTCGCGCCTGGTGCGGGTTCACGATTGCATCTGGTTCCGCATGTGGCTGCGGCCCCAGACAGGAAGATGCCCTGCGCTCGGCGCCGTTGAAGACCTGATCTGTTCGATAGCCGTTCATTAAGGCATTTCCCCTTCTCATATGAAGCAACGGGCGCAGCCCAGGTCTTTTTCCTTTTCTCTGTTTTCTCCTCCCTGCACAATTTCTTGAAAGCCTCTCATGGTGCTGGCGCTGCAAAGCCCTGCCTGACTTCTTTTCCCGGATTTTGCATAAGGAATTACATAGGTCTCATGAAATTGCCGTGCCCGCCGATATGCAAAACAGGTAAGGAGCCCCCATGAGTGAGATTCGAACCCTGATTGTGGATGATTCTTCAGTAATGCGCAAAATTGTGGAGCGCGCTTTGCGCCAGGCCGGCCTGGAATCGCTGGTGGTGCATGAGGCCGGCAATGGCGCCGAAGGCTTAGAACTTTTGAAGGCGAGCGAGGTCGACCTGATTCTTTCCGATATCAACATGCCATCGATGGACGGTCTGGAGTTCGTGCGCCAGATCCGGGCCCAGAACCTGGCTCCCGGCGTGCCGGTCATCATGATCACCACGGAATCCAGTGAGGAGCATGTGAAGGAAGCCATTCAGGCTGGGGCGCGCGGCTACATCCGGAAGCCGTTTACGCCCGAGCAGGTCAAGGACAGAGTGCTTAAATTTTTGCAAGCCGCGTGACCGGAGGTAACGGCATGCTAGGAGTACGTAACGCCGCCATTGTGCGGGCGCAGAACGGCAGAAATTCGAGGGAACAAACGATGGCAGTTTCATTGCGTGAATCGGTGCAGCAGATCTCCAATCCAGAGAGCCTGGATGCGAGCGTGGAAGAAGTCTTTCAACTGATGCTGGGGGTGAGCTGCCAGCGGAGCGTGATCCCGTTCCATAAGGGTCATGGGGAGTCGGTGACGGCCGTGGTAGGATTTGGCGGCCTTCTCAGCGGCGCCTGTGTCTTTCGCTGCGCCGGCCATGTCGCTCTCGCAATCGCCGGGCATATGATGGCCATGGAGTTTTCTACCGTGGACGACACGGTCAAGGACGCCATTGGAGAGATGTGCAACATTCTGGCCGGAGCCTGGAAAGGCAAAGTTCCGGGGCTCTCCGCAAACTGCGGCCTCTCGGTTCCGGCAGTCATCACGGGCCGCGATTATGACCTTCACGTGCAGGCGCCGGAGTTCCAGATCCAGCATAGTTATCGCTTTGCAGAATCGGCCTTCTCGGTAACCATCGTCTGCGACGGGCTGCAATAAACCGGCTGCAGCCCGTATCTGTCCAATCTTTGGACACTCGTTTCCATTCCTAATTTGTTCTAATCCCGCTCGCAGCCTTCCGGCCCGTCATCTGCAGGGTTCCCGCGCATGGACAGCGGATACTACGCAGCGATGACCGGCCTGGTGGCCCGGTTCCAGGCGTTGGATACGGCGGCCTCCAATCTGGCCAACGCCAGCACACCCGGCTACCGGGCCGAACGCGAGTTCTTTCGTTCGGCGCTCCTTGGACCGGATGCTCTGAATTCGCAGCTGGGCGAAACGGTGAACAACTACGGCTTGCTTGGCGGTGACCGGCTGAGCATGACCCAGGGCGCACTCCAGCAGACGGGCAATCCGCTCGACCTCGCGATCGAAGGCCAGGGATTCTTCGAGGTGCAGACGGCCAACGGGCTGCGCTTTACCCGCGATGGCAGCTTTCACCGCACCCGCAACGGGCAACTGGTGACCGCAGCCGGAGAGCCTGTGCTCTCGGCTACCGGCCAGCCGATCCCGGTGCCTCCGGGCGAGGTAACGGTGGGCGCCGACGGCGCGGTCTCCGTCGATGGCGGCGTGGCGGCCATCGTGGGTGTCTTCACCTTTCCCCCTGGAACCGAACTCACGCCCGAGGGAGCCAACCGCTACATCGCCCCAAAGGGTGTGACGCCGCTACCGGCAAAAGATGCCGCGATCCACCAGGGAGCCATCGAGTCGGCCAATCAGGATGTGATCCAGGGATCGCTGAATCTGATCGTCATGCAGCGGCAGGCGGAGATGATGCAGCGGGCGCTGACCATCTTCCATACCGAGTTCAACAAATTTGCAACCGAGGACCTGCCCAAGGTGTGACAGAAGCAGGGAACAGGGATTAGGGAACAGTGGTCAGCTCTTTGAATTGCTACGGCAGATTGCACCACCAAGGACTAACTGTTCACTGACCACGGTTCACTGAAAACCCTCCGAAGGAGACGCAATGATCCGAGCCCTTTACACCGCCGCCAGCGGCATGAGCGCACAACAGCTCAACCTGGACACCATTGCCAATAACCTGGCCAACTCGTCCACAACCGGGTTTCGCCAGTTGCGCCTGGAGTTCCAGGACATGGTCTACCAGAACCTCGTGACGCCGGGCGCAGCGCAGAGCCAGACTACGGTCTCGGCGGGTCTGCAGATCGGGCTTGGCACCAAGTCGGCCGCCACGGAAGTGATTACGACCCAGGGCGAGCTCAACGAGACCGACAATCCGCTCGATGTGGCCATCGAGGGCTCGGGTTTCTTTCAGGTCCAGCTTCCTAACGGGACGATCGCCTATACGCGGGCCGGACAATTTCAGCTCAACAATCAGGGAACGATCGTCGATACCGACGGCGATCCGCTGATTCCCACCATCACCATTCCGTCCAACGCGACCGCGGTGACGATTACACAGTACGGGGTGGTGAATGCCACGCTGCCCGGCCAACAGAATCCTTCGCAGCTCGGCCAGATCCAGCTGGCTACCTTTCCCAACCCAGGGGGTCTCGAAAGCATGGGCAGCAACCTGCTCCAGGCGACGTTAAGCTCGGGCGATCCGGTGCTGGGGAATCCCGGAGGAACGGAAGGACTGGGGACTCTGCAGCAGGGGTATCTCGAGAATTCGAATGTCGATGTCGTAACCGAGTTCGTGCAGATGGTCCTGGCGCAGCGGGCCTATGAATCCAACTCGAAGGTGATCAAGGCGGCCGACGATATGTACTCCCAAGTCAATAATATGACCCACTAAATCTCAAGCTTTTCCTGAGAAATAGAGGAGAACCGATGGGAAGGGGCAAAAGCAAGATGGCGTGGCTGGTTTTGATCGCAGCCGGTGCGGTTGCAGCATCCGGCCAGTCTTCGCGCGGCCTTCCCACGCCGCCATTGCCGGCCGTGATAAGCGTTCAAGCCGGAAAGCCGCCTCTTCCCATTGAAGTGATCCGCGAGATTGACGATCCACACAACGGCAATCGCTGGCTGCTTGAACGGGACTCAAGCCGGCCTGGGGCTCCGGGGCGACTGGTACTGGTGGGAGTAGCCGAATACGGCGCGAGCGAAGCGGGAACAACCGGAAAGGTTTCGGCGCTTCCCGTGATCCGGGCCGGGGACCACATCATCGTGGAAGAGAACACTTCTCTCGTCGAAGCACGGCTGGAAGCTGTGGCGCTTAATCCGGCTCTTTCGGGAGCGCCGCTCAAAGTGCGGCTCGTGATCGGCGGGCGTGTGCTGCGGGCGCTGGCGGTCGCTCCCGGCAGGGCCGAGCTTACTCCGAAGGACGGCCAGCCATGAGGACGATCGCGGCGCTGGCGCTTGTTCTGGGCATGGTGTTGGCCGTGAGCGGGATGCCGCGCGCATATGCCCTGGGCAAGAAGCGCAGCCTGCTCTCTCCTCCAGCCAAAACGACGCCTCCCGAGGCCGCGCTGGCGAACTATATCGACCGCGTGCGCGCGCAGCAGGCGGCGGAGGTGCGGACTCCGGGCTCGATCTGGACACCCGACGGCCAGTTGGTGCGGCTGGGCACCGACCCCAAAGCCTTCCGGCTGCACGATGTGGTCTCGATCGTGGTGACCGAAAGCCTGGCGGCCTCGACCGACGGCCAGGTGAAGAACTCGCGCGCCTCGACCGCCAGCTCTGGACTGACCGCGCTCTTTGGCGCGCTGAAGACCGGCAATAACCTGCAAAACCTGCTGGGCATGAACGCCGCGTCCGGTTTGACGGCGCAGGGGCAGAGCACTACCAATTCGAGCCTCGCCACAACCTTCGGCGGCGAGGTCGTCGACGTGCTGCCCAACGGGATGCTGGTCGTGCAGGCTACGCGCGAGCTCACCTTTTCTGAGCAGACTCAACTGATCAAGCTGCGCGGCCTGGTGCGCCCGGAGGACGTGAGCGCACAGAACCAGATTCTTTCGACAGACATGACGGACCTCGAACTTGAAGTTACAGGCAAGGGAATCGTGAACGATGCGACGTACCGGCAGAATCCGGTGGTGCGGTTCCTGGAAAAGCTGCTGGTGTTTTAAGTGCAGGGGAGTAGGGAACAGGGACTAGTGTCCTGAGTCTTAAATTCGCAACATAATTGCCGCTGTCATCCTGAGCGGAGGTCGCCGCGGCGACCGGAGTCGAAGGATCTGCGGTTCGGGACTTCGACTTATGTTATGAACTTCTGACTCACCACACTA
>JASHQE010000107.1 GCA_030037705.1 Acidobacteriaceae bacterium | reverse complement strand
AGTTCCTCCGCCGAATCAACTTCGACAATCTCGGCGCCGCACATGCGGATGCCGAAATCGTATGGGTTGCGCGAGTGTTTGGGGATGATGACCTGGCCACGGGTCTTGACGTAAGGAAAGGCCTGCGTAAGCTCAGGATTTGTGCCCGCTATGCAGGCCACAGTGGCGAGCGCAATGGCCGCTTCGCAGCCCGCGGTAACGATGGCAGCTTCTGCGCCAGTGAGCTGTGCGATCTCACGTCCAACTGCAGGCATCAACTCGTCCAGATGGACATAGTAGTTCGAGGCCTCCAGCATAGCTTGCTTGACCTGGGGGAGCGACCGCGATCCGGTAATGATGGTGTAGGTTCCGCGGGCATTCACCAGCGGGCGCACCCCGATGCGCGTGTAAAGATTGTCTTCGATCGTCCCCGTGGCCCCGTGGTCTTCGGCAACTACAGCTTCAGAGCGCAGGACACCGGTGGGCAAAGCCGCCGACATGCCCGCCAACAATCCAGATTTTTTGAGAATTTCCCGCCGCGACGGGCGGAAGCTGCGAAACAGAGCCATGTGCGACCTTCCATTCTGCTGTCTTGCGGCGCTGCGCGAGCCGGTTCAGATATAAGCGATCAGGTCGATCTCGACGAGCGAATTACCGGGAATGCCGCCCGCCGGAGCCACCGTTGTCCGCACGGGAGGAATACTCCCCCAACGGCCCTGATAGACGGTGTTCATGCGCGCCCAGTCTTTAATATCGTTGAGATAAACGTTCACTTTGAGAACTTTGTCCATCGAGGAGCCGGCTGCCTGCAGGTTTTTCTCGAGCTCGTCGAGAACATGCTTGGTATGTTCTTCGATGGTTCCTTCAAAGTGCGCGCCGACGCCGGCAAGAAACAGCAGATTGCCATAAGAGATTGCACTTGAGAAGAGAGGCGTTTCACCCGGTTTCGGCGGAGGATAACTCTTCTTTTCGAGCTTTTCTGTTTTCGCGGATGCGGCTGGAATCAAAACGGCTGTACTGCTTACTGCCGCAGCAATAGCAGCGCCCTTAAAGAGGTCTCTTCTGGATTGCTTCTCCATGCCGCTCTTCTCCTTGTTGTCATGACAGAAATTGAATAGCAAACGATTCTGCTTTGTTCATCTACTTACAAGTACTTACAAGCGGAACTGCCCGACGCTCTTATTGCACCGGTCGAATCTTGCGGCTGCCGATAGGGAGCACATGCTGCAGAGCTGGCTGGGTCGCATGGTTATGGAAGCTCGCCCGATCTTTGGTCGCTATGAAAAACAGAAAGATCTTAAAAACATGATCCCGCGGCAGCAGATGACCGGCATCCGTCAATTGTCCTAATCAGGCCTCGCGGGTTTGCGTGGATGCTCATCTCCAGACGGATTATTGTGCGGTGAGCCCATCGGCCAGACTGTTGTGATAGGCGCGGATTGCGGGAATAAGGCCTAAGACCGCGCCGGCAACGACAACTGCGATTGTGTAGCAGGCCACGCGGACGGAGAGGCCGGTCATTGTCAGCGGGATGCCGTAGCGATTCTCCACCGAGGCCCCGACCACGAAGAATAAAAGGTAAGCGCCGGCGACTCCGAAGACGACTCCGAGAATGCTGATCAAAGTGGATTCGAGAACGAAGAGGGCAAAGATCTGGCGGATGTGGAACCCCAGAGCGCGCAGGATCGCAATCTCGCGGCGGCGTTCATTCAACGCGGTGTAGAGAGCGATCAGCATGGCCAGCAATCCCACCACGAGCACGGCTCCGCTCACCAGCGAGAGAGCCACGTCGGCAGCACTGAGCACGCTCCAGAGATCTTCGAGCGCCTGCGCGGGGATGATGGCAGTGAGGGGCTCCGGCTTATATGTGTTGATCTCGCGCTGCAGGAATAGCGCGCTCATGCGCGACTTGGTCCGCACCAGAAATGCGCTGATGGTCTTAATGTGCAGGTCAGACTGGCGGATCTCGGACTCCGGAATCGGTTTTAGAGGTGGCGCTCCGCTTTCCCAGCCCAAGTGCATTGCTTCGTCTCCCCACAAGGTGATGTAAATGGCCCGGTCCACGGGAGTAGACGTGTGCGCCAAGATGCCGGTGACGGTAAAGGGATCGGCGGTGTGCTGAAGGAAGCTGCCTTCAAGGCCATGACTGAGAATCATTTTTTGACCGACACGCAAATGAAGCTGTGCGGCTGCAGCGTTGCCGAGAACCGCGTCGAAGATTCCTTCTGGTTGTGCGCCTTCCGCGAAAACCAGGCTATGGCCACCGCGATAGCGGTAGTGTTCATAGAAATTGTTGTCGGTTGCTACCACGCGAAACCCGTGGTAGCTATCACCCATGGATAACGGAATCACCCATTGCACCGCGGGATGGCCGGCGAAGTGAAGATAGGAATCGTAAGAGATTTCGTTACTGGCTGTGCCGAGATGAAACACAGAGTAGAGCAGCAAGGGCAGCGATCCGCCGCGGGCGCCCACCACAAGATCGGTCTGGCTCAGGGTTCCCTCGAATCCGGACTGTGCGCCTTGTTGAATGCGGTCTACGCCGACCAGCAGCATGACACTGAGGGCGATGGAAAACACGGTGAGGCATGTCGTAAACATCCGGCTCCGCAGTGAGGCGCAGGCCAGTCGCAAGATCGTCATAGGCGTGTCCGGTTGACCTCGTTGAGCGCGATCTGCTCGTCAAACTTCTCCATCAGCGAACGGTCATGACTGACGAAGACCAATGTGGCGTGAGTCTCGTTGCAGAACTCGAAGAGAAGATCCATGAAAATCTGCCGGCTATCAGAATCGAGTGAAGATGTCGGTTCGTCGGCAATGACCAGATTGGGCCTGCCTATGACTGCGCGCGCGATTGCGACGCGCTGTTGCTGTCCGGTGCTGAGTTGGCTGACATTGCGATCGAGATGCTTCTCCATGCCGAGACGCGTGAGAAGGTGTACAGCTTCTTGCGTTACCGTGGAGTGAACGATGCGCCTGCGCCGTAGTTTGTGCACCCGGCAGGGCAATGCCACGTTCTGGAGCACAGAGAGGCAAGGGATGAGATTGAAGCTTTGAAAGATGTAGCCCATCTCTGAACCGCGATGCCGGTCGCGGGCCGGCGCCGATAGCTTTGTCATCTCTTTACCGAGCACAATGCAATTGCCTTCTTGCGGCTTGAGCACACCAGTGATCAGCCCCAGAAGCGTGGTTTTGCCGCACCCGCTCGGGCCATAGAGAAAGACTCGCCTGCCCGCTTCGATTACGAGCTTACTTATGCGCAAGAGCGGTGTCCGCGGCTCATATCCGAATGTCACATTTTCCAGTTGGATCGCAGCACACGCATTCATCATGAGCCCTCGGTTTTATTGTGGCTGATAGGGAACAACACTCTCTCCGGAAAGATCATACGAGACATAGCCATAGGGACTTTGTACAGGTGAAATATGCAAGGTGCCGGTAACCAGGATAGCGTCAGTGAACGTGACTCGCACCTTTGTCGCGTTGTTCATTTTGACGTACACAATCTGGTTCGGCGGAGGTGGCGGCACGTGGATGCAGGCTCCCGAGTAAGGGACGAGCAGAAATTCCGTCACTTTATCCAGATCGTCTTCGAGCGGCACCATAAAACCGGGAATACTGACCCGCTTGCCCGCCAACTGCAGTGCAGCCGCACTTTGTTTCGCTTCAGGAACCGTATAATCGAGCGTTTGCAGAGTCTGCCAACTCACGCTTATGGCTGGCGGCGACGCAAAGGCGAGGGCGATTGCAAAGCAAAGCAAGACACTGCATAGGATTACCGTCCGATTTCGGATCAATTTTCGGATCAATGCGATCAATGCGATCCATGCGTACTTCGCGCGTGCCGGAGGTATTCGGAGGTCGGAGCCGGAATCTAGCTTTGCCATGCGTATGCGAGCCAAGAGGGAGACTACTGACTGGCAGCGGGCCTCGCCACGGTTGACTCCTCCTGAGGGGTTAACTGCTCGGGCAACGCCGGGTGCGGGCGGAAAGTTGTCCAGTGGCCGGAGGTTTGTGGATCGCTCGATGGATGCGGACTATTCCATGTGTCCATGGATATGCCGTCAAGGTCATAAACCACTTTTCCGTCGCGTAAAGTCAGCTCGCAGATCAGGCGGCTATTTCCCATCAGCTTCAGATTGTCAGTATCTTCGAAACCAAATTTTCCATGTTCCACGTTCAGTACCGCTACGTCCGCGGGCGCTCCGACAGAGAGATTGCCTAATTGCGGCCGTAGAATCTCCCGGGCTGGGTTCCAGGTGGTATCCGCTACGACCTGCTGCAACGTCAGTCCCATGGCCATAAACTTGCTCATCACGTTCAGCAGGTCCTTGGTGTTCGAGTTCATGCTGTCCGTGTGCAGGTCAGTGGAGAGGGAATCCGGCAGAAAACCGGCTCTGATGAGCGGCATCGCAACGCGGAAGCGAAAACTGCCGGCGCCCGTGCCCGCGTCGAAATAGATCCCCCGCTCCCTTCCCATCAGCAACGCCTTCGAAGGACCTAAGGTTGCTGTATCCTGCTCGCCGCGCAGGCCGGAATATGCATGAGTATAAATGTCGCCAGGACGCAGATACTCGGTAAGCAGGTTATAGAGCGGCCGTTCGATACGGTTCGCGCCGTAATCGATCATTACCGGGATATGAGCGATGGCGCCGGCGCCCACAGCTTCGATGTAAGGCGTCCACTCCGGACCGAGAAAGTGTGCGCTTTTGATGCCAATGATCGTGTCGGGATAACGCAACGCCATGTAGGCTGTTGGCGCCCGCTGCATGTCGTCAATGTTGTTCTCGAAACGCGGGCCGCGCATTCCTGATCCGACGATGTTTAAAAAAGCAAGCACACGGGTCTGCGATCGATCGATGATGTGTTCTTTGAAATCTTCGAAGTTGCGCCATCCGGAGCTGCCCGCATCGCAAATCGTCGTTACTCCGTTGCGCAGAGTGAAGCCGTCCGGAAAGATCCCGTAGTCGCCGGCATAGGAGCGGGGTTCGCCGGTGGAGCCGTAATCATGCGTATGGATGTCGATCAATCCCGGGGTTACAAAATAGCCGGTCACATCGATCGTCTTAGCAGCGTCTTGGACGTCCAGGTGCGCGGCTACGGCAGCAATTTTGCCGTCCTTGACCGCCACGTCGAGCACACGATCGATATTGTTCTTGGCGTCAATTACATGGCCGTTCTTGAGCAGCAGATCGTAGGGCAGAGGATTGGGTAAGGTGGGTGGCGGTCCCACACGGGGCACATTTTCGCCGGCTGTGCCGACTGGCGGGATGGCCTGCGGCAGGCCAGCTTCCTGATTCGGTCCCTGTCCGGCGGGTACCACAGGAAAACAGCCCTGGCAGCCATTTGGTCCTGGAGGAGCCTGATTTTGATATGCGTTGGCGCTCACCGGAACGGACGTATCCGGTGGACGCGGTTCTTGGGTTGCGGGCATGGTCCCGTTCACTTGCGGCCACGCCGCAGCGGCACCCAACAGCATGGAGCAGAAAAGCGCGCGCCGCATCTTAGGTCCCACGATTCGTGTCATTTTTCCAGCAATCTTCCTCTAGTTCACTTTTGGCTGGACATCCACGTGTCCGTATATGCATTCAAACGATTGTTTCCCCGGCGCGTTCTCTTGATTTGATTCCCTTCGGAAAAAACTGTCATCTGCCTGTTGGCTTGTCCATTTATAGGGCGAATGCCCTATAAAGCTCAGGGAGTTACCCGATTGGAGTGCAGAACCGAGATATGCGCGCCGGCTTCCGGCTTGCGCGAAACCAGTATGAGAGGCTCTAGGACAAATGCTGTATAACTGGCAACTCGACATCCCTTATGATCGAACTGAAGTGTATTCCGGGTTCCTATGGTGTTAGTGGGCCCTTACAAACTCCGCCGAGAGCCGGCGCTTCTTGGGTTTGCGCAGATTCGAATGAGCGCCTCCGGTTTATAGAATTTTCCGAAATGTTATAGCGTAACGGAGCCGAAGAAGGCAACGAGGCGAAGCCGATAATAAGGGTGCAGGATCAATAACAATGCGCTCTACGGCTGGATGGATCAGTTAGGTTGTTCCGAAGATCGTGGAGAAGCAGGCCGCACGTTTCATTTTGTATCTCGTAAGCAGAGATTTCCGTAATAGGACCCCATTTTTCTTGACATGGGATTGTAACAACTCGATAATCTGAACACCCTTGAGCGCAGCATACGAAGAACGGAGGAATCTCCAATAGAGAGGTTATTTACCTTTCCCGGCTCCATGAACCGGATACCTTCGGGCCTCGGCAATAGGACGCTCGCGGCGGGAGTTGATTTCCGTAACGGAATTGCCGGATATGTCTTCAGCACAGCGCGCAACTCTAATCCATAGACGTCGATTACCCGGGCGGGGACTTTCGGCACGAGTTCGTTGCTGCGCGCCGATCGCGGTGCTTGCGGTTTCAAGTTTTGCCGCGCGGCTTGATGCAGCTTCGATGAAGATATCCGAGTACCAGAAGCAGGACTGGCAGGTTGAGGATGGCCTGCCGCAGAGTAACATCCGCATGATCACCCAAACGCAAGATGGGATGTTACTGATTGCCACCTCAGGTGGAATGGTTTCCTTTGACGGACTGCACTTCAAACCCGTGAAGGTGGATGTACACGACACCATCGCGAACGAAGCGGTCAACGCGCTCATGGTGACCCGGAACGGCGACCTGTGGATTGGCACGGATGGACGCGGCATCGTGATCCAGCGTAAATCGGGCGGGACCGAAAGCTTGAGCGAAAAGGAAGGGTTTCCTACCGATCGGATCCGCATGTTTTATGAAGCCGAAGATGGAGCTGTTTGGGTAGCGACGCAGAATGGAATCGAGCGCATCCACAGCGAGAAAATCGAACTGCTTAAAGACTGCGGCATGATCTCCGGCGATATCACCACGCCGTTTGCCGAGGACGGACGCGGCGGCGTGTTCTTCGTCACGTCGCGGGGGCTTTTTCTATGGAGGAATGGCGTTGCTCTGCCCTTCGTACTGCATCAGCCCGCATCGTCAGGTATGGCCGTGGCGGTTTATCGCGATCCTCAACACCGCATCTGGGTTGGGATGATGCACGGCGTTGTCCAACTGGTGCCGCGCGGCGAAGGCTGGCAAGAGCTGCCAAACACGAAGGTTTCCGGTCCCGTCACTCTGCTTGTCGGTGATCGTGATGGCAACCTGTGGGTTGGCACGCGGCACCGCGGCATTTGCCGCATTGAGCCGGATGGCCAAGTCTCGTTCTGGACAAGCGCGGATGGCCTGCCGAACGACGCGATCCGCTCCATGTATATCGACGACGAGCAGAATCTGTGGATCGGCATGATGAATGGCGGTATGGAGCGGTGGCGCAAAGCTCCGCTGATTCCTTACGGCAGGCCTGAAGGTCTGCCGGCCGAGTACGCGGCAAACGTTTTGGGCGCACGCGACGGCGATCTGTGGATGGGTACATGGGGGAAGGGAGTCTTTCGACTTCACAGTGGACGCCTTGAAACTGTGCATTTGAACGGGACGCCGGCGACCGTGCCAATTCGAGCGCTCGCTCAGGACCGCCGCGGCAACATATGGATAGGGACGTGGTTCAACGGAATCTATAGCTACGACGGCAACGAATTTCATCACTATCTTTTGGGAACCGAGTCGCCGGGCAATGCCGTGAGCACGATCGTCGGGGATAACCAGGGAGCCTTGTGGGTGGGCACCTACACTGGACTGCTGCGTTTTCCTGGAGGAACGCCTGGCCCAGATCGCCAGATGCTGCTTCCTGGGCAACTGGTCACCTGTCTGAGCCAGGATCGAGACGGCACTATGCTGGTGGGCACGTCGAATGGTCTTTACCGCATTGACGGCCAGCGGGCGCAGGCGGTGTCAGGGCTTTCGCATCCATATGTGCTTTCGATTGCAGAGGACCGTGCCGGGAATACCTGGGCCGGTACGAAGGCGGGCGGAGTGGATCTGATCGAGGGCGTCAACGCCCGGCATATTCCCACTCAGAACGGACCGTCTGAGTATCCCGTTTTTTCAGTTCTGGACGATGGACGAGGATTTATTTGGATGGGCACTACACGCGGCTTGCTGCGTGTATCCGCACAGCAGTTGAACGGCTTGGCTCACGGCGCCCGGATCACGCTCGACAGCCTGCTTCTCGGTAAATCCGACGGAACCCGGAGTAGTGAATGCGGGGGACCGTCGCAGCCTGCAGCCACACTGGCCAAGGACGGCAGCCTCTGGTTCGCCACGGCCAGAGGATTTGTTCATACCGCTGCAACGGCGGCGCAGATTGAGTATCCGCCACCAGCAGTGCGAATCGAAGACACGACGCTGGACGGCGTGGATATGGATCCTGCAGGAATACTGGATTTGCCGCCCGGCCTGAATGAATTGACGATTCACTTTACGGCGAAACGGCTGGCCAATCCAGGACAACTGGAGTTCCGTTACCGGCTGGACGGCTATGACAAAGACTGGAGCGTGACGCGTGGCCGCACCGCGCACTACAAGCGCCTGCCGCCGGGGCACTACCAGTTCGTGGTCCAGGCCAGAGATGAAGGGATGGCTTGGAACAATCAGACGGCCGAGCTCGCCGTCAGGCAAAGGCCGTTTTTTTATCAGACGCTTTGGTTCTACGCGATCCTGCTCCTCGCGTTCTGTCTGCTTGCCCTTCAGTTCTTACGCTGGCGGATGACACGGATGAAGGGCGCGTTAGGCCTGGTGCTCGAAGAGCGCAATCGCATCGCGCGGGAGTGGCACGACACGTTAATGGCGGGCTTCGCCGCCATCTCCTGGCAATTGGAGACTACCGTGCGCCTGTTTCGCGAGAGCAATGCCGGCGGCTCAAGCCCGGCCACGCAATCGTGCGAGCTGGCGCGCAGCATGGTGAGCCATTGCCAAGCCGAGGCGCGGCGGATTATCTGGGATCTTCGCGATGGCGACGAACCTGCGGACACGCTCTCGCTGGCGCTTGAGCGAACGCTCTCCACGATGCGAACGACACGGCAGGTCGAGACGCGTCTCGAGGTCATCGGCAATGAGGTGCCGCTGGCCCCCGGCTCTGTGCATCAGTTGGTCTGCATCGGGCAGGAAGCAGTCATTAATGCGCTGCGTCATGCCGAACCAAACCGGATCTCCATACGGCTGCACTATCAAAACGGCGCGCTCAGCCTGTCGGTGAAAGATGATGGACGAGGTTTCCAACCGTCCGCCGCTTCCGAGGTGATGAAAGGGCATTTCGGTATCCCGGTCATGGAAGAACGCGCGCGCAAACTGGGCGGAACGCTGCGTGTGGAGACGGCGACGGGACGCGGGACCGAAATTGTCGTAAACGTTCCCTTTCAGGTATCCGCTCTCGCCACAGGAGTGCGTGCATGATTAGCCGGCCCATTCAAGTCTTGCTCATTGAAGACCACTTTCTTGCCCGTCTCGCGCTGCGCTCGATCTTGCAGGGGCGCTCGGATATGACCATCCTCGGCGAGGCTTTGGATGGCGAGCAGGGAATTGCGCTTAGCCGAGAGCTACGTCCCGATGTGATCGTGATGGATCTCAGATTACCGCGTGTGAATGGTTTCGATGCCATCGCGGCGATCCGCAGTCAGAACCCCACGGCAAAGATCGTTGTTCTTTCTAACTATGAAGGCAGCGAGGATATCTACCGCGCCGTGCGCAATGGCGCCATGGCTTATCTGACAAAAGACGCCAGCGGGCAGGTGCTGGTTGAAGCCATTCTCGCTGTTTACCGCGGCACGCGCTATTTTCCCCGAGCCGCCAGAGACCGCCTGGCCGAGCGCATGCCCGCCGTCGATCTTACACCGCGCGAGTTAGAGGTACTTACCTGCATTACTAAGGGCTTGAATAATCGGGACATTGCCGATTTTCTGAATATTGCCGAGAAAACAGTGCGGGTGCATGTAAGTAGTGTCCTGGGTAAGATGGGCGCGCGAGACCGCACGCAGGCAACGATTTATGCCTTCCAGCGAGGGCTGGTGCATCTCGATTGATACGAATGGAATCGGTTCTGCGAGCGTAGAGAATTCCATCTGCCCATATCTTTTGCAGGACATTTGCCCTATGCCAAAACTGGCCCTCCGCCTGATGACAGGGTAGCAAATGCGTTTTTCAATCCTATAAAAGCCCTGAGTGATCGCCTGCGGGCCTCACGGATCTCTTCACGAGGTGTGACGTCAGTCGCACCCATCGGACCCGCGAGCGAAGCGCTTCCTGGGCTCATTTGAGCCGCCGGTAATTGCCATTCCTTATGGAGGTTACGCACGTGAAGAAATTTCTCATTCTCTGCTGGGTACTTCTGGCCTGCGCGGCCGCGACAAAGGCCCAGATCGCGAATAACACCGCATTAGTTGGCACTGTTCTCGATCCGAGCGGCAGCGCCATTTCTGGTGCGACTGTAACAGCCGTGGAAGAGTCGACCAAGGTGAAAGCAACAACTAAAACCAATGACGAAGGATATTACTCGATTGCTTTTATCGCTCCCGGCACCTACGACATTGCTGTTGATGAATCCGGCTTCAAAAAGATAACCAAGACCGGTGTTATTGTGCCCGTCGATCAGGCCGTCCGCACGGATTTCTCACTCCAGGTCGGGTCGACGGATATCGCGATAACCGTGAGCGCAGACACTCCACCGCTCTCCACCGACGATTCGACACTCGGCGAAACCTTCGACGCGGCGACCGTGCAGGATATGCCGCTCGCCGACCACAACGCCATGGACGATGCCGCCCTCGCCTCCAACGTATACATTGGATCGAAGACAAGCTACAGCGGCGTTCCTCCGGGAGAAGACATCGAGGGCGCCGGGCAGCGCGAGATTCAGAACTCGATCTCGCTCGACGGCGTTTCCATCGTGAACAATCTCATCACTACCACGCCCGATCACGCTTCCGCCGACATGGTTGCGGAGACTCAGATACAAAGTGGGAATTATTCGGCGCAGTACGGCTCCTATCTCGGCGTGCATGTGAACATGGTGAGCAAGAATGGCACCAACGACCTGCACGGCGAAGGCTACGACTACATTGAGAACACGGCGATGGATGCCTATCCGTTCACAGCGGTTTCGGGCTCGGCCAAGCCGGTTCTGCATTACAACCAATGGGGCTTTAATGCTGGCGGTCCCGTTTATCTTCCCCGTCTCTACAACGGCCACGACAAGACCTTCTTCTTCGGCTCGTTCGAGAAGTTGGGCCAAATCGGCCAGGGTACCAGCATTGTCTCGGTCTTGACTCCTGCCATGGAAGGTGGAGATTTCTCCGCCTATCTTCCTACGCAGCTCTACGATCCATCGAATGGCGGAGTTGCCGTTACCACGGCGAATGGATATCCAGGTAATAACGTCTTCAAGTCATCCGAACTGAGTCCGGTGGCCAAAGCTTACGAAGCCTATATGGTGGCGCCCAATGGGAGCGGCATTTCGAATAACCTGAATAACAGCTATCCGGCAAACCTTATCATCAAGCAATCGATCGACCGCATCGATGAGAACATCGGCGAGAAGGTCAGGCTTTTCGGGCGGTTTTATTGGCAGAACCTCACGTTTATATCAGGCACAAACTTTGCCGCAAACGCCTCCAGCGGCCCGACCGACAGCCGCAACTGGGCTTTTGGCTACACTCATATCCTGTCTCCGCGTCTTGTCAACGACCTGCACATTGGCTTCAACAAGCTCGGTTCCGACAACCTGGATTACTGGTACGTGAACAGTCTTGCCAATGCGGGAACCAAGCTGGGAATTCCTGGATTTACTGGGGATACGACCTATGGAAATCCAGGTGTTCCAGTTCTTTCCATCTCGAACTTCCAGGGAGTCGGGAATGCGGGCGCAAACTGGTTCCAGGATGACCGCACCTACGATCTCTATGAGCAATTGAGTTATCGCTTCGGGCGTCACGACGTGATGGCGGGCTTCGAACTGCGCCGCCTCACCCTCGGCCGCGAGGCCACAAACGATCCCGATGGCGTGATCAACTTCTCCGGCGGTTCGTCACCCTTAACCAGCACAGGCAATGGCGCAGCCGACTTTGTTCTCGGCTACATTAACAGCGACACCACGCCCATCGATACGCTCAAAGGCTCCGTCAGGCAATGGCGCGACGGCTTCTACATTCTCGATAACTGGCAGGTCAACGACAAACTGACGATCAACTATGGACTGCGCTACGATTTGCCGTTCGTGGTCAAAGCGCTAAATGGTTATTCGCGCGAACTCAATCAGGCGCAGACGGCGCTGATCCCTGCATCGACAGCAACTTCGGGCGCCACGTGGACACCTGCTCCTGGCATTCCTCTTGGTTTTCCGCAGCACGACAACATCGGCCCTCGCCTTGGTCTCGACTACCGCCTGACTAGCCGCGCAGTGATCCGGGCAGGAGCCGGCTTCTACTACAACGCCAACCAGTTGAACACTTACACGCTGCTCACCTCGAATTATCCGTTTGCCGCAGCCGTGAGTTATACCACGACGAATGCGACCCCGCTCACCTTCTCCAGCCCCACCGCAGGTTCCGGGAGCGCGTCGCCGGTGGCGGGCACCGCGGGCACGTATGTTGCTGCCTATACGCCTGAATACAACATGAAGACGCAACGCAATTATCAGTGGAATCTCGATTTTGGCTATGAGTTGTGGAGAGGCTCGGCGATTGAAACACAGTATCTTGGCTCGCACGCTCTCCACCTTGACCGCAGCTACTACGACAATGAGCCGATCGATCCCGTTGCCACCACCGTCAAATCGCTCAATTCGCAACGTCCTAACCAGCTCTTCGGCTCGATCCGGGTCTTCCAGGAAGATGAAATTTCCAACTACAATGCCCTGACTATCATCCTGCGCCAACGCGAATTCCATGGGCTCTCCGGCCAGGTTGGATATACGTGGTCGCATGACCTGGACGAATCCGCCGACTCAAACAACGGAGGCACGACATCGCAGCAGTACAACATCCGTGCCGACTACGGCAACGCCAACTGGGACGTTCGCAACCGCGTAACGGGAGAGTTGGTGTACGCTCTTCCAAGATTGCAGGGGATGAACCTGTTTGCGCGCGAGATCCTTGGCGGCTGGTCGACGAGCTGGCTGGTTAATATTCAGTCCGGCATGCCCTTTATCGTATCGATGTCCAGCAATACAAACGCTGCGGGCGTTGACCAAGGGACCGAGCGTCCGTCTTTCGTCCACGCGACTTCGGCGCATTGCAGCCTGAAAAATGCATACAAAGGCTTCACGTCGACTTCGTGCATTGACGAGAGTGCTTATCAAACGGCAGTCAACTACGATGTGACCGGGGCAGTCGGGTATGGCAATATCGCGCGGAACAGCCTGTATGGCCCCGGATTCCAATATGAGAATGCTTCGCTGTTCAAGGATTTTCCGATTGCCGAACGCGTGAAGATCCAATTCCGCTCCGAAGCATTCAATATCTTTAATCACCCCAGTGGCGCTAATCCCAGCTCCGGAGGTCTCGCGTTTCAAACCTCCGGAACCTACAACGGTGCATCCTGCTCGACCACGTCCTGCCTCACGTACCCGTCGGGCTACGGCTTGATCACGGGCGTACAGTCGGTTCCCGGTTCGTTCAGCGGAGCCAGGGTTCTGGAATTGACGGGTAAGGTGATCTTTTAAAGCGGTTCCAGAGTTCACGTGTCTCTGGGGCACAACAACTCTGGGACTGGCGTAACCTCATTGATTTAAGCCCTCCTCGGTCACGGCTTGAAGCGTTCATCAGCCGTGACCTTTTTTTGCGAAGAGCGGATCCAATCTGGGAAGCAGAATTGCAATTCCGCGGCGAACATCTTCTAATTTCCTGGAGCAATTTCCCAGTTTACCCGCGCAGCGTGGTGATGAGTTGCCATGCGCATCTTTTTATGCGTTCCATCCTGGATTGAGTCGCGGCTATTGAACGATGATTTTATATGTGCGCAATCCGTTGATTGCACTGTAAGGAGTCCCTTTTCATGAAAATTACGAGGCGCGAGTTTTTGGCCGGCTCGGTATTGAGCCTAGGCTCCGCGTATGCTCTTGGAAAATCTGCAACACCCCCAGCGCCATTTGGAACATTGCCCTCTACTCGGCAATTGCGCTGGCAACGAATGGAGACCAATGCTTTCGTGCACTTTACGGTGAATACGTTCACCGACAAGGAGTGGGGCGACGGAGATGAGGATCCAACCATCTTTGCCCCCGTAGGTTTCGACGCGGATGCAATCGTGCTCGCACTGAAGGCCGGCGGCATGAAAGGAGTCATTCTCACCTGCAAGCACCACGATGGTTTCTGCCTGTGGCCCACAAAGACGACGGACCATTGCATACGCCTGAGCCGATGGAAAGATGGCAAAGGCGATATTGTCGGAGAGATCTCAAAAGCGGCCGCACAGCATGGGCTAAAGTTCGGAGTCTATTGTTCTCCGTGGGACCGCAATAACGCCGACTACGGAAAACCTGCATATATCGATACGTATCGTCAGCAACTGGCGGAGTTACTGACGTGGTATGGTCCCGTCTTTGAAGTTTGGTTCGACGGCGCAAATGGCGGAAAGGGATACTATGGCGGCGCGCGCGAAACACGCACAATCGATAAGCATAGCTATTATGATTGGCCTGACACATGGGCGCTCGTCCGAAAGCTGCAACCGGATGCGGTCATCTTCAGTGATGCCGGGCCGGACGTTCGATGGGTAGGCAACGAAAACGGCACTGCCGGCGAGACCTGCTGGGCTACCTGCGATCCAGTGAGCGAAGACGGGAGTCGGCCGGCTGTTCCCGGTGATGCAAAGGTCAGCGTGTTAAACAGCGGCACGCGCTTTGGCTCGCGTTGGCTGCCGGCCGAGTGCGACGTTTCCATTCGTCCCGGATGGTTCTGGCATGAGGGCGAGAATAGCCAGGTGAAAACACCTGAGCAGTTGCTTGAACTGTACTTCGATTCGGTCGGCAGAGGGGCGAACCTCTTGCTCAATGTTCCACCCAACCGCCATGGGCAATTGTCACCGCAAGATATCAGCTCCCTTGAAAGATTTTACCGGCAGCTTCAGGCGATCTTCAGCAACAACCTTGCTGCGGAGGCAAAGCTGAAACCGTCGAACGTGCGCGGAGGCAATCCGCTCTTCAGCCCGAGGATGCTCTTCGACGGCAACCCCGATACCTATTGGGCCACGGATAATGAGGTCCTTACACCCGAACTGGTTCTTGAATTGGGCCGGGATTGTCAATTCAATCTATTCCGGCTGCGGGAGGCCATCCAATTAGGTCAGCGGATCGGCGCCTTCGCATTGGACGCATGGCAGCGGGAGTCATGGACGCAGATTGCACAGGCCACCAGCGTTGGCTCATGTCGCTTGATCCGGCTGCCTGCGACAGTGGAAACGCCGCGGCTCCGATTACGGATTACCGACTCTCCGGTTTGCATTGCGCTGACGGAACTGGGCGTGTTTTTGGAAGAATAGCAAGCCGCATCTTTTGTTGGAAACGGACGGTCGGTTTCATTCTGGCAGAATACCGGTCTTGATTGTGCAAGGAAGGAATAGGCCGGAGCCGATGGCTCAGGGTCCTCCAGGAGACGTGGGTGAAATATTTTTTTGCCTCGGCACTAGAACGTACAAAACGAGGAGCCGATAGATTGCCCGTAGCAACCACCTGCTCCTGATGACGATTCTGGACCTCTTACGTAGACGGAAGCGGTTCGGCGCAGGCGGAATTTGATTAAAGGAGCAGTCTCTATGATTAGTGTTCTCAACGATGTTTCCTCATTGACCGCAGAAAATGCGCTCAGTTCAACTCAGACTAACCTGCAAAACACTTTGACCGAACTGTCGACCGGCCTTCGCCTCAACAATGGATCGGAAGACCCGGCCGGTATTTCGATCGCGGACGGCCTCGGCGCCAACATCGCAGCTTTGACCCAGTCCAGCCAGAACGCATCCAACGGCGTCGGCCTTCTGCAGACCGCAGACGGCGCTTTGTCGCAGGTGACCAACCTGCTCAACCAGGCGGTCACGATTGCCACGGAAGCGGCAAACGGCGGCCTGACAACGGATCAGGCGACGGCTGCCAACTCGGAATTCCAGTCAATTTTGTCGGAAATCAACCAGATCGGCTCGACGACGAACTTCAATGGCGTGTCCGTGTTCAGCGCGACCGCGCAGACGACATTTACCAGCGACGGCACGTCCGCCGGGGCGACGACCACCTCGACCACAACGGGAGCTCTGTCGTCCACAACGCTGTCTCTGAACACCGACAGTCTGACCTCCACTACCGCCGCCGCGACGGCTCTGACGGACATCACCGCTGCGATCAGCTCGGTTGCTGCAACCCGCGGCACGATTGGCGCTTCGGTTATCCAACTGACCGCCGACTCGAACGTGGAAAACACCGAGGTCACGAACCTGACCAGCGCACAGAACAACGTTCAGAACGCTGACATCTCGTCGACCGTTGCCAATCTGACCCAGTACAACGTGCTGGAACAGACGGGTTTTGCGGCCCTGTCCCAGTCCAATTCAGCGCAGCAGAACGTACTCAAGCTGCTGCAGTAACCTGGCTCACACATACACTCTCCTTCAAGCGGTGGCACAGGCAACTGTGCCACCGCTTCATCTTTTGCAGACTGAAATCCCAAGCCGGATGTGCCGATAATACCTCGTACCTAGAGTTCAGCTTCCCCGCGCCGGCATATTACTGGATCCGGGTGGAAGGATAAGGCTTATGAGTTCAGTCTCCGCGCTCGATTCGCTGCTTTCCTCCAGCAATTCCTCGTCAACGATCAACCTGAGCCAGATCCTGGAAGCGGCTTTGGGTGCGTCTTCAGAGGGCATTGACGTTAACTCCGCAGTCAGTGCTGCGGTCACCGCAGCCGAGGCTCCGGAGCAGACGTGGGAATCGCAGGAATCTACGCTGCAGAGCCAGACTACGGCGCTCAACCAACTACAGACCGATGCAACGAATCTCGACAATGACATGCAATCACTGAACAGTCTGACCGGGCCGCTATCGGCAACAACGGTTACGTCGTCGAATTCAAGCGTAGTCACTGCAACGGCTGCATCGGGCAGCACGTCAGGCAATTATTCGGTGGAAGTCAACTCCCTGGCGACCACGGCCTCGTGGACCTCGGCGACGTTTGCCAGCAGTTCCACAGCGCTGCCCGCCGGCAGCTTCACCATCACCACGGGCAGCGGAACCCCCACAACCATCACGACGGATGGTACTGAGACTCTGTCGGATGTCGCGAACGAGATCAACAGCGACGATCTGGGCGTAACGGCAAATGTGATCACGGACGCGACAGGCGCCCGGCTGGCGATTACGGCAAACAGCTCCGGGAGCGCCTCCAATTTCACCATCAGCTCTTCCGGTTCGTCTGGTTTCGGTTTCACGCAGGCAGTCACCGGCGCCGACGCATCTCTTGTCGTGGACGGCATCACGGTCTCGAGCGCGTCGAACACCGTTACCGGAATCATTCCGGGCTTGACTCTCAATCTTCTGAGCGCCGATCCGGGAGCCTACGTGAGCCTTGGTGTCGCGCCCGATACCGCGCAGGCCTTGACCGCCATCAACCAGTTTGTGTCGGACTACAACACCCTGATTCAGGCTGTGAATACGCAGTTCACGGATTCGGGCTCGGGCGAGGGTGTGCTTGCGACCTATCCCGACATCCGCAACCTGCAGAGCGATCTGGAAAGCGCGATGAGCTACGTCAATACACCGTCTTCCGGAACGACCACTGTATCGAACCTTACTTCGCTCGGAATTACGGCCAACTCAGACGGTACGCTCACTGTGGATTCGGCGACCCTCAACAACGCGCTCAGCAACAACTTCAGCGATGTGCAAACCTTTTTCCAGGGCACAGCCCTCAACGGATTCGCCAACTCCATGGATCAGCAGCTCACGAACTTCATTAGTCCAGCGGACGGCGCCTTCACAATCGACCTGCAAAGCATCAGCACCCAGGAATCCACACTGCAAACAGATATCACCAACTTCCAAACCAACATCATCGATCCGCTGCAGACGAATTTGCAAAGCGAATACAGCCAGGCGGAGATCGCGCTGCAACAACTGCCGGTTGAGCTGAAGCAGATCGACGAGGAACTAGGACTCGACAATTCCTCGAACTAATCCCCGGAGATGAACATGAGTCCAATAGAACTTACGTACAGAAAGACGGCAGCAGCCACTGGCGCAGGCGGATTGGGTCTATTGATCGGTCTGTACGACACGCTGGCGGGCAGCTTGCACCGGGCCGCAGAAGCCGAGCGCAACAACGACATCGAGATGCGTTGCCGCGAAGTGAATCACGCGCTGATGGTTCTGGGTTTTCTCGAAGACTGTATTTCTAAAGGGAGCGGCGGCACACTCGCGCAGCAACTCGCTTCGGTCTACGGCTCGATTCGGCGCAAGGTGATTCAAGCGCAGGCGAAGAGGGCAGCAGAGCTCCTCGATCAGCAGATGGCCATGGTTCTGAGAATCCGGCAACAGTGGCAGGCGCTCGAGTTTCGCTGTGGGCCCGCCGGTCCGGAGATTCTGGCGCCGGTTCAAACACCAACTTATGGAGGGTCCCTGCCTTCGCAAATGGAGCAGATGCCGTTAAGCTGGTCAGCTTGAGACCAGAAATTCACGTCGAAGGTTTCGAGAGTGAGCGAGGGGCCGTTCGCCGCGGCGAACAAGTGCTTGAGCGTATCAAACCTTCCAACACCAATTCCTGATCCGGTCTGAGACATCGTGATCGACAAGTGGGCAAACTTTCTGGGCGCGTAACAACGCGCCCATTTTTTTGCGCTCGATCATGAAATCGTGGAACACGAGCCAATGGACTCCCACAGGAATCGATCGTGTTGCGGCGGAGGGAAATCAGAACTATGTCGGGACGGAGAGATAATTCAGCAGCGTATTGGGAAGAACCTTCGCCGCCGCGGCCAGAGCCGCACTGTTATCTGTTTCCGCTTGGCTCAATTCCGTTGCGGCTGTCGCCTCATTCACTCCAACCAGGTTGGTCGCTTGCGAAGAGAGCGTAACCGTGTCCTGCTGCAGTACGGTCTCTTGGGAGTTTAATTGGCTCTCGACATTGCTGTAGAAGCCTTGCGCCTGGCTGACGGTGTTGATAGCCGAACTGACCGCTGTCGTGGCGGTCGAGATCTGCGAAGTGTTTCCGCTCTGCAACGCGGAAACCAGAGAGCTGAGAGCACCGAGAACGCTATTGGACGAACTAGAAAAGATCTGGCTTCCGGGAAGGTTCACCTGGATGCTCAAACTATCGCCCACGGCCACGGAATTCGTATCGTTGTTGCCGTTGTAGGTGTATCCGGAAGACGACGATGAATCTGCCGTATATGGAGCGGAGGTCGACGCTGTGCCGCCGAAGAGATATGCCCCCTCGACCGACGTGTTTGCGTCCGATACTACAGACGTCAGGATACTTTGCACCTGCTGCGCCAGAGTCGCCAGATTGGAGGATGAATTTGTGCCGTTGGCTCCTTCGGTTCCGAGAGAGACAGCCTGGTTGAGCGAAGTGACTACGGAGCTCAAGGCCGAGCTTGCCGTCTGCGCGTTAGACAATACATTGGTGACGTTCTGCGTGTACTGATCCACGTCCGCCGTTTCAATGGTGTTTTGTACCATCTCGGCGGAGGCGGTGGGATTGTCGGACGGCTCCGTTACGCTCTTGCCAGTCGACACCTCCTGAAGGTAGGTGTTCAACTGGGACTGGCTCTGCTGTAGATCAGCCAGTATATCGGGAACCATGTTGGGATTAACGCGCATATTCGTCAATAACTCTGGGTAGAGCCCATATCAAGGGTTACGGTGCTGAGAGCCTGGACGGTGCTTACGATGCGTGCCGCAGCTTCATAAGCCGTCTGATAGCGAATAAGATTTGTGGTCTCTTCATCGATGCTCACGCCGGAGACCGAACTCTGCTGATTCGTGAGTTGGAGAATATTCTGACCTAATGCCGTGGATTGTGCATTGGCATTTGAAACGTCATTGCCTACCTGATAAACCAGATTTGCATAATCATTGGCTGCGGTTTGTCCGGATGGCAATGCATTCGTAAGTGCGGCGGAAAGATTGGCGACATTGCCGTTGCTGCCCGAAGCCCCGTCAGAGCTGACCGCAATCTGAGAGCCACTCGTCAGGGCCACAGAGATGCCGGCGGCAGCATCGTTCGCGTTCGAAGGCACGGTGAAGAATGCCTGGCCTGCATCGCCGTTGGAATCGGTGCCTGCTTCCTGCGCTGTATTAAAGGCGGAAGCAAACTGACTGGCAAGCGTATTTAGTGAATTCAGATAGCCGGGGATGATCTGGTCGCGGACCTGAATGGCGCCGCCCAACTGGCCGCCCTGAATCGACGAAGTAATGTTGTTTCCATTCGAGTCCAGCACTTGCTGGAAGCCGTCGGATCCGGTCGTGGTCTGCAGATTATAGCTTTGCCCGCCCATGACCAGAGGAGATCCGTTGGCGGTGGTGATGACCTCGCCGTTGCTGCTTTGCGAGACCGAGATGCCGGTGAGCTGCGAGAGCTGTTGCACGAGCTCATCGCGCTGATCTTCAATGGTGCCGCCATTCTGTTGCGTGGTGACGGACGACGTGAGCTGAGAGTTCAGTTGGGCAATCTGCTGGGTGAGGGAATTGATCTGCGCAACGGTTTGCGTTACCTGCTGGTCGGCAGCCGATTGCGCGCTGGTGAGCCCGTTGGCCACAGTATTGAATGATTGCGCCAGATTCTGGCCGGCCGTCAATACGCTTTGTTGCGCGGATGTGCTGGTTGAATTGGCGGAGAGCGCGGCGAGGCTGCTCGAGAATGCGCTGAGCGTGCTTGCAATGTCGTCGCCGGTGCTTGAGAACAGAGTTTGAACGGATTGAAGGCTCGAGGATTCCGTGTCTGCGCTGCTTTGCTGCGAAGTCTGCTGTTGGATCTGCAGATTGAGTAGTTCATCGCGGACGCTTTGAATGCCGTCCAGCGTGACGCCGCCGCCTACTACGGAGCCGCCGATCAAATTCTCCGCGTTTTCGCTGAACTGCGCCTCTTCGCGGGTATATCCTGCGGTGTTTGCGTTGGCGATATTGTTGCTTGTAGCGTCGAGCGCGGCCTGGCTTGCATCCAGCGCCTCCATGCCCATCAAAAGAGATGTGGTTAAGCCCCCCATGGCGATTACATCTGGCAGGACCAGGTCTGCTGTTTCAGCCTGGCGCCAGAAGCCTCCTGAAATTCTCCCCGGAAGGAACTGAACAAGGATGCCATCAATGCAATCGAGCGGCTCGAATGCTTGATCAAAATTGAGTAGCGAAGATTCAGCTTTTGCAATTCGCCTGTGGCGGAGCGGATCTCGTGCATTAGATCGGGATCGATCGACTCGGAAGAGAAGGGAATATGCGTGTCAGCCGGAAGATTCAGGTCGTCTGCCAGGCTGCTGAGCCGGGCGCTCATTTCCTGCTGGTTGGCAACGCTTTTTTCAAGCTCATCGAGGTCATTGCGCGCAATGGCGTCCATCGCGCGTTCCAATTCGCGGCCAAGGGAACGCAGAAGCTGGAGATGCTCCCCAGCTTGGACAGTTCGCGTTTTTACCGAGACCGCAATCATTCGTAGCAAAATTCCTGTCGGGCGTCACCAACTGGCAACGGAGCCTTCCTTCATCAAGCGTGCTCGTCGATCATCGCGCCAGCGATCTTGTCTGGATCGATCTGATAACTACCATTGCTGACAGCCTGCTGCAGGCTCTGCACTTTGTCCTGGCGAACCTCAGGCGAGCTCATCGCCTGGCTTACCAACGCACTGACCGACCCGGAACCCGACGTAAGCGTGGTCCGGTCCCCTTCGTCACCCACGCCAGACGGCGAAGCCGCGGACGTCTGGACCTGTTTCGAACTCGGTTCGCTTGAAATCTCGCTGGCTGCCGAAGAGTTGAAAGAATCGATTCTCATTTGGACACCTTCTCTAAACCTGCGCTACTATCGGCACTTTCCGGGCCGGAGTTTAATGGAAAACTCAGATTTCTCGCCGGAATTTGGCCTGTGGCGGCAGGTTCGGAGCCTGTTTCGGCGCTATTTGCCGCCTTGTCTGCTGCAGTATGCAGGGCTTTGGCAATCATTCTAGCAATTCCAATGCCACCTGAGGCAGCCAGAGACTCCGCCAGGGACTGGACGCCCATGCTCAGCATTTGATCCCGTCCCGCCGCATCTTCGTCGTCATCTTCGGATCCGGGGACCGTTGCATAGGACTGTTCGGCTTGTTGCAGCCAGGTGGAGAGCAACATCGCCTCGAACTGCTTGGCGCTTTTATCGATCTTTGCCGAATTGTTTGCCGTCTTTGCCGAGTTCATCTGCTGCAGTGTCTGCGATTCCTGCGCCTGCTGGATGCTGATCTGCGTGCTCATGGCGCTAGGTCCGATCATACCGGTGCTCATCTACTGCACCTCCAGATCAGCTTGCAGGCCGCCCTCGGCTTTAATCGCCTGGAGAATCGCGACTACGTCCCGGGCTGTGGTGCCAATCGCGTGGAGGCCGTTGACCAGTTCCTCCACATTTGCACCCTCATCGAGGCGCATGGTTTGCGCAGGGCTGTCGTTTGCGGTCAGGTTCGTTTCTGGAACCAACGCAGCGGCCTGTCCGGCAAAGCCGCCTCCGCCACCTTGGTTTTGCGCACCGTCGTTCGACCTGCCAGGCTCTGCCATTCCGGCGCGTGAACCGTCACGGCGAGAATCGCGCGACCCTCCCATCGGAACTTCCGCAGTAACCGGAAGCGGCGCCACAGCGTAGGATGTGACCACCTGAATGGAAAGATTGCCGTGAATGACGGAGACAGGCGTGAGCTTCACGTCTCCGCCGAGCACGATTGTGCCGGTGCGCTCGTTGACCACGATGCGCGCTGGTGTGTGAACGCTGAGAGCAAGATTCTGTATACGGGAGATCAGAACGGGAACCGAGGACTCGCCTGCGTCTGCCACCGAGATATCCACGCGGGTGCTATCCAGGGCCGAAGCGACGGTTTTATGAAAATCCTGATTGATGACATCGGCAATCTGCCGGGCAGTCGTGAAATCTGGATTGCGCAACAGGAGCGAAACCGTCTTGAAATCGTGCAGGTCAATGGAGGTGTCGCGTTCGACGATGGCTCCGTTCGAAACGATGCCAACTGTGGGTGAATTGACCTGCTTCCCATTGGCTCCATTGCCGGCGGAATAGCCTCCCACCGCCAGGGGGCCTTGCGCCTCGGCATAAACCTGCCCGTCCGGACCATGCAAAGCGCTCATCAGCAGCACTCCGCCTTCCAGGCTTTTCGCATCGCCGGCGGAAGATACGGTAACGTCAAGCTTCTCTCCGGGGCGGGCGAACGGCGGCAGAGACGCCGTGATGAAAACGGCGGCCACATTCTTAACTTCAACGATGCCCGGCGAGATCAGGACACCCATCCTTTGCATCGCATTCGCAAGTGTCTGGACAGTGAAGTAGGTCTGCTGGCTGTCTCCGGTGCGATTCAAGCCTACGACTAGGCCGTATCCCACCAGCATGTTGTCGCGCACGCCTTCTACGCTGGTAATGTCTCTGACCAGCACCCGGCGATTGGAATTATCCGCGGCAGCAACCGGGATGAGTACAGATGCAATGCCGCTCAGGACCAGAGCCCACGCAATCGAGCGCAGCCAAACCTTCAAATTGGAGAATACACGCTTCATCGGTTTCAGAATCCAACCAGCCAGAGGATCGCTTTTGTAATAGGGTTCATAGGCCGCGTACTGTCGGAGATGATTCCCTTGCCTTTCATTTCAATTTCGAGATTTCCCAAAGCAGACGAGGCTACCGTATTGCTAGGTCCAATGTCGTTGGGGCGAACAACCCCGCGAATCGTTATATCCTCGTGCTGGTTGTTCATGAAGATTTTGCGCTGGGCCTCAACAACCAGATTTCCGCTCGGCAGCACCGCAATCACGCGCGCCGTCAAGCTGGTCTGAAAGGTTGTGCTCGAATCCGTCGCCCCCGAGCCTTTCAACGTGGTCGAAGAATTGGCATTGAACAGCGGATTCACGCCGTTCGTATTGGTTTGTCCGGCGAAACCGGTAATGGCAGAACTGGTTTGAAAGGCGCGCGAGCTGTTTACGTCGCCGCTTTGGGCTGCCGTTGTCTGTACAGAGGCCAAAATGACAAGTGTGTCATTGAGCTTCCTTGCCTTGTAATCCGTGGAAAAATCTCCCAATTCGTTATCGGGAGTCCACAGGCTGCCAAGCGTATGGACAGGGGTGGGAGCATCCTGTTCTTGCACGCGCGCAAGATAGTCGGACCGCAGTTGCGCTGGACTGTTCTTCTTCGTAATCTTCGCTTCCGTTGTTGTGGCAAAGCAAAACAGAAGTCCGGCGCACAAGATCGAAGATAAAAGCCGCTTGGAGTGGATTGGGATCACAGCCGTCCCTCCAGAATTCCATCTTCTGTGACTCTGGCTGTATAAACCTGGCGGCGATCACGGTCGGTGGCGCGGATCGTCTGGCCCAGCGTTCCGTTGTCAAGGCAAATCACCGTGAGACGGATGTGGACGTGAGCTCCGTTCAGCAGAAGGATGGCGGGCGAGCCGGCGCGCAAGATAACGGGGGAGGGCCTGGTCTGTGGGATGGCCGGCGATGGCCGTTGCGAAGACGAGAGGGCCATCACCGTATTTTCTGTCTGGTCTAAGCGGAGAGACACGATAAAAGGCAAGCATTGCCGCGAGTCGGCACACTCGAGACGGGCAATGGCGCGTTGCGTTCCCGTGCGGTCAACAGATTGCACTTGCAGCCTGGGATTCGCAACGTTCGCAACCACTGCAGTAAGCAGAGTGACTTGGTCCGACGAAATCTGCACTCCATGGTCAGTGATAGCTGCGGCGACCTGTTCCTGCGTAACCTCGTATTGCGCCGCACTGGCTGCAGCAGATGAGGCCGCGACGGCGCCGAAAACCAGGAGAAAAATCAAGCTGCGTTGCATCATTGCGGACTATCCTATTGAGCTAACTGGTTCAACTGCTGGAGCATTTCGTCCGCGGCCTTGATGACGCGCGAGTTCGATTCGTACGAGCGCTGCGCCAGGATCATGTTCACGAACTCATCCACAACATTTACGTTGGACTGCTCGAGCATTCCCTGTTGAATGGTGCCCAAGCCATCGGCGCCGCCCGCCGCGCCCACAACCGGATTTCCGGACGCGGTGGTGGGAAGGTAAATGTTGTTACCCACGCTGTTCAGGCCGCCAGGGTTTGCGAACATTGCGAGTTGAATGACACCCACCTGCTGCGCCTGGGTCTGTCCGGGCAGCGTGACGCTCACTGTGCCGTCGCTGCCGATGGTGATGTTGGTAGCGGCAGTGGGGATGTTGATGGCCGGCTGCAGAGCATCGCCATTCGCGGTGACCAGATTGCCTTGTGCATCCGTCTGGAAGGATCCGCTGCGCGTGTAGCCTGTCTGCCCATTCGGCAGCAGAACTTGAAAGAAGCCGCTGCCCTCGATCGCCAGGTCGAGAGGATTGCCGGTGCTGGTGAGATCACCCTGCGTTTGCACAATCTCCGTGTTGCCGGGCCGGGTGCCGAGACCGATTTGCAGGCCGGAGGCTACCGTGGTCTGCTGCGTAGCTGCCGCGCCCGGCATGATATCACTCTGGTAAAGAAGATCGGAGAACTGCACGCGGCGCGATTGAAATCCAGAGGTACTCGAGTTCGCGAGGTTGTTCGCGATGTTGTCGAGATTGAGCTGCTGTGCCGTCATGCCGCTGGCCGCGGTGTAAAGCGCGTGGAACATCCGTAATCTCCTTTAGCCGACCTTCGGCAGATCCTGCGTTGCAGTTTTATCGATCTCTGAATTGAATATGGAAAGAGCGCGCTGCATCATCTCAGCCGAGCGCTGCGCCGTAACAAGTTCAACCATGCCAGTGATGGGATTTACATTCGAGCTCTCCAGCATGCCCTGGCGGACATCGGAGCTGGTTGCCGGTTGTGCGGTTTTCGGCGGCGCGGAATAGTAGGTGCTGCCCAGGCTGGTAAGTTGCGTGTTCGGCGGAAATTCGACGACCCGGATCTTGCCTGTGACAGCACCGTCGGACGAAATAGTTCCATCGGCACTGATCGAAACGGGCCCCGGGAGCATCGTAATAACGCCTTTGTCGCCCATGACCGCGTCTCCGGTTGAGGTGACCAATTGCCCTCGGGCAGAGACCTGAAAGCTGCCATTGCGCGTGTACACTGGCCCGTTCGCCGTCTGCACGACGAAATATCCGGGGCCTTGGATGGCCAAATCCAGGTCATTGCCCGTTTTCTGAAGCGCACCCTGGCTGAGGTCGAGGGTAGTGCCGCTCAGAACTCCGTAGTTATTGATGGCTGCGTTGAGGGGCGAGGCAGAAGCATTGCCGGCGTCAGCAAGAACTGAACTGAAAACATTCTTCTGTGCACGATAGCCCGCAGTGCTGGCGTTGGCCAGATTATTGGCGATCGTATCCAGCTCTTGGGTGCGAGACACAAGAGCTGTGCACGCGGAATAGTATCCACTGTCCATGCGGCCTCTTCGCCCTATGGACATGCAAGGCGCGTGCCATTCCGTTGGGCAAAGTTTGCCTGAAACAACACCTAAATGATCGCCAAAATTGTCTTTGCATGAGGGAATGATGAGAGCCGAACTTAGCCAAGCGCCGCGATTCTAACGATGAGTCTTTATCCTCATAGGAACGCAATCCAGAGATTGTTGCGCAGCAACCTGTGGCGGCTATAAGAGCTTCTCCGTATACCGGATAGTGCCGATGTTTACGCGAAAGAGCGTAAGCTGGCTCCTTGCACTGGGCACCGGGCCCACGATGGTCCTGCGAGACGATGGGCCGTTGCCAGAAGCTCTGACCAATGCGGGTTGTAACCCGGCATGAGAATCTCACGGAAGAAGTCTTTTACATAGCGTGGAAGACGCCACCGTTCGGCCAGTCTCAAGGCTGAAAGGATATTGTTGCCGGGCATATCGTCCCACTGCCACCCAAGAGCGTCCGGCAGAGCGCCGATCGCATGTAGCAGGCCGGCAATGTAAGCTTGATCGGGGCTGACAGGTCCAGGCATCTTCTCGGCAAGAACCCTGAAATGGTTCGCAATCTTCCGGGAATGTGTCCAAAGTTCAAAATCTGCGCGCTGCTGGCCCACGCTGACGAGAGTTCCTTTTAGCACTGCTTGAAAACAGGAAGTCAGGCCGAGGTCGGAGATGCAGTCTTCAATGCGAGAGGGGTAATCTTCGGCAATTTCGTATTCCTGTCCGGCCAGGCGCAGAATCTGGATCGTCGCCCCCAAATCGCTGAGTACGGTTTCCGTGAAGCCGCGAAGATCGACGGAGTTCTCCTGAAGCTGAAGCTCCAGGGCCAGCAATGTTTCGGGTAGGGCCGGAACATCAGGAAGACCATCGGCAACTTCGTAAGTAAAGCAGAGCGGGTCATGCAATACATCGCCGGCGGGAAATTCGAGTACGCTCGTTTTCAGCACTTGCGGTCACCTGCGCAACTTATCGGCAGGTGCCGACGATTGTTCTAGCCCAGGCGTTCCGTTATTTCCGGGAGCATTGTGGAAAGTCGCGCCTTAGGCGCTGCAAAAGCTCCCTTCATCGCAAAGATCACGTCCACCGTTCCCTGTTTTCCAGCCAGCCTGATCCAGACCCAGGAACCGCATTTGGAAAAGCCGGCTTCTCTTGCCGCAACCTCGATGGCAAAGCCCCCGAGCGTTCTGGCCATCTGCGTTATGGTGCCGGGATTCTCGAAGACAGCTTCTTCATAGCCGGGAACAGCCGTTAGCCGCTCCATCTGTTCGTGGAACTCCGTGGGCGTAATGAAGCAGGGTTCTGCCCTGAATCCGGTGATCTGCTCGATCGACTGGAGAAGGCTGTGCTCAACCCGATATACGAATCCCAGCACAAGCCTTCTTGCCTTCGGTGAATAGTGCAAAGGAGCGGCTGAGAACGCTCGCAACAGCGCAGGCGGCAGATCAGCCTCTACGCTTTGGCTGGCGGCATCCTGCCCAAGCACCGGATATCCCCATTGCGCGGCACGGGCTGCGGCCACTTGCTTGTCGGTCGCCAGTCCGCATTCAACCAAAGTGGTCTCCAGGTTTTGTCCTTCACGCTCGCTCCGGCTCACAGCGAACCGAAGCTGCTCCTCGTCCAGATAACCTTTGGCAAGCAAGGCCAATCCCAGAGTGAGGCGCGGATTCCGCGGCATCTCGACAACGGTTTCGGTTGAAAGCGAGGCAAGGTTCACGCGAGATGCCTGCGCGAAACAATCGGCCGAGCAATACCAGGAAGCGCCCACGAAGATGCCGACACGGCTGCCGGGAACATATCGGATTAACAGCTTGTTGTGGCAACTAGCAAGCGCGCACACTGCGCGCACGCGATTCCATCCAAGGTCACGGCTAGGCAATAACGACTTCAACGAGAGCTTCATGCGAATGCAATCTCCAACCGAGATAAGTTAGCGAAGAAAATGTGTTTCAATCGCCTGGGGAATTTCCGTAACCCGCAGACCGTAGTTGCCATCGACGATCACTGCCTCACCGCGTGCGACAAGCTTGCCATCCAGAAGCAGTTCAACCGGCTCGTCGACCAGGCGATCCAGTTCGATGACAGAGCCGCTCTTCAACTCCAGAACTTCGCGGAGCGGTAGCTGCCGCTGTCCGAATCGAAGCGATACATTCAACTCCACATCCATAACCAGCTTGAGGTTGGATGGATGAAAGAGCCGTTGATCAGAGTCATTGCCCTCATCGCCGACCGCAGCGGACGAGAACGCATCCATCAGCTGGCCATCGAAATAGAGGAGCACCGCGGCTCCGGACCGGTCAGTAGGCGCTGCCAGCGGAACGACAAACATGCCGCCGAACGCAAGGCCGGAGACCGGATCCAGCATGAATGAAAGATCGCCATAGCGCGTGGCCAGCGTTGCCTTTAGACTGGCCGTTGCCGCTGAGATGACCGGCGTCAGCAATTTGGCTTCATTACCTGCAGCCGGCTCAACTTCTTTGCTATCCAGTTTTGCCAGCAGCTCGGAGACCTGGGGTTCATAGAACTCAACAAAGCATTCGCCGTGCAGTCCGCCGTCTACCTTCAGACGAAACTGAATCGGTTGGCTTTTGGCGGTGGGCGGCTTGTGGCTATCCATCATTTCGAGCAGCCACGGCGAGCCGATGGCCTGCTCCAGCGATTCGGAGAGTGTGCTCGCAAAAGCGGCTGCGAATGCCTGTGCTGCGATCTTATTGTTCTGATTGTCCATGGCTCTTATAACCTTTCCCAATTGGCTGAAGAGATGCGGCGGCCCAGCTGCGCCGCTTTTTGTGATCCGGTTCGCACCGGCGTGGCTTCAAAGATTCCTTGTCCGCCGGCGGTCAATATGCCTGGAGTCCGGACGGGCGCTCGAAGTTTCAGCACGCTGCCGGGCTGCAGAGCGAGCAGGTCCTTCACTGCAACCCGTACTCCTTGAATTTCGGTTGCCACTTCCACGTCGCAGTCAAGGATGCGTTCGCGAATCGACGGCCTCGGAAAATACCGTACGCTCCGTGCCCTTTGCGGCTGATCCTGTTTAATCTGCTGGATGAGAAGATTAAGAAAAGCAGTCGGAAAGACCAGCTGAAACCAGCCCGCGGTCCCTGCAATGTCGATCTCAAACCTGACGCACATCAGTTTTTCATTGGGCGCGCAATACTGATGCAGCACAGACGACTTGACGCGCTTGCCCGCGGTCAGTGACATATTCGGCATGCGCCAGGCATTTTCTGCATGTCGTACGATGAGCAGGATCACGTCCTGCATGATCTCCTCTTCGATTTCAGAAAGCTCCCGTGAGGCATCTCCCGCCGCGCCTGTTCCACCCAGCAGCAGGTCGATGATGGGAAAGACGAGATTGTTGTCACATTCCACAATCATCGTGCCCGGAATCGTGCTACCTGTAAAAGGGACAATGTACGTGAGGGATGGAATGCTCGCGATATGCTCCTTGATGGGGAGCTGGTCAAGAGTTCCTACCTTTAACTCAAGACCTGTGCCCAGGTAAACGTCCAGCGCATTGGCAAGATGGTTGGCGAAGGTCTCGTGAATCGATGTCAGGGAGCGTGCATTTTCATTCGAAAGGCGGCCAGCCGAGCGGAAGTTGCAGCGGGTCACGACCCGTTGAGCCGACGTGTCGCGTGGTTTCTGTCGCGATATGGATGGCATCTGGTTGATCCTGTCTGCGCTTTAGGCGCGTTGCGTGCTTTCTTCCGCGGCTTGTTTTCCTGAAGGCCGCTCCTGAACATGGGTTAGAGATTTACGGAGCTTGATGATCGCCGCTTCTCGAATTTGTGAGACGCGCGAAAGCGCCACCCCCACAACTTTGGCTATTTCCTTCATCGTGAGCTCTTCGCGATAGTAGAGCGACAGGATCAACTGCTCCCGTTCACTGAGTTTGGAGATCGCTTCGGCAAGATGGCTTCTCATCTCCGCTGTAAGGCATAGATCAAACGGGTTCAAGCCATCCAGATCGGGAGCCGATTCGATGACATCAATCGTTTCGGAATCGCCCTCGGATGCAGCGACGCGCTGGCCGGTGACATGCAAGGTATCGAGTTGGGCAACGATCTTGCGGAGATAATCAACGTCGACATTCATCTCCGCTGCGATTTCTGCTTCTGCTGGCTGCCGGCCGAGCCTCGCTTCGAGCCGCGATGTCGCATCGGCGATCTCGCGTCCTCTCCTGCGCATCAAGCGCGATCCCCAGTCGATCTCGCGCAGGCTGTCGAGGATTGCGCCCCGGATCCGAAATTTGGCGAACGTTTTGAATTGTGCTTCCTTTGTGCTATCGAAGCTGCGGCTGGCCTCGATCAGGCCAACGACGCCGGCGCTGACCAGATCCTCCAGATCTACGTGCTGAGGCAGGCGATCACGAATGCGCGCGGCGATGTAATAGACCTGAGACAACTCCTGCAGCACGAGTTCGTCACTGCTTACGTCATGGGCTGCGCTCTTTGTGTAGGCCAGTTCTGCAGCTGTCATCGGTCCACCTCCTTACGCATCAAAATAGAGATTTTTGTTTTCATCGCACCGACCCCAACGACATCACTTGCGTCATCGGAGGAATCTCCGACGGCGAAATTACTACAACCCGGGGAATGAATGGCTCCAAATAGCGGCGCAGGTAGAATCGGCCCGGAGAAGCACACAACAGCACAGGAGGCGCCATGGCGATCTGATCCCCGAGCATGGCGCGCAGGCCATCAAGGACTCTGCGCGCGATAGAAAGCTGTAATGTGCCGCCGGCGCCGAGCTGAGGCGCCTGGGAGGAGGAGCGAGCGCATTCTTCTTCGAGCGAGCTGTCGAGCGTAACTACCTTAAGCCTTCCGCGTTCGTCGAGCAGAGGCCGGATCAGTGCGCGGCCAAGCGCATGCCGCACAGCTTCCACCAAGACCACGGGATTCTTATTGACCCCCGCTGTTTCCACGAGTGTCTCCAGAATCGTGCCCAGATCGCGAATCGATACCTGCTCACGCAACAATTGTTGGAGCACCTTTTGCACTTCTCCCAGGCTCATCAGCTTCGGAGTCAGCTCTTCCACCAGCTTCGGATGCGAATCAGCAAGGCGATCCACCAGGCGCTTGGTCTCCTGCCGTGTAAGCAGATCGTGTGCGTTCTGCTTGATGAGCTCAGAGAGGTGGGCCGCCAGAGCGGAAGTGTGGTCCACAACCGCGTAACCGGCAGCGATGGCCTGCGCCTGAAGGTCCGGCGTAATCCACTTGGCAGGTGAATTGAACGCGGGCTCTTGCGTCTCCTGGCCCTGCAGATCGCCTGGCTTGGGGTTGGAATTCACCGCAAGCAGACGGTCGCGGCGCATCTCCCATCGCGCAATCTCTACGCCGCGCAGATAGATCACGTACTCTCTTTCTTTAAGAGATAAATTGTCCGTAATATGGATGGAAGGAACAAGGAATCCAAGCTGCTGCGCCAGATTCTTGCGCAGTGATTTAACCCGCGCAAGGAGTTGTCCTCCCTGCTTCGCATCGACCAGCGGCACGAGGCCGACGCCGACTTCGAGCATCAGTTCATCGAGCTTCAAGACCGCATCCATCGGATCGACGGCTGGCGCGCCCGTGGCGCTCTTCTCTGCAGCCGATTTGCCTTTAGCTGCCGGCTCGGCTGCGCCGCCGGACTTCATCTTCCAGGCGGTGAACATCGTAAGCCCGCCCAGAGCAATAAAGGGAATCTTGGGCATGGCGGGAATAATGGCCAGTGCAAGCAGTACTCCGCCCGCGATCCATAGCGGGCGCGAAGTTTTGAAAACCTGTTTGCCAATGTCGGCGCCCAGCGAATGATCGGAGGCGGCGCGCGTGACGACGATTCCTCCCGCCACGGAAATCAGCAAGGACGGAATGATTGCGACAAGTCCGTTGCCGACAGTGAGGATTGTGTACGTCTTCAATGCATCCTGGAACGGCATGCCCTGCTGGAATACCCCGATGAAAAATCCGGCGATGATGTTGATGGCCATGATGAGGATGGTGGCCATGGAATCTCTCTGGCTAAAGCGTGCGGCGCCATCCATCGCGCCGCAGAACTCCGCTTCCCGCGCCACCATCTCGCGCCGCTGACGCGCCTGGTCTGCATTAATCAATCCGGTATTAAGGTCGGAGTCGATGGCCATCTGCTTGCCAGGCATCGCATCGAGCGTGAAACGCGCCGTGACTTCCGCTGTGCGCACTGCGCCGTGACTGACAACGAGGTACTGGATTGCGATCAGCGCCAGGAAAATTACAAAGCCCACGATGTAATTGCCGCCGACGACAAACTGTCCGAACGCTTCGATGACTTTTCCGGCCGCGGAGGAACCCTCGTTTCCATGCAGCAGAATGCGTCGCGTGCTCGCAAGGTCGAGGGCGAGACGCATCAGCGTCAGCAGAAGAATCAGGCTGGGAAATACGGAGAACTGCACAGGACGCAGAACCTGAATTGCAGTGAGCAGAACCAGAACCGCGGCCATGATATTCAGAGTGAGCAGCAGATCAAGCGCGAAACCGGGCAGAGGTACGAGCATGACGAAGATCAGCGCCACCGCGCCGGTGGGGATTACCCAGTCCGAGTATGTCTGCAGTGTTTGAAAGAGTCCGCGTTTCTGGTTCATCGGGGCCATTCCTCTGCGCGCCGCATCGATGCAGCACGTCTTTGCGCTTCGCGCGCTTTCACTTCCGCCTGTGCCTTGTAAACAACCACCAGAATCTCCGCGACCGCGTGATAGAGCGCTGCCGGAATCGCGTCGCCTACCTGAACGCTCTTGTAGAGTGCTTGTGCCAGCGGTCGATTTTCCATAATCGGAATGTCATGCAACCAGGCAATCTCCTTGATCTTTGCCGCGAGCAGATCGAGGCCCTTTGCCACCACTACGGGCGCCGCCATTTTGGGTTCATAGCGCAGAGCAACTGCATAGTGTGTAGGGTTTGTGACAACCACGGTCGCTGTTTCCGTTGCCTTGAGCATCTGCTTGCGCCGCGCTTGCCTCTGCATCCGCCGGATTCTGGCTTTGCTAGCCGGATTGCCTTCGGCTTGTTTGACCTCATCCTTGATGTCCTGCCGGCTCATCTTCAGATCGCTTTCGTTTTTCCGCCACTGCAGCAGATAATCTACGCCCGCCCAAGCGAGCAGAACCAGGCCGCATCGCCAGCAGATTTCAAGCAGCATCGTACTTACCAGGCTGGCGAAACGCCGCGCGTCCGTATAGGAACTGCCGAGGATCTCATCCCAGTGGCTGCGGATGCAGACATATCCGATCCACGCAATAGCACTGAAGGGAATCAGAGATTTGAGAATCGTGCTGAGTGCAGCCAGCGAGACCATCTGGCGAAGCTTCCCGGCTGGGTTAAGACGTTCGAATTTTGGAGAGAGTGCATCCGGAGCGAAGACGAAGCCGCCCTGGGCGAGTCCGGTGCATAGAGCAACCACGAGACCTGCGGCCAAAATAGGGAAGACCCAACTCATGGCCTCGATGCTGGTCCAGAACAGAAGCGGGCCGTTGGCAGTAATCGAATCACTGCTTGCGGAATCCAGTACATTGCGAAAGAATGTGGTCCAGCGCGGCACCGCATTGCGTCCCATAAACCAGATCACGCCGGCAACGGCGGCCATGGCCAAAGCGCCGTTCAGTTCTCGCGACCGCGTGACCTGCCCATGATCGCGAGCACGCTGTCTTTGTCGCGGTGTTGCTTTTTCTGTCTTATTCGCGTCAGCCATGCAATGTCAGTCCGCCAAACGGAGCAACTGGTCGCCTTTCGCAATGGAATCTAAAAACAATCGCCGGAACAGATCGGGCCAATATTTCAGCGTCGCAATCAAAATGAGAATGCCGAGCAGACTCTTGACGGCAGGGCCGAGCAGCATGAGCGGCATCTGTGGAGATGCCTTGCCGAGCAATCCAAGAACCACATCTGCGGCCAGAGTGGCCGACAGCACAGGTGCCGCGATCTGCACGCCGAGCCCAAACAACTCGCCGACCGTCCTGAGCACCTCCGCGGTGAACAAGCCGCTCAGGTGAGCCGTGCCGGGCGGCAGATAGAGAAAGCTGTTGCCCACGGCCTTCAGCAGCCAGTAATGCACATCCATCCGGAGGAAGAGCAGCATGACAATGCTTTGGTAGAAGACCGAGACAACCGTGGTGTCCACTTGCGACTGCGGGTCGAGAATGTTGACCAGCGAATAACCCATTTGCACGCCGAGAATCTGGCCGGTGAGCTGAACCGCTTCGAAGACCAGGTTGGTGGCGATGCCCATGCCCATACCGATCAGAAATTCGGTGAAGACCAGCATCGGCCATCCCGCCAGTGACGGTGTGACGATCTGTTGTCCCACGGACGGAAATAGCAGCACAGTGAGCGCAAAGACAAAGATCGCTTTGATCCGCGCAGGAATCACCACGCTGCCGAAGAAAGGCGCGAAGAGCATCAGGCCCGAAAGGCGCACGCCTACGGTCAGCAACGCGGTGATGATCGGAATCAGAGGAATCTTGATCATTGCAGGTAAGTATGAAAATCAGAAAACATGTTGAGCGTAAAGTGTGAAAGCTGCCGCCACATCCAGGGCATCGTGAAGAAAAGTGCGCCGCCAGTGGCAAGTAGGCGTGTAACAGACGAGATCGTCATGTCCTGAAGCGAAGTCAGGACCTGAGCGATATTGACTACCAGGCTGACGACGATCGCCACGCCGAGAATCGGACCGGCAAGGATGATGACTTCCTGCAGCATCATGCGCCCGAGTAAGACAACCTGATCGACATCCATAGCTTTAACTGAAACTCCTCATAAGAGAACCGATCAAAAGATGCCAGCCATCCACCATAAGAAAGAGCAGTAATTTGAGCGGGGTTGAGATTACCACCGGCGGCAATTGAAGCATGCCGATCGATGTTGTGATCGAGGCGACGACCATATCGACAATCAAGAAGGGAAGAAAGAGAACCGTGCCAATCTGGAAACCGGCCTTGAGTTCCGACAGGATATAGGCGGGCAACAGAACCCGCATGGAGAGATCGTCCGGAGAAGCCGGGCGGGGCTCCTTGGCGAGGTCGATGAACAGCGCTACGTCTTTCTCGCGTACATAGTGAACCATGAACTTGCGCAAGGGAACCTGGCCGATCTTGAGCGCGTCCATTGCAGTGATATGACCCTGCTGCACGGGAATGATTGCGTTATCGAGGATCTGAGCGCCGACCGGCTGCATCAGGAAAAAGGTCAGGATCAGCGAAAGCCCGATGAGTGTCTGGTTCGACGGCGTCGTCTGCAGGCCGAGCGCCTGACGCAGGAAATGAAAGACGATTAACAGGCGCGCAAACGGCGTGACGCACAGCAGGACCGACGGAATCAGCGTCAAGGCCGTGAGCACGATCACGATCGACCATGGCACGTTCGCGCCCGGCAGGCCCTGGATCTGCAAGCCGCCAGGGTTTGCCTGCGGCGCAGGCGACTCGAAGATCGGAGCTCTGGAGGCCCCCGGCGACTCCAGCATTCCGTAAGGCGATGGATTTAACGAGGCGCTCGCGGGATCGGCGCTTTGAGCAAGCCGGTACAGTGTGGAATCCGGCTCGTCAGAGACCGCCTGCGCTGCTGCCATCGAGGTGAAAGCGAGTAAGAACAGCGCAAGGATTCCGGCGCGCGCAGTGGAAGGGCGGAAAGTCATTTCGATTGTCCTGCCGCCTCTGCCGCAGCTTGCATTGCCTCTCTGGCGGAGTCGTGCGCACCCACCTGGGTGAGCAAAGAGACGCCCGAGGCGCCGCCGCCGATGAGGAACTTCTGGCCTTCGATGTCGACCAGTGCGACAAATCGCTTCTCGCCGAGAGAAATAGTCTCCGATACGCGCAGTTGCTTTGCCGCTGAGAATTTATTGTTCTTCTGGAGCCAGGACCAGGCTCGCAAGAGCAATCCACCTCCAGCAGCCGCTTGCGATTGTTTCTTTGGTTCCTCGGCGGCTGCGGCGGGTTGCACCGACATTGCTTCCGTCACAGACTCCCGGTCGGCGACGCGCCCACCGATCGTCAACGGAGAGCCAACGACTCGCGGCCGCTTGGTTTTCGGTTCCGGGGTCGTGGAGATCTCTCGTTCCGGAACTACGGATAGCAGGGACGACCTCGAGGATGCCGGCTTTTCCTTTTCGGCAAACCTGCGCAACGTCTTGGCGAACGAAGTCGTCACGGGCATGTCAGTCTCGTCCGCGGACAAGGGAGCGGGCTGAGAGTAATAAATGCGGAGCGGAGAACTCATGCTTGTTCCGTGATCCTCACTGCCAGGCGGTCGTCAATCACGTCAAACTCGGTCCAGCCAATGAGAAGCTGATTGACCCGAAGCGGAACATCGCTCGTGTGATGGCAAGCGGTCTCCACGATCGATCCCTCTTTCAATGCGAGAAGATCTCCGATCGTGAACCGCACCACGGGTACTTCGAGACTGAGAGTGCACGGCAGCCAAGGCATGCTGTCGAGCATGTCCTCGCCGCTGGAACCGCTTGTTGCGGCTGACTCCGCAAGCCTGGGTTCAACATTCTGTGCTGCAATGCTCATGATCCGGCCGGCTCCTGGGTTCCGTTTGTGCCGCTCGCGTAAGGCCGTCATTCGGGCTCAGCGAGGTTTCAGGCAGATAGAACGGAGTGATTGCACGAGCTTCAATGCAATTGAAGGGCCGAACGGCGGAAAAATGCGGAGGGCTGTGAAAACCAGTCGAACCGGCTTCCAGATCTTTGCATTTCAATAACTTGTAGCAATACGCAGAAGCGCCTCGGCTCTATCGCGTCCGGTGAGACAGCGATGAGAGCCGACGGGCGTCTGCGAGCTTCCACCGCCAGGAGGCAGGGTGCGGTGGAAGTCTCTAATGCTTCGTTAAGGGAAGCATTAACTTTACGAGATGAGCTGGATCGTCGCCTGCGAGACCTGATCCATCGTGGTAAGGACCTTGGCGTTCGCGTCGTAATTCTGCTGGGCGACGATCATATTGGCAAACTCGGTAGACAGGTTCACGTTGGAATCCTCTACCGCTCCGCCCGTGATGGTTCCGTTGCCGCCGGCTCCAGCCTGTCCTATGACAGCGGATCCGGAAGCAAACGTGGCCTGGTAGTCATTGTTTCCAGTTTGCTGAAGACCCTGAACATTCGCGAAGCTGGCTACGGCCACTCTACCCAGCGCCATAGTCTGATCATTGCTGAACTGGCCCTCTACGGTGCCGTCCGACAGGACGGAATATCCGGTGAGAGTTCCCACGCCATATCCGTTTTGCGAAGTCGTGGTTGTAGCGCTCGCCGCGTCCTGCTGCGTAATGGTGCCGGCGCCGCCAGCTCCGGAGAGATCCCAGCTTAAGCTCATATTCGCCGCGCCGTCGGCCAGGTTGCTGATGTTGATGCCGGTGATGGGCGAGGCGGGCGAGGTTAGGTTGCCGGACGAATCGAACGTCATAGTGCCAGAGGCCACGGTCGTGGAAGTGCCGGTGCCACCGGTGATGTCAGAGGACGGAATGCTGATGCTATAGTCCCAGGTATTTGCGCCCGTGTTCGTGTATGTGACGGTAAGGACGTGTGAAGAGCCAAGAGAGTCGTAAACCGTGAGCGGCGAGCTGAATGTAGTGCCGACGCCGGCGCTTGCATCAAGATTCGTATCCATCTGGATGCTGGTTGTGGCGACCGCTGGAATGTTTGTCGCCTGATTGACATTGATCGGGCCAAGAACAGAGCTGGTGGAGATCTGCCCATTCACGGCAGGATATCCCATCACAAGCTGACCTTCCGAGGTGACAAGCTGACCCTGCGAGTTGACGCCAAAGTCACCATCGCGCGTGAAACTCGTCTGGTTATCGGATGTATCCTGGACGACGAAAAAGCCGTTGCCCTGCAGCGCCATGTTCGACGCGACGCCTGTGGAAGCGACGGTGCCGTTGGTGAAGTTAGAGGTTTCACCGGCAACCTGAACGCCGGATCCGTACTCGATGGGATCGCCGTTTCCGGAAACCCCTTGCATCTGATTAAACAGATCGGCAAAGTTCAGCGTTTCGTCCTTGTAGCCGTCTGTGTTGAGGTTGGCAAGATTGTTGGCGATGACATTCAGCGAATCAGCGCTGGCTGCCAGGCCTGAGAGCGGAAGTGAAAATGCGGACATGTTATCTGCCTCCTACGGCGGTAAATTGATTGGAAGTTTGAGGTGAGGCGCCAATGTTGCCATAGAGGTTCATCAGAGCGCCTGAATTCGGAATGCTGGCGGATGCCGGTAGCGGTTGAAAGGCCATGCCGGCTGGTTGCGAGAGTGAACCGGATTGCGCGACAGGTGTTCCATTGCTCGTGGTCGAAGCATTGGTTTGAGCCATCGAGTTTGCCGATTGCGCGGAGTCCGAACTCGCCGAGGTCGATGTCGATCCTGCCATGGACGAGAGTGTCTGGTTGATGGAGATAAGCTGATCCAGTTGGTTGAGCGAAACCATCTGGCTCACCATCTCCGTGGGATCGACCGGCGCGGTTGGATCCTGATTCTGCAGCTCTGTTACCAGCAGGTTCAGGAACGTGCTCTGGAGATCGCTGGAGTCGAGGGCATTCGATGTGCTACTGGAACCGCTCGATCCCGAAGTGCCACTCGTTGTGCTCGCGGCCTGCGCCTGCATCGGTGCGCTTATCGCGGGGCTGAATCCCTGTATGTTCATCTTTCCTTCCTCTCGTAAGAAAACGTTCTATGCCCTGATATCCAACCGATATTCGCTACCGGCTGCTGTCGCCGCCACTTGCGGGCCTGACGGATCGGCTTCAGCAAAAACGGGAGTGTTCTGAGCCTGTGCTGGCTGCGTAAAAGATCTCTGATCCCTCTGTGAGGAGAAGCCGCGCTCACCGGAGAATGACATCCCGCTTTGATTCACCTCAACCAGAGCGCGTACGCCGAGGTCGCCCCCAAGCTTGGCCTCCATTGCGGGAATGTGTGCCGAGATCGCCTTACCCAGATCGCTATGATCGACGGAGATCTGCGCTGTCATCTGTTGCTGCGAAACCAGCGTGCGGATGGAAACCTCACCAAAATCGGCGGAGCGCATTCCAACGTGCATCTCGGTTTCGCTCATCTTCTGAATTACATTCGCTGTGTTGATTGCCGATGTAGACGCATTTTCGGCGGTCTCTGTTTGAGCTGTCTGGCCGCTGGCGCGCACTGCATCCGCAACTCCGTCGCCGTGACCGTTCGGAACAGAAGCATCATGCGTTGCGCCATGCGCCGCGATCGCCTGAAGCTGCGCGGAAGCCTGCGTAGTAATCTGCGACGCGCCAGTATCGGCAGCTTTCGGAGTGACGGAGACCGGCTGCGACGGGTCAGCCTGAGTCCGTTGCGCCCCCTGATTGCCGCTCGCAATATTGCTGGAAGAATCGCTCGCGTTGGCCGCGCCTGCTTGAGACTGAGATTCGGAAGTCTTCTTCGCGTCCGCTCCAGCCGTCGCATCCGCAAGCTTGGTCATATTCGCGTCGGAAGCTTTGCTTGTCTGCGTTGCCTTATTCGCCATCTGATTCAGATCGCTCATCTGCGGCATGAGGTTTATGTCGGGAAGAATCAGGTCTGCCGGCAAAGTAAGGGCGGCTGCAGCATTTGGTGAGCTTGAAATTCCATTGGCGCCGCTGCTTGCGAGTTCGGATGGCGCCCGGTCAGTTGATTGCGGTGCTGTTGCCGCGTCGGGATGCAGTGCTGGCTTGGAAGTCTTCGAAGCCGATGTCTCAGGCTTGTTCTGGGAGCCGGTTTCCACTTGTTCTGCTGAAATAGCCTGATGTTCAGTGTCTGTGGCCATCACTTGCGTCGCTGCCGATGGTTCTGGATTCTGCGCCGCAGTCTTCTCCGTTCCCGATACAGAAGCCTCTGGGGAGGAGACTGTGGGCATTATGGTGGTTGCTAGAGCAACTTGCTGCATCGAAGGAAGACGAACCGGCATTGGAACAATAACCGCCTGCTGAGCGGAAGGACGATTCGTCTGCACCGCAACGGCAGCGGTCTGCTGTGCAGCAGGAATCTCGACGGGTGCTGGCATAGCGACGGCTTGCTGCGCCACGGAAGGATCGGATGGCGTTGTGCTATTCGCGCTCGATTGCGCGGTGAGTGATTGCGATCTCTGCGGGTGATCGGCCGAGCGGTTCGCCGTGTTCGAACTGGAGCGGGTCAGCGTCTGTGAAGAGAGGGATTGCGCGAGAGCGGCTGGCTGGTTTGAAAAAATGATGCGGCTCTGCGGAATATTGCTTTGCGTGAGCTCCTGACTCTCCGTATTTGCATCAGGCTTTGCGTCTGCCTGTTCATCCTGTGCATTTGCATCAGAATTCGTATGTGCAGGTAATGGGGAAGCGAGCGCGGTGGATGGTCCCGATGCGGCAGTTGACAGCGCGGAAGTCCCTGCGAGCACCTCGAAGAAACTCGTACCGGCAGATTGGGATTCTTTTCCCAATGACGGCGTCGAGTCCGCGTTCGTCGTTTTGAGCATTGCAATTCGCACGCTTGTCTTTTTGCACGCAGCGCGCCATGACCGTTCCTATATGTGCGCAGAACGAACTTTCCGGCTGCATTGATAACAAAGGGATTGCACAGTTTCTTCTGCAGACCTCACCGGCAATTCGCCGATAGATCGGCAAGCATTGCCCTCTGAACTGGGCAACGTTTGCCGAGTTGCCGCAACAGCACGGCAACTTATTTGCGAGCGCAGCCGTGCATAGCGCCGGGATCTTTCTCGCTGCGCACAGATACTGTCTGATTGGAAAGGGAGGGATTAGCCTCGCTGAGCGCGAGCCGCAAAAATATCGTCGAGAAACTTCTGTTGAGCCCGTGTGCGCTCCTGCTCGTAGGCTTCCCGTTGCCGGGCAAACATGTCGCTCAACATCTGGCGGTCACGATGAGCGGCCTGGTATCTCTTTGTTTGCTTTGCGCACTCCAGGTCGAGCGTTAGGAGTGATTCGGTCAATGCTTTCCTGCGATCTGCCAGAGCTTCCATTTCCTTCAGCATGAGTTGGAGATGAATCGCGGGCAAAGGCTGTTGCATTGCCTGGTTCCGCGTTTCCTGTGCACCGGCAATCTTTGCGGTCAGGTGTTCAATTTCGCGGCGAATGCGCGCCATCTCGAGCAGCAGCGCTTGCAATGCAAGCTCCTCACGCTTTTCGATACTTTCCCGAAAGCGGAGAACGGCCGCAAGCGAAAATCGAAACGCCATGTACAATACGCTCCTGTCTTTTCCGGCTATCAGCCAACCCGTGCTAGGACGCCCGGTTGCTAACTGGGAATCGCCATGAGTTGATCGCCCGCTTCTTTGAATCCGCAGATTACATTAGGCCGTTGCTGCAGGAATTCATTGAGCGCCGGCAGAATCTCGATCGCATTGTCCAAAACCGCGTCTGTGCCCTTCTGGTAAGCGCCGATGCGAATGAGGTCTTCCGCGCGCGCATACGACGCTATCAGCAGACGCAGAGCCTTTGCTTTTGCAAGGTGTTGCTCGGTGACAACGCTCGGCATCAACCGGCTGAGGCTATCGAGAATCGAGATAGGCGGATAGTGGCTGCGCATTGCAAGATTTCTGTCCAGGACTACATGCCCATCCAGCAGCGAGCGCACGGTATCGACGACTGGATCCTGCTGATCGTCGCCCTCCATCAGCACTGTATAAAATGCTGTGATGCTTCCTTGCGAAAAATTGCCGGCTCTCTCCACCAGCCTCGCAAGGGTGTTAATAACGGAGGGCGTATAACCCTTTGCTGTGGGCGGTTCGCCAGCAGCGAGTCCAATCTCTCTCTGAGCCATTGCAAAACGAGTCAACGAATCTACGATCAGAAGGACGTTTCTGCCCAGGCTGGCAAAATATTCGGCCATTGCTGTCGCTGCGAGCGCAGCCCGCAGGCGCAGCAGCGGCGACTGATCGGAGGTGGAGACTACGACCACGGCACGCCGCAAACCTTCTTCGCCGAGAACCTCGAGAAATTCACCCACCTCACGGCCGCGCTCGCCCACGAGTGCGAGAACCGTCATATCGGCTGCTGTTCCGCGCGCCATCATACCGATGAGCGTGCTTTTCCCCACGCCGCTGCCACCGAAGATGCCAATGCGTTGGCCTCGGCCGCAGGTAAGAAAGCCATCGATGGCGCGGATGCCGCAACTTAACGGCTCACGAATCGGAATACGCTCAAGAGGAAGAGGTGCCGAACCATCAATCAGGACGGAATGGTTTGCGCGATAGTCTCCCTTGCCGTCCAAAGGATTCCCTGCAGTATCGACCACGCGCCCCAACAGGCCCGGGCCAACGCGTATCGAAGGCCGCGCTCCCCACGTCTCGATGTGATCGCCGAATCGAATGCCTCGGAGCGGGTCCGCTGTCATCGAAAGCATGGTGGAGCCGCGAAAGCCGATGATCTCTCCTGCATAGCTCCGGCCAGCAGCGTCCTTGATCTCGCAGGATTCACCCACAAAGCAAAACGGGCCGTCGGACTCAACCAGATTGCCAACCACCTGATTGACACGGCCTTTCCACCGCAACGTTGAGCCCGATTCAAGATGGTGGCGAAAAGATGCGAGAAGAGGACGTTTCATCGGTTTGCCGGTTTCAGCGCAAGCAGATCGAAGAAGCCCTGCTCGACTTCTTTGAGTTGGCTATCGAGCCCGAAATTTGCTGATCCAAGCTCCGTCTCCAGAACGCAATCCTGATTGGTGAGTTGCGGATCTTCGACAACTTCCACGCGCGTGAGGTTCGGAAATCCAGCGAAGTATTTCTTCCAGCCATGACTGCATCCGGAACTCACACGGACCGTAACGCCTGAATCCTCGCGCATCTTTTCCACGGCAATTCGCACGAGCGTAGCCACGAGCATCGGATCAACCTGTGCTTCGCGATGCAGTATCTTCGCCGCAATCGAGAGCGCCAGTTGGATGATCTCCGCCTCTACGCGGTTGAAGTAGTCTTCACGCTGCTCAGTAAATTCCTGAATGGCCGCGGCGATAGGAGCCCGTGCAACGATCAGCTTCTGCTCGCTTTCCTGGCGCAGCTTTTGCTCAACCTGGGCGACCGCATCTGCCCGCTCCTGGCGGATTCTCGCGGCGAATTCCGCTTCGGACAGCTCAATTTCGGCGTGGCGACCGTTTGCAGGGCGGCTTGCTTGATCGCGGTGATCTTCAGGAGCCGCCGAGTCCCCGATGTCGCGGTACTGCAATGACGAAATAGGTAACGGCACCATACTTGTATAGGTCGAGCTAAAGGACATACTCGTCTTCTCCCTCACTCTTCAGTACGATCTTTCCTTCCGCCTCAAGCTTGCGTGCAATGGCGACGATTTCACCTTGCGCCTTGGCGACATCTTTGCTGCGCACAGGTCCCATCACTTCCGAATCTTCTTTCATCATTTCCACCGCGCGTGAGGACATCGTCCGGTAGAAATGGCTGCGCAAATCTTCGCTCGCGCCCTTCAGCGCAATCGTCAGCGTCTTCTTGTCAATTGAACCCATCAGTTCGCGCATTTCCTGCTCGGGAACTTCGAGGAAATTGTCGAATGTAAACATGAGATCGCGGATATTGATGGCCAGCTTCGGCTCTTCGCGTTCAATGTTCTCGAGTATTTCGCGCGCTGCCACGGGATCCATGCGATTCATCAGTTCAGCGATGCTTCTAAATCCATTGCCGGCCTTCCGCGTCTGATCGCCAGTGGATCGCAAACGCCGATTCAGCACGGAGGAGACCTTGGCTGCCACATCCGGCGAAAAGCGTCCGAGATGCGCGAGGCGTCTTACACAATCCGCCCGCGCCTCCGGTTCCAGTCTCATCAGCAATGCGGAAGCCTGTTTTGCATCGAGATGACTGAGCACCAGAGCTTTGGTCTGGGAGTGCTCACCGATCAGAAACCTGGCCAACTGTTGCGGGTCGGCTTTTTTCAAAGTTTCAATCTTGAACGATTTGCTCTCATCGGATTGGTTCAGACGCTCGACCATGCTGCGTGCGCCGCTCTCACCAAATGCCTTGACTAGAAGCCGCACGGCGACTTCCTGGCCGCCGAAGGCGAGAAATTCCTGAGCGGTCATCATCTGCTGGTACTCCTCTAGGACCTGAACCGTAGTTTCGAGAGGAATCTGTCCCATGCTGGCGATCTCTTCCGTTATCCGTTCGAGATCATCGGAAGAAAGATTTCTGAGAATGGACGCGGCGGCTTCATCTCCGAGAACTGAGAGCAAAATGGCCGCTTTGCGCGTGCCGGAGAGGGTGGAACGCTCGGCCGTGCTCATGAAGGCTCCTCACGCATCCAGGCCTGCACGGCGCGGGCCGTATGCACCGGCTTGTGCTTGATTAACTCCACCGCCTCCTGCTTGAGTTGAGTGGCTCGCACCGCACCGCCGAGTTCAACGGAAACGCCAGGCAAGGCTTCCTGGTGAGTTGCCGGCAAAAGCGGTTCCGCTCCAGCCGGCAATGCAGCCTGGCTGAGGGCGTGCTTTTGCACTGGACGAAGAACAAACAAGTAAGCCAGCACAAAAAGGAGCAGAAGCGAAACCGGCCGCAAGGCAGAGGAATAATCCGTTACTATCTTTTGCGCCTGTGTGGTCCAGGTAGGAGCGGGAACATCTAGGTCTGTGACATCTCCATCGAAAGAGAGATTCTGAACGCTGATCGTGTCGCCGCGTTTCTCGTCGAAACCGATAGCGGCTTCGGCCAGCTCTTTGATCTGGTTCAACTCCTCCGGCGTTCTTTTGCGATGCGTGTACGTGACTTTGCCTTTCTGAACGTTTTTCACCACTGCGTCATCCACAAGAATGGCGGCAGTAATTCGCTCCACGCGGCCGGCCGGAGTGATCGTGTGTACGATCGTCTTGTTGACCCCATATTGCGCAGATTCGGTTTTCGAAGTCTGCATGGTAGTAGTTGACGAAGAGGGGGGGGCTGTCGGCTTGCCCTGTGTCGTCGAAGGCACGTTGCTCGATGTGCCAGGAACGCCCGCGGGAACAGCACTTCCTGTGGAATTGTCTTCAGATTTTTGATCGCTCAGCATTGCGCTGACAGTCGGATCGTATTTTTCCTGGCTTTCATCGGTTGTGCCGCGATCGTAATCCACATTCACGCTAGCGCGGATCTTGCCTGCACCCACAACCGGCTCCAACGTGCTGATCAACCGATTGCTCAGGTCCGCATCGCCGCCTTGGCCGTCTGCCTCATCCTGCGCGTTAAGGGAGCGATCGGAATCTGCGTCCACGATAGAGACGTCTTCCGGCCTGAGCTCATCGACCGCGCCGGAGACCAGCCTCGCGATAGCAAGAGCCGCATCCTTTGAAAGAGTGCCGCGCCGGAGCTTCAGGACCACGGATGCTTTTGCGCTGCGCTGGCGGTCGATGAAGACCGAATCCGTAGGCATTACGAGGTGAACGCGCGCCTGTTCCACATCAGATAGTGTCTCGATCGATCGTTCGAGCTCGCCTTCCAGCGCGCGCTGATAGGTAACCTTCTCATCGAACTCCGTCTGCCCCCAGGACATTTTGTCGAACAATTCGAATCCCATGCGGCCGCTGTGCGGCGCTCCATCCGAAGCGGTCTGCATGCGCGCTATATCCAGCTTGTCCGCGGGAACGCTGATGGTCTTGCCGTCGGGGCTGGTCTGATGCGGAATTCCCTGTGCCTCCAACTTGGCGCTGAGTGTCTGAGCATCGGCCGGTTCCAACCCGGTGAACAACGGCTTGTAATCTGGCGTGCCGATAAGCCGGACAAAGAGCGTGAGAAGCAAAGCAGTAGCTCCGGCGCCGCCAACGAGGAACGCCTTCTGCCGGCCATTACGGCTTGCCCAAAATTGTTTCAACTGCTCGATTGCGTTTTTAGAGCCAGCCATTCGGTTTCAATCCTGTTACCTGATTTTGAAGTTGATTCGTTGAGAAGCGAAGAGATTCTCAAAACTGCATCTTCTCGATATCCTGATATGCGTTCACAATCTTGTTGCGCACTTGCATCATCAACTGAAAAGAGACATCCGCTTTCTCCACCGCGATCATCACATCGTTCATATCGCCGCCTCCGCCCTGGATCAGATTGCTTACCTGCGCGGAGGCATTATCGTTCAATGAGTTGACGGTATTTACGGCATTCTTCAAAACGTCGGAGAAACTCGCGCCGCCCGCCTCGCCTCCAAGGTCCGGAGTGGACGTGTTGGGTACATAAACGTTGGGAATATTGCCTAAGCTAATGCTGTTCATCACCGCGCTCCTACGAAGATTTCAAGATGTCGATCGATTCCTGGATCATCTGCTTGGCCGCGCCCACCGCCGACGCATTCAACTGATAGGCCCGTGTTGCGTCCATGAGATCGACCATCTCAGTGACTGGATTGATGGCTGGGTAGGCCACATACCCGTCCTTATTCGCGTCCGGGTTGCCGGGCTCATAGCGCATGACCGGCGGCGTTTTGTCGTCAACAACCTGGGAAAGCTGTACGGAGCCAGCCGGAGCGTGTGCGAAGCTTCCAAGGCGATTGAAGACCGTCTGAAACGGAGAAATATTCGATGCGCTGAAGACAACTTCCTTGCGGACATAAGGTCCTCCCGCGTCCGTATGAGTTGTCTCGGCGTTCGCGAGATTGGCAGACGTAACCTCTGCGCGCTGCCTCTCGGCGGATAAGGCCGACGCGCTGATGCTCATCATGTCGAACATTCCCATTGTTAATCTCCTATTGTTCCTTGATTGCCGTGAGCAACTCGTGGAACTGTTCCTTGATCAGCTGTACGCCCATCTGGTATTGAAGCTGCGTTTCGGAGAGCATCATGCTTTCGCGGTCGATATTCACGTTATTGCCGTCAGGCCGTTCCGGCAGATTGGTCACATCGAGGCTGGCCGGCTCCATCCGCGGCTCGCCGTCGCTGTTCATTACCTGCTGCATCGCAGAGTGAAAGTCGATGTCCTTCGTGTGATAGCCCGGTGTATCGACGTTCGCCATATTAGAGGCGACCAGTTGCTGACGATCTGTGGTGACCTTCAAATATCCCTGAAGGACTTGAAGTATTGGAGTGGTAGCCATCTATGCGTACCTCCTGGGCGGAAGACCATATTCGCGGATCTTGTTGCGAAGAGTCCGAAGACTGATTCCGAGCATCTCGGCGGCGTGCGTGCGGTTTCCATCCGTCAATGCAAGCGTGTTTTCCAGGTGCTGTCTCTCCAATTCCCGGATCGGAAGGCCCGGTTTGGCGGGGAGAGGCGCAGGTGATGGTGAAGTTCTGCGCGTGTTAAAGTGCGAATGAAACTCAGCATCGAAGCAGCGCGCATCGATTTCCATCGTGCCGCTTAGCGTGATCACGCGCCGCATAAAATTCGCCAGTTCCCGCACGTTGCCGGGCCAGGAGTGCGACTGCAAGCGATCCAGAAAGTCCCGGTGCAAGCGGGGAAGGCCCATTCGTCTCTGCGTAGCGAACTGCTCAGCGAAATAGGCGGCGAGAACAGGAATGTCATCGCTGCGCTCGCGCAAAGGTGGCAGTGAAAGCGGAATCACGTTCAGCCGATAGTAAAGGTCGGCACGAAATTGGCCGCGCTCCACCATCTCACTGAGGGAGACATTGGTCGTGGCTACGACGCGGATATCAACCCGCACCGGGCGACCTTCACCGAGCCGCTCAAACTCGCGCTCCTGGAGAGCCCGCAGGAGCTTGGGCTGCAGGTTGAGCGGCATTTCGCCGATCTCATCGAGAAGGATGGTGCCGCCATGCGCCAGCTCGAACTTACCTGGCCTGGAGGCAACCGCGCCCGTGAAGGCGCCGCGACCGTGGCCAAACAGCTCGCTTTCGAGCAGTGTTTCGGGAACAGCGGCGCAGTTCACCGCAATGAACGGCTTGCCGTTCCGGTCACTGGAATCATGAATGAACTTCGCGAGCAGTTCCTTGCCTGTTCCGCTCTCCGCCTCGATCAAAACGTCCGCTCCGGTCGCAGCCGCAGCTCGTGCGCGCTGCAGCGCCCTTATGAGGAGTGGCGATCTTCCCACAATATCTCCGCCGGCCGGTCCGTCTTCGATCGGCTCTTGTTTAGCGCGTTGCATCACCTGCGCAGCCGTCGCCTGCAGTTGATCGAAGGGAACCGGCTTGGTGACGTAATCCAAAGCGCCGTCGCGCATCGCGGTCACAGCGTCGGGAACCGAGCCGTAGGCGGTGAGAAGAATGACGGCCGTCGAGGGTGATGAACTGCGAGCCGCACGCATGACTTCCATTCCGCTTCCGTCCGGCATCCGGATATCGGTAACGACCAGATCGAACTCGCGAAGCTCGAGGGCGCGAATCGCTTCTCGCACGCCGGATGCTGTCTCTACGCGCCATCCATGGCGTAAAAAATTGGCGCGCAGTGCAGTCCGGATGCCCGGCTCGTCGTCGACAACCATCACGGAAGATTCTGTATTCGTCATAGTGCTGGAAACTCCAGATAAAAACTGCTTCCTTCATTCAACTGGCTTGATACCCAAATCACTCCGCCGTGCTGCGCCATGAGACGCTTGCATACGGCTAATCCGAGACCGGAGGTTTCGCCGCTGCCGCTGAAACCGGCTTCGAAGAGCCGCCCGAGCTGTTCTTCGGCAATGCCGCAGCCGGTATCGCGCACTTCGACGATGGCGAGGGAGCTTGTTGGATCAACCTGCCGGCGAACCGAAACATGCACACTTCCGCCAGCCGCAGTGTGCCGAATTGCGTTTGAGACCAGGTTGAGAATGATCTGACGGATTCCGTCCTCGTTGCCTCGGATCGCGAGCTTATCCTCGGTTGTTGGAAAGGACAGGGTTACGTTTGCCTGCTCCGCGATGGGCTGCACGAACTCCACGCCTCCTCGCACACAGGAGATCAGATCGAGGAGAACCATATGCGGTGTTCCCTCACCATTCATGCTGAGAACGTTATTGACTGTCCCCGATAATGTGCGGATCCCGGCGCGCAGGTTCCCAATCCATTGCGGGTTCACTCCGGGGTCGTCCGCGATCAGGCCCGCGAAGAGTTCGAGACTGGTTAATGGATTTCTAATCTCATGCGCCAGGATCGATGCGATCTCGGCCAGCGCCATTGTCCTCCGTGCGGCTTCGCGTTCCATCTCTGCCTGCTTGTTGGCCGTGATGTCGCGAAGAATCCAGATGCTGCGCAGAGGAGCCGTCGTCGTTTCCTGCTTTGCGGCCAGACAATCGAGCTGCCGCCTGCCGATAGCCAGCCAGCGCTTGCCAGTTTCGGTCTGCACGCACAGTTCGGTATCGTGTTGTTCGTCGGCCGCGATTGCCAGTGCTTCGAAGTTGATGCGGCTTGCCCTGGATAGAGAGCGAAGAGTTTTGATGCGGGCTGCACCGATCCCAAGCAGCCGGCGTCCCTCCGGATTGATCGTTACGATCGTTTCCGTAGTGTCGAGCACCAGCACGCCGCAGGGCATCGAATCGATCATCTGCTGCAGAGCGGCGCGCATGCGGTCATTCTCGGCCAGGCTCCTCGTCAGCGCGGCATTGCGTTCCGCCAGCTCTATGCTCAGATGCGCAACCTTCTGCTGCAGATCGCGATACGACGCTTCCAGCAGGGTCGATGCGGAGATGAACTCCGAAAATGCATCTGCCAGCAACCGCGGGTCATTGAGCCGCACGGGAACCGGCTGATTCATTGGAACGGCATGAGAACTCGGCAGCATTTGCCTATCTACTTGCACGATGCGTGCCAAATTGAGACAGCATGTGTCATTTTGGAAAAGAGAGCTACAAAATAATATGTTCGGACTTGATTTCCGGTTCTGAGCCAACCAGGATCGTGGCCCGTTCAATCGCATTGCGCAACTCGCGGATATTTCCCGGCCAGCTATGCTGCGCTAAAATCTGTAACGCCTCGCGGTTGATCATGACCCCAGGAAGGAATTTGGCTGCGAACGAGAGTGCAAGTTCTTCGAGATCACCCATCCGTTCGCGCAGCGGCGGCAGATGAATGGGGAAGACTGCGAGACGATAATAGAGGTCTTCGCGGAACCTCTGCTCAGCAACCATCTTCTTTAGATCCGCATTCGTAGCCGCTACGACTCGAACATCTACTTTAAGATTGTCGTTGCCTCCCAGCCGCTGTACCTCGCCCTGTTCCAAGAAGCGGAGGATCTTGCTCTGCAAAGAGAGCGGCATATCACCGATCTCGTCAAGAAACAGCGTGCCTCCATGTGCTGCATGGATGCGGCCAATGCGTGATTGCATGGCGCCGGTAAAGGAGCCTTTGGTATACCCGAACAGCTCTGCTTCAAGCAGGGTCTCGGGAATCGCGGAGCAATTCACGACCACAAACGGCTGGTTTCTGCGCGCGCTGATCAGGTGAAGCTCCTGTGCGAGCAGATCTTTGCCGGTCCCGCTTTCTCCTGTGATCAGAACAGTGGTGTTGCGCGCCGCCACCATCCGCGCCACCGCACAGGTTCGCTGCATGGGCTCCGAGTTCCCGATCATGCCGCGCAGCTTGATCTTGTTGCTTTCGGGCAGAACACGGGAAATTTCAGGAGCAATGGGCGAAAAACTCAAGGTCCGAACAGCCCCGCCGCCATTGATAACATCGACGAGCCGCGCAGAGACGGGAGTGGGCGACGAACTTCCAACAAGGAGCTGTCCCGTCTGCGAGTTCAACATGAGCACCTGAGTATTCGGAAACCTGCTGCTGACGATCGCGCGGAAGCCATCCGGTTCAAGATCGGGCAACATCGGATCCAGAAGAAGCACTCCATCGGAAGCCTCGTGTTTCCGCAGGAGTTCCAGCGCACCCGCGCCGCTGCCTGTTTGGAGGACGTTCCAACGTTCTGGCACAAGTTTGCCCTTTAGCTCCTGCCGTAACTGAGCATTCGGGCTGACGACAATAACGCTCAACGGAAGCCGATCTTCGAAACGTTCGGATTGAATCGCGGGAATACCCATATTGCTCCTGCAGAAAACCGGGAATGAATGGTTTCCAAAACTAGTTTCGTGTTCTTCAACTAGTTCGCGTATGCTGCGGACGGCGTTTCTTCACCCTGCGTGTCAGGTTTGCAAACCGGCAGAGCGAGCGTGACGCAAAACGGCTCTTCCGTGAAACGAAATCTGCCCCGTTGGGTTAAAACATTCGCTTTTATCAAGGAAAGATTGAGGCGCTCAGAGGAATTCATGCTTCGGCCGTGTCCTTGCTCGGCAGTAACAAAAGCCACAATGAAATCATTCGACTGAATAACGTTCATTTCGACCGTATCTCCCTGCGATGAAACCGACAGCGAGACCTCGAGCAAACCTGCAATTGCTCTTTCTGTTCTTTGCGGATCGCCGAAGATCGGCGGCAAAGATTCCGAACACTCCACAACAAGCTTGACTCCCGCCTGCTGATAATCGGACATTCGCTCTTCCATCATCCGCGATAGCAGAACCCGAAAATGAACAGGAACCTGGCTCGCAGCTTCAAGGCCGAGGGCCACAAGATCCTGGACAGATGTAAAGAGGCTGCACGTGCGGTCTATCTGGCTGACTGAAAGATCCACGAACCGGCGCTGATCCGAGCTATGTTCCTTCGCAACCGAGAGCATCGCGATCGCCGAGCGCAGAATCGTCAACGGTTGCGCCATCGCGTGCAATCCATCTGCAAGTTCGGCACAAAACCAGCCCTGTTCCTCTTCGAATTCATCGGTGAACGCGGCCGTGAGGCCAGCCGCGTTGACCGCGCTGTTATGCCTCGCGGAGTTCATAGCCGAATCCGCGAATCGTGTGAGTCAAGCGCGGCTCTCCAGGAGAATCGATCTTATCGCGCACGTATTTCATATAAACGTCGACGATATTGGTCGAAGGTTCTCCGGGCATGTTCCATACCTCGTGCAGCAACGTCGTCCGCGATACGGGCTTCCCCACATTACGCATTAAGACGTCAAGGATGGCGAATTCCCGAGGGGTCAGCTCAATTCTGCGGCCGTTCCGTTCGACCCGCCGTTCCTCGCGATACAGCGCCAGGTCTCCAACCTTAGAGCAGTTGGGAATCGTTCCGGAATTGCGGCGCATGAGGGCGTGCACCCGCGCCACAAGCTCGATCAGGGAAAACGGCTTCGTCAGGCAGTCATCCGCGCCCGTCTGGAAGGCTGTCACCTTGTCTTCGACTCGGCTGCGGGCAGTCAGCACAAGTACCGGAAGCCGAGGCTGCGTCGGCCGCAAGCGGTCAATCAGCGCGATTCCATCGAGCTTGGGAAGATTTAGGTCGAGAATCAGCAGGCTGTAACGGCCCTCGTCTTGCAGGGCGGCAAGCGCCTGTTCTCCATCATGAACCATGTCCACGCCGAAACTGTTTTCCCGAAGTTCCGCGCAGAGAAACTCGGCCAGATCGACATCATCTTCGGCAATCAAAATCCGCCGGCCCGCCGGGCTGGTGAACGCCCGTGGAGCTTTAGCATTCTCAGATCGATCCTCGACCGGGGTGGCAACTGAACTCGCTGGCATGACCGACGAACGATCCAGCGAAAAAGAAGATACGTACATTGAGGTCCCTCTCCTGTGGCGCAAATGAATACATCAAGGTACTCTGGGGATGAGTCCTTAATAACTTTGGTAATTGGAACTTGTATGGATGTTCTCTCATTGAATACCAATCATCAATACACCCTAAGTGTCATGGGGCCACAGGTTTGGGTCAGGTAACCAGTATTGAATTAAGATTTCTAGTGGAACCGCCCGGCAGGATATACTTTTGGCTCAAGCGGCGCTTATGCAGAAATTCGAATACCGAATCCCGCGATATCAGGTCGATCTTCCCATTCTTCTGGTTCTCGGGAATTTGAGCATCTTAGGGCGGTGCACGGAGATCAGCCGGGAAGGCATGAGCATAGAATTGCGTGAACCGGTTGCCCAGGACGCCAGCGGCACGGTTTCCTTCAGTTATAAAGAGCTTGCATTAGAGCTTCCCATCTGTGTAACGCGCGGCGGCGCCGAGCACGGTGGATTGAAGTTCGTATTTGAATCGGAAAAGGACAGGAGCGCAGTCGAGCATCTGGTCACACTGCTGGCAGGAGCTACTGGCCAGCCCGGCCCAATCCTGGTCCGGTAGAGGAATTGCTGGCCTGCCCGCCCGGAGGGGCCGCATTCTGGCTGGTTACAGAGCTGGGCAGAGGTACTTCGGACGCATGAATGACCTGATATTGCACAATGAGCGTGATTCTGCGGTTGGATGGGTCTTCCGGATGTTGCGGTAAGCGCGGCTGCCGGTCGGCAAAACCTCGAACTTGAGCAATCTGGTCCTCTCTGACTCCTTCTGCCTGCATGAGCCGTCGCGCTTCGTTGGCGCGATCCGTCGACAGATCCCAGTTATCGTACTTTTGCGCCGTGGAGTACAGATTCGAATCCGTGTGCCCCTCGATGGAAATCTTGTTCGGCAGCTTGCCTAACTCGATCGAGAGCACTCGGAGAAGATCGCGCAATGCCGGCGTCGGCGCCGCGCTGCCGAGCTCGAAAAACGTTCCCTTGGCTGACTCCATCAGTTCGATGCGCAATCCTTCGGCGGTCACTGTAATCTCGATCTGATTCTTCAGCTTATCGAGCGGGTCGAGGTGATGGATGGACTGAAGCAGCTCTTCCTTCAGCTTGTTCATGTCCTCTTTCTTGAGGGGCACGTATGCGTCAATGCCATTCTGATTGCTGCCTACGCGCTTGGCGGTGCCGCGCGGATCTTTGAAATAACCTCCGACTGCTTCTTGCACTTGCTTGCTGGCGTTCATCAACCACAGAACAATGAACAGCGCCATCATGGCGGTGACGAAGTCCGCATACGCAACCTTCCACGCACCGCCATGATGGCCGCCATGGCCCTTCTTCTTCTTGATAATGATGACTGCGGGTGAGGCTTCCATGAGGAGAATCCTTCTTTCTGTCCGCTATGCCGCGGCCGATGCCGCGGCGCCATCTTTCTGGCGGCAGGCCTGTTCCACTTCTTTAAAAGAGGGACGAACATGTTCAGGCACAGCGCGGCGCGCCACTTCAACGGCTACGGCGGGAGACATGCCTTTTAAAAACGAGAGCATGACCACGCGCAGGACGTGGTAATACGCGTGCTCGTCATCGATCAGCTTCGTCAAATGCGAGGCAAGGGGCCCGACGACGCCATAGCAAAGCAGGATCCCCAGAAAGGTGCCGACCAAAGCTGCAGCCACCTTGTGACCGATCTCCTCAGGAGGGCCGCCGAGCGCGCTCATGGTCACCACTACGCCAAGAACAGCGGCGACAATTCCGAGGCCCGGCAAAGCATCAGCGACCGTAGAAAGCGCCGAGGCGGGCTGGCTCGCGGACGCGTGATGCACATCCATATCCAGTTCCATCATCTGGTCCACATCAAGAGGCGTTGCACCGCCGGTGATGGCCATCCGCATGGTGTCGCAAACAAAGTCGCGGGCGTGATGATTACCCAGGAAGTCGGGAAATTTTGAAAAGACCTGGCTCTTTTCCGGTTCTTCGATATCGGGTTCGATCGCAACCAGGCCGCCCTTGCGCGCCTTGTTGAAGATCTGGAACATCATCCTGAGGCAGTCTACGTAACGCTGCTTTGAATACTTAGAACCTTTCAGCACGAGCATGAGGCTGCCGATGAGCTTTTTCAGAATGTGCAGCGGGTTGCCGACGAGCATCGTTCCAATGGCCGCTCCGGCGATAATAATGAACTCCGACGGCTGCATGAGGACAAGCAAAGGTCCTTTTTCCATCAGGAAGCCGCCCAGCACTGCGCTAAAAACAACGAGAATACCTATGATCGAGAACATGTACTGAGCTTCCTCCGCTGGAGCCTGCTTGAAAACCGGACCTTGCTGGCCGTCAACTGCTTTAAATATGAAATTTGTTACCTCACTATCGGCATTCTGGTCGTAGCTTTTCAGCGTGGAAATCGTAAGGAACAGATAAAAGCTGGCGGGAATAAAGCGTGCGTTTGCGTCCAGCCTGCGGTTCGTTGAACGTGGACCGGAACGCGATCACACCTTCTTTTTTAAAGAACGCGGTGAAACTAATGAACGAAGCTGCTTTGGAGCTTCTTTTCAATCTGATCTACAGCCATCGGTTTGCTGAAATAATATCCTTGAATTTCAAAACAATTCTGCGCGCGCAGGAAATCCAGTTGCTCTACGTTTTCAACGCCTTCGGCAAGAACATCGAGATTCAGCGCTTTGGCCATGTTGATGATGGCCGTGGTGATGGCGGCGTCATCTGCGTTCACCGGCACCTCGCGAACGAAAGATCGATCGATCTTGAGCCGGTTGACTTTGAACTGCCTGAGATAATTCAGGCTGGAATAGCCGGTGCCAAAATCGTCGATGGTCAGCTTGACTCCCAACGCCCGAAGATCCTGGATGAGGGTGAACATGACGTCCACGTTGGTCATTAACAGCCCTTCGGTGAGCTCCAGTTCCAGGTATTTCGGATTCAGACCAGTTTCTTTGAGAATGCGGCAAATCAATTCGCAGAATCCCGGCTGCCGCAGCTGAATTGCCGAGACGTTTACCGCAACCGGCACAGCGGGAAGGCCGGCATCCTGCCATTTGCGGGCTTGCGCGCAGGCGGTCCGCAGCACCCACTCGCCGATGGGCACAATCAGTCCGGTGCTTTCAGCCACGCCAATAAAATCATTGGGCGGTATCAGTCCTATTTCAGGGTGCTGCCATCGCAGCAAAGCTTCCAATCCGGAGACGTCGCCGGTACGGGTGTCGATCTGTGGTTGATACACAAGAAAAAGCTCGTTGCGTTCGAGCGCGAGCCGCAGGTCATTCTCCAGCCGCAGCCGTTCGCGGATCTGATGGTTAATGCCCTCGGAGAAGAACTGGAACTCATTGGCTCCTTTTTCTTTTGCCGAGTACATGGCAACGTCTGCGCGCTCCATGAGAATGTGGCCATCGCGTCCGTGTTCAGGGAACATGCTGATGCCCATGGTGCTGGATACGTTAAAGGAATGTCCCAGGAAGGAGAACTCCGCGCTGACAGCGGTGAGCAGCCATCGCACCACTTGCTGGACATCGCTGATCGCCTTTACGTCTGGCAGGATGATGGCAAATTCGGCGCCGCCGAGGCGGGCTATGGTGATCTCGCCATCGAGCACGGTGCGGATGCGTTGGGCGATCTCCTGCAGAAGACGATCGCCGAAGACCTTCCCGAGCGAATCGTTGATCATTTTGAACCGGTCCAGCTCCAGCAACAAGAGAGCAACGCGCTGATTCGCCGGCTCAGCGCCGGCGATCGCTTCGGCAAGCCGCTCTTCAAACAAAGGCCGGTTGGGCAGGCCGGTTACCACGTCGTAATACGCGAGCTGCCTGATCCGCTCTTCAGATTTTTTACGATCGGTGATGTCCTCCGCTGTACCCTCAACATGAACGATTTTTCTGCCCTCACGTACTGGACATACGTTCAGCAAGACCCACTTTGTGGTTCCATCGAGGATCTTCACCTCGGTTTCAAAGCCGTATAAGGTTCCATTTTCCTGAATGCGGCGGAAGAGACTCTGCCATTGGCCGCGTTCGGCGAACACGTGTTCATCAAGATGCGGGACCTGAGCCAGCATCTGCTCAGTGCTCGCATATCCACAGAGCTTGGCCATCGCACCGTTGACGAGCAGCGGCGCGCCATCGGCGCTTGCCCGAAAAATGCCAATGGGAGCGTTTTCAAAAAAGCTTCTATAGCTCTCGGCGGCCTCGATAAGATTCTGGTTCGCTTCTTCGTAACGGACCAGCAGACGATGCACGGTTTCAAGCGCCTCGTGCCATGCATGTTCGAACGGACGCCCACGCCTGCGCTCAACAAATGGCCGCACAAGCGGAGATTTTGCCGGTGCGCGATCCTCTTTCCGGTTTGTCTTCAGAGCACCGGAATCCGATTCTGATTTTGCCTTTCGAGGCGCAGAAGTTCCGGTACCCAGGGAGTGCATGGCCTTTCATCGGCAATTCCGGAGAATAGTTCCAGAGCTGGAACCGGAAAAGTTTCGCTCTGGGCAAATCTGCGCCGGAAACTGCCCTCTCTCGGGCAAATCTTGCCCACTTCCAGTATCGGGTGATCGCGCTTAAATCCGGTTAAAACATCTTTATTCAGATGGATATCGGCATAGGAGTCTGTAGATCGATTCCGGTATCCGGCGTGCAGTCTTCTTGAGCAGATCGTTTCGAGGAGAGCTTCATGCATATTTCCGCCCTGCCAGCGAATGTTTTTGCGAGCGCTGTTTCCCAGCCTCTGAACGGGTCTGTAGCACGCGCATCCTCGCACACGTCGAGCTTTGAGTCCGATCTTGAGTCCGGTAATATCGCAGGTGCGCAGTCATTCCTTTCCGCACTGCAACAGAAGCTATCTTCGAATGGTTCCAGCGCGACCGGAAGCGCGATCGCGGCGCAGATCAAGCAGGTGAGCAGCGACCTCAGTTCCGGCAATATAAATGCAGCGCAGGCTGATTTCTCCAAACTCAAGCTGGCGGTCAAGCAGCAGGCGCCGTCGGTCTCGCATTCGAACAATGGCGCCAAAAATCAAGGCCAGGCTCTCGCCTCCTCCGCGAGTTCCTTAACCGCTCTTGGTTCTTACAGCGCCCTGCAGCAGAACGCCTACGCGAATGCGTTGAATCTTTCACTTCCCAGCAGCAATTCCTCATTTTCCGTCACGACATAACGGGAAAATGATGCGTCAAATTGCGATCGCTTTGGCAAGGAGGACCGATGCTTTACCACCTGAAAATCTTCTGCGTAGATGCCGATGAAAGCGATGCCCCGCTCGTCCGCGAGGTTGAGCCGGCTGGTGAGAGACGCTGCAATTGCGTGAGCAGCTTCGCTCTCCATCGCGCCCTCGCAGATTCTGTTCTGATCATTCGGATCAGAGCATCGTGGAGTTCTCGTGGATAAAGGCACCATTACCGGCATCCTGGTTGCGCTCGCCGGAATTGGAATCGGGCTGGTTATCGAGGGCGGCAAGATTGCTCAGGTGCTTCAGCCCACGGCTGCATTGATCGTTTTCGGCGGCACGCTGGGAGCGGTATTGGTGCAGTTTCCGCTTTCAGTGGTTTTGCAGGCCTTTGCACAGCTAAAAGACGTCTTCTGGGATTCAGAGCAACATCCCGATGAACTGATCCAGAATCTGTTGCGTTATGCCTATAAGGCGCGCAAGGAAGGCCTTCTCTCACTGGATACGGAACTGGGCAAGATTCAAGATCCGTTCCTCAAAGAAAGCTTGATGCTGGCGATCGATGGCGCGAGCGCCGAAGATCTGCGCAAGATGATGGAACTACAACTCGACTACCGTGGCGAGAAGGCGGAGCGTATTCCCAAAGTGTTTGAAGCGGCCGCGGGCTATTCGCCGACGATCGGGATCATCGGCGCCGTGCTGGGGCTTATCCAGGTAATGCAGCATTTGCAGGACATTAATGAGGTGGGCCGGGGCATTGCGGTCGCCTTCGTCGCAACCATCTACGGCGTAGCCTCGGCAAATCTCTTTTTTCTGCCTTGGGCGGGGAAGCTGAAGATCCGGATGCGTGAGCGGCAGGTGATCCGCGAAATGGTGCTCGAAGCGGTCCTGTCGATTCTTGAAGGGGTCAACCCGCGCGCCCTCGAACACCAGCTCAGCAGCTATTTGCCTGTGCCGATCCGGCCAGGCTCGGCGAAGGCCGCTGCGTCTTCCGCCGTGCCAGTGCCAACTGTGGTGCCAAAGCGATGAGGAGACGGCGACACGTAGAAGAAGCTGTCAGCCATGATCGCTGGCTGGTTTCTTATGCCGATTTCATCACGCTGCTCTTTGCTTTTTTTGTCGTATTGTTCGCCTCCGCGTACCGGGACAAACAAGCCATCATTCGGGTATCCAACGCCATTCACAATGGATTCCAGACGCTGGGCGTATTTGCCGGAGGCAACGATAAGCTCGGTATCGCCTACGCGGGATTGCCCGCAAAAGCGCCTGAAGCGCCGCCGCCAGGACTGAATTCGACGGCGACAAACAGTACTATCTCCCCGGCGGACCTCATCGAATTGCAGCGCCAACTGCAATCGGCGATAGGCGCAGAGCTGAAGAATCACGAGATCGAAATCCGCGTCACGCCGGAGGGATTCGTCATCAGCCTCAAAGAGCTTGGCTTCTTTGACAGCGGCCAGGCGCGGCTGCTTCCCGGGGCTGCGGAGAAGATCAGGCGGATCGCAAAAATTTTGATCCAGCACAACCTGGAACTTCGGGTGGAAGGGCATTCCGACAACCAGCCGATTCACAATGCGGAGTTCCGCTCTAATTGGGAGCTGTCAACCGCGCGCGCGATGTCGGTTCTGTTCATTCTTGTCGATGGTTCCGGATATGATCCCAGAAAGATCTCGATCGCCGGATACGGACAATACCGCCCCGTTGCGGATGACTCCACTCCTGAGGGCCGCAGGATGAATCGGAGGGTCGATCTCGTTGTCCTCGGAACCGCTCCAATGCAGCCGGTTGCATCGCATTGAGAGCTGCTGCGCGCACATGCGCGTGCTTTCCACAACCGCTCTTCGCCCGTCAGCTATTCTGTTCCTATGGCGACGATCAATGCCTCATCGCTTCGCACCCTCGGCAACTCCGATCTTCAGCTTTCTCCAATCGGCTTTGGCGCGTGGGCGATTGGCGGAGGCGATTGGCAATATGCCTGGGGTCCGCAGGACGACAAGGAATCCATTGCCGCCATTCAGTGCGCGCTGGACCTTGGCATGAACTGGATCGACACGGCCGCCGTCTACGGACTGGGCCACTCGGAAGAGGTGGTCGCGCGCGCCGTGAAGGGTTCTGGCCACAGGCCCTATATCTTCACGAAATGCTCTTTGCGCTGGCGCGAGGGTAGGAGCATTTATAACTCGCTCAAAGCCCCTTCGGTTGCGGAAGAACTGGAGATGTCTCTGCGGCGGTTACAGGTGGAGACGATCGATCTATATCAGATTCACTGGCCCAATCCTGAAGGCGAGATAGAAGAGGGCTGGGAGGCGCTGGCCCGCCTGCGCGAGCAGGGCAAGATCCGCTGGATCGGCGTCTCCAACTTCTCTGTCGAGCAGATGAAACGTCTCCAGAAGATTGCACCGATTACGAGCTTGCAGCCGCCGTACTCAATGCTGCGCCGCGCTATCGAGCAGCAGATTTTGCCCTTTGCGCAGGAGAACGGCATTGGAGTCATCAATTACTCGCCTATGCTCTCCGGCATGTTGACAGGCAAAATGACGTCGGAGCGCATAGCGGCCATGCCGGCCGATGACTGGCGCCGGAACAATGTGGAATTCAAAGAGCCTCGCCTCAGCCGCAACTTGCGCCTTGTTGAACTGCTGCGCGAGGTCGGTCATGCCTACGGAATAACCCCTGGTGTCGCCGCGGTAGCGTGGACGCTGCATCATCCCGCTATTACGGCGGCCATTGTAGGCAGCCGCAGCGCAAAGCAGGTGCAGGAATTGGCTCCAGCGCTCGCGTTCAGACTAAGCGAGGAGGAATTCGCAAAGATTAACCGGTTCCTGGCTGCCAACGTCGCCGGGTAAAGAGAAAGCCGCGCGATGCAGCTCTGTCGAGAAATTCCAATAGAAAACCCCGGCGCCTGAGCCGGGGTTTTTCAGATTTCGGGTTAAACCCTCTTACATAGCGGCAACGAAACTCGGGACCATCATGGCCGCGTGATCTTGTATCAGCTGCGTCATGCGGGCTGCCATGCCGGTGTATATGGAGGCAGCGCGAAAGGCATTGATGCGGACACCCTCACTGGCCTGCGTGAAGGCATACTGGACCAGAGCCATCAATACACACAGCCGGATCTGCATGGCGTCGCTATGCAACGTCTCAATCAGCAGGCGGTCGACACCTTCGCAGTGCGTAGCTGCATAGTTTGCCATTTCCAGCAGCACCTGCGCATTCTGGTACATCACCCAGAGGCCCTTCGGACCTTCCATGCGCTTCCAGGCATCTTCGGGAGTAGCGCTGAGCCCTTCCTTCCAGAGGAAGTGATCGCTGAGCTCGCGCGCGCTCCAATCTGGACGAAGACGAGCGAGCAGAGTCTCCCAGGTTTGGGCATTGCGGCGGCGAACATTCCTACGCCAACGACCAAGGTAGAAAACAACGGCGGCTACGACCGCAATTTGAAGCAACGGTATCATCATTGGATGATCCTTTTTATCCGTGTACTCTGGTCACCATAAAATCGGTCACCGGGTCCCGGTCTGCTTTTGGTTACCTATAACTATTACCAGACAACGGCATTTTTAGCTACTAAAAAAAGCCGGTTATCCACATCTTTTGTGTTAGATCGCGTGATTCTCTTGGACATTGCACTAAAGTAACCTACCCGCCGTCAGCCCTCCAAAAATCAAAAACAAGCGAGGGCTCAGCGCCGGCGCTTGGATGAATCGATCGATCCGGGATCGAGAGCGATTCGCGTGGAACGCGCAGCCCCTGCCACAGCAAGAAGCATGCTTTGCATCTGCGGGCTGAATTCGCGCCGTTCGACTTCTTTCTGTGCAAAGCTGTAGACCCAATACAGCAGGGAACAAAGATAGGTAGAGGCGACCAATCCCTCCAGGCTGATGTACTGCGCCTCTGTCGTCTGATGGGAGTGCCACACCGTTACCAGAAGAGACATCAGAGAATAAAAGCCGAGCCCCGTAGCAACTTGCAGCTCCCGGTCCTTCCAACCGATCGAAAGCAGTTGACTGCAACTGGCGAGAATCAGGAAGAAGAGGATCCTGAGGATCGAGACTGTTTGCTGCAATCGCTCAAATAAGATCCACTGTGCAACCATGCCGGTGTGGGCGGGCGCTATAGCAGTTGTGAATGGCCAGATCGCGAACCCGGCTGCTGCAATCACAACGGCTAAGACCCACACCGTGCCGTGCGGCAAAGATGGGCGAAAGGGACGGAAGACTGACCACGCCACTTCGACGAGCACACAGAACTGAAGGGTGAAATCGAGGAGGCTTTCGTAGAAATAAGTTTCAAAAGCGGATTTGGCTGTGAAATGATGTCCTAATATGAGGAAGGATAGGCTCCCGAGGACACAATTCAGGCTGTAGATACAAAAGAAGGGAAGGGTTCGCCATACACGCCGGTAGATGAGCAGTCCCACAATGACCGCTTCCGCCACAGTACCAGCGAAGCTCACGGCGGTTTCCAGATTCACATCAGCCTCTCACCCAAACCCACAAACGCATGATATCGCGATTCATCGGTGAAACGGCCGGGAAGCAAGCTACAACAAACAGGGGATGCTTCCGAAACTGCCCCTAGGCTACCGCCGCCGGAGGCGAAGGTGGCATCGGAGTGAGTGGTGAGTTGTCGGCCACAGACGCCGGAGGCGAGGGCGGCATCGGAGTGAGTGGCGACGAGTCGTCGGCCACAGATGATGGAGGTGAAGGTGGCATTGGAGTAAGCGGCGACGAGTCGTCGGCTACAGATGCCGGAGGTGAAGGCGGCATCGGAGTAAGCGGCGACGAATCATCGGCCAGAGATGCCGGAGGCGAGGGTGGCATCGGAGTGAGCGGCGAGTCATCGGCCACTGTGCTGGCTGCGACCGAAGGAGTCGTAGACGATATGGCATGGCTGGGTGTGGCCATTGCCGTTGAAACGAACATAGCCAAAGCTGCACTAATGATCAGGAAGGTGCTGACTCTGAAATTTCTTGTCTTTTGCATTGCAATTCGCTCCTTGGATCAGGTTGCAGAAAAAGACTACCCCAAATTGTGTAGATCATCTAGCACAAAAGTAATAATTTGCTCATTTTTGCTTCCTAACGGGTACTTTTTGTCTTCCGCAAGACATTCGGTTGTGCTAAAACGGGTTGTTTTCGCCATGCATTCGCTAGTAAAACCACTCAGGTCTCCGGAGCTATTGGGAGCCGGCGCAGCAAGAACGAAATTTTCCTTAATTTCTTGAGACAAAAAGCGACACACGTGGGTGTCTGCGGGCGACAAGCACACAGGATGGAATGACCAGGCGCGTTTCCTATGCTTGGCGGATAGGTAGATCGTGCTTGATATTCCCCTTGCCCTTTGACGGGATCGGCAATTGGGACATTGAGATGGCTGGCCGTCTCAATGGGTGCTTACTGAATCAGCTCATCAACAAATTCTCCATTTCTGGTCTTCCGATCCGGCGATTCACGCCCCCTTTGTTCCGCCAGCGGTGTTTCTCAACGACATTTTCAAAAAACAGATCCTGATGAACTGGCCAAGGCGGGAGTTGCGCTTTAACCGGTTCTAGTGCGGAATCGTCTATTAAGTAAGGAACTGCTCCTTGGCCCGCTTTTCTTTATGGGCAGAGGAATTGTTCGCTTGTCTGCTTGGGCAGAAGCAGGATGATGGGTGTTGATCGCAATGAGAGCAGAGATGAGTCGGAGCCGTGGCAGCATCTTTCCCGCACTCAATGGGTGCCATTTTGATTCTGTGCGATCTGAAAAAGCCTAAAAAGGTTCCAATAGAGAACGGTTCTTGCAGGAAGTTACTTTTCTGAAAACTTTGGTGCCGTTTTGCCGTCATGGAAAATTCGTTAGAGTGACCGAGATGCGTGATACTGAGCCCAGGATTAGGGTTATGACATTTGTGAACTCAGGATTTTCCCTTCAGGCAGAGGGGCCTGATTCGGACGGAGCGCGGCAAGAAGTGCGCTGCGCCGTGCGCTTTCCCTTGATGCTGCCCGTGATCGTAGAAACGGACGGAGAAGAAGTGAGCGCCACGACGAGGAACGTTTCGGCGAATGGGGTTCTTTTTGAACTCGACCGGGATTTATTGGTGGGGACCGACATCCATTTTGACTTGCGTATGCCCCATACAGTGCTAGGGACTCCCCATGATGTGCTAGTTCATTGCACGGGACGTGTGGTACGCTGCTCTTTAAGCCAAAATCTGCATCTCGCTGCTGCGACGATTGATGAATACCAATTCGCGGAGCGGTGAGAGGCGCGGGTCCTTTGGCGGCAGCCAACTATGGATTTCCTGGATGATGCTCCTGAAGCCGAAAAATCTGATGCGGCGATCAAGCCAGGGACGATCCGCATAATCCTTGCGGACTCCCAGGCAATTTACCGTGTCGGTATCCGTAAAGTTTTTGCCTTGGAAGATGATCTTCGCGTAGTAGCCCAGGCCGACTCGATGGAGAGCCTGCGCTCCGCCATCGAACGCTACCCGACAGACGTGGTGCTCCTCGAGGGCGGATTGCTGGCCGGTACGGCCAATGCGATTCCAGAACTTTTGCGGATTGCTCCCGACGTGAAGCTCATCGTGCAGGCAGTCGCTGCTGACGAGAGCCACACCGTGGAGCTTTATCGGCGCGGTGTACGCGGCATTGTGAACCGCTCCATCTCCCCTGACCTGCTGGTGCGGTGCGTGCGCCGCATCGCCGCGGGCGAAACCTGGATCGATAACCAGTCGGTGAACTGGGTCATTGAAGCGTATCGCGCGCAGGCCGCGGCTCTGGTGAGCCCGCGCAATCAGCCGCGTCTTTCTCCCAAGGAACTAGCCATCATTACCTGCATCACCCAGGGAAAGCGGAACAAGGAAATCGCGTTCCAGCTTGGCACGACTGAGCAGGTGATCAAAAACTATCTGCGCAAGATCTACGACAAGCTTGGCGTCTCGGACCGCCTGGAACTGGCTCTCTATTGTCTCCACAATAAGATCATTCAGTCCGATGTGGACGAAGAGGTTGTAGCGCAGAAGATCGTCACGAGTTAGTCCTCGGCGAGACCGGATTCCCGTCACAGTCGCATTGGATGGGCTGCCCTGCCTCCCGCCCGCGCGCATGTTCGAGCAGGCGAATCAGCTCTGTCAGCTCTTCGCGGGTCATGTGACCCAGTAGCTCTTGCGGAGCCTGCTGGATCACCGGATCCATGGCGTCGAGCAGTTCCAGCCCAGCCTCGGAGATTTGCGTCCAAACCACACGGCGGTCCTGCCGGTCTCGCCGCTGGTGGATGAGCTTGAGTCCTTTCAGGCGGCGCAATAGCCGTGTGATGTCCGGATCCGCCGTGATCATGCGGCTGCCGATAGCCGCGCAGGTAAGACCATCCGGCTGAGCGCCGCGCAGAATCCTCAGCACGTTGTATTGCGTTGAGGTAATGCCCCAATCCCGTGTTTTGCGATGAAAGGCCCGGTGCAGCGCGTCGGATGTACGCAGCAGATTGAGAAACGCCTCTTCTTCCGGGCTGGAAAACGGCAACTGCTGTGCGATCTCCTGTTTCAGGCTCACCATGAGAGAACCCCATGGGAGCGCAACCGGAACACGTGAATCCAATCTCCCGGCTGTGTGCGCCGGTCCTTTGGATCCAAACCGCAGCCCTGCGGGAAAAAGGAGAGACCTGCCGCTATGCGGCAAACATTCTTCATGTTGAAAGGATGTCGCAGGCGCGTACTCGTTGCAACAGAGAGATCGGCGATTTTAAACGGTTCAGCGCAATTGAGAACGATTTTTTCGCGTACCTATGCATCGCGGGGTTTTCTGTTGATCGGCGCAGGTTTTTTCGCGCCTACGAATGCAATGGTGCCGGGTTTTGAAATGCGCCTAAAACAAAATTGAGAAGCCGCACGTCCCAGAATAGAGGACGATTTCCAAACTGAACAGACGTTAACGCGTGGATTTGCGCCGAACGCTTTGGATGAGGATGCTTGGGCTGCTTCACAACTCTCCCGGCCCGGGACTAATATATCGGCAGCATCAGGTCCCTGAGTGCGCGTGCTAGGGAAGTTCGACGCGGCGAGCCCATCGCATCCCCGGAAAGACTCTTCACAACTGGAGTAGCGGCTATGTCGGATAGGAACGATCTGAAGAGCGGCGAGAATCCACCGAAAACGATTACGAGACGGAATTTCATCCTTGGCGTCATTGCCGGAGGCGCCGCGGTGGGCGCGGCGAGCTACCGGTTTCTGGCCCCGCGCGGCCGGACGTACTCGACAGGCGAGCGGCTGATCACGGTCAACGTGAACGGCAAGCCGCGGCGCGTGGACGTGATGAAGCAGGAGACATTGGCATGGACGCTACGCTACAAGCTGGGTCTGACCGGAACGAAGCTGGGCTGTGACCGCGCCGAATGCGGGGCCTGTACAGTGCTGATCGATAATGTGCCGCATTATGGCTGCTCGGTGCTGACACATACGGTGCGCGGGCGCAACGTGACCACGATTGAAGGGCTGGCTTCAGCCGATGGCAGGCTGCATCCGGTGCAGCAGGCGGTGATCGATGAGCAGGGATTCCAGTGTGCGTTCTGCATGTCCGGATTCCTGATGGCAACGGTCGGATTTCTTAAAACAAATCCCAATCCGACGCGGAAGGAGCTGGCGCACGGCATCTCGGGCAACCTATGCCGCTGCCAGGACTACAACAAGATTCTCGATGCCATGATGCGCGGCGCCGAGTATATGAGAGACGGGATTCCTGCAGGCAAGACCCTGACTGCGATTGCGGGGAATCCGGCTGCTGGAGACGATGCGACTGCGGCACTGGCGAGAGGGGCGTGAGCGATGGCGGTTACGAATACAAAGACGAGTCAGCCTGCCAACCCAAACGATCGCGTCTACGGCGCGGGCCATAAGCTGGTTGGGAAAAACTACACGACGCCTGACCTTATCGCCAAGGTTACAGGCACATCGAAATACGCGGAGGATTTTCGCGCCGAGGGAATGCTGTTTTGCCGGCTGGTGCTGAGTCCTACGCCGCATGGACGGATCAGGAGCATCGATGCCTCCGATGCGCTGGCGATGCCGGGCGTGAAAGCTGTTCTTACGGCGGATGACATTCCGGCCCAGGCCGATTATCTGAACGACAACGGGCAGACGATCAAGGCCAGCAAATGGGGCGAGCGAGCGCTCACTAACGAGCCGGTGTACCAGGGGGATCCGATTCTGGCCGTTGCCGCTGTGGATGAGCTGACTGCGGCTGAGGCGATCGAGCGGATCAAGATCGACTGGGAAGAGCTGCCGTTCGTGATCGATCCGCTGGAGAGCCTGCGGCCGGGAGGGCCGAACCCGCGCGAGGACGGGAATGTATGGACGCGCCCGAAGGATCATCCGGGACCGCCGGAACTCACCAAGCTTAAGTGGACCGAAAAGGACTTTGAAGATTACCGGCAGGGCAAGCTGCCGATGGGCGAAGCGCCGGATACCTGGTCATACGGTGATCTCGATGCTGGCTTCAAGAATGCCGCGCTTGTGCTGGATGAGTCGTTTATTACGCCGGATGTGAGCCACCAATGCCTGGAGACGCGCACGGCGATGGCCTACTGGCAGAATGGGAAGCTCTATCTCCACACTGGCACACAGAGCACGGCGCAGACGGTGCCGGCGATTGCGCGCTGGATGAATATGAGTCCGGACAATGTGGTGCTCATCAGCGAGTATACGGGCGGCGGATTCGGGAGCAAGGTCACCGGCACCGTGATCATGATCGTTCCGGCCATTTTGTCGAAGAAGCTGAATGCGCCGGTGATGATGCGCATCAGCCGCGAGGAAGAGCACTTCATCGGGCGGGCGCGGCCGAGCGTGGAAGGGCGTGTGAAGATCGGCTTCGATAAAGACGGCAAGATTACCGCGATGGACATGTTCACGGTGTGCAATGCGGGCGCGTATGACGCGGCCAGCGACGGAAATACTGCGCCGCGGATCGCGTCGCTGCTCTTTCAGCCGCCGGCGATGCGCTGGCGCGGCGTGACGGTGATGACCAATACGCCTACGCGCAGCGCACAGAGCGCGCCAGGCGGGATGCAGGCAATTGGCATCATCGAGCCGATTCTGTCGAAGGCCGCCCGCAAGCTGGGAGTGGACCAGGTGGCGCTGCGCCGCGTGAACTGTCCTGAAGGGAAGGCGCAGTATGGGCCGCCCAACAAGGAAGGCAAGCGCGCACACACGACGAGCTGTTTCCTCAAAGATGCGCTGGACCGCGGTGCGGAGCAGTTCCGGTGGGCGGAGCGCGTGAAGCAGCCGAAGCGGATGGGCTCGAAGGCGCGCGGCGTGGGCGTTTCGCTGAGCACGTATGTGGGCGGGACGATCGGCTTCGATGGGCTGATGGTGGTTACGCCGGAGGGCAAAGTGCGCTTCCACTCGGGCATCGGCAATTTAGGCACCGAATCGGTGATCGATGTGCACCGCGCGGCGGCCGAGGTTCTGGATGTGCCGTGGGATGTGTGCGAAGTAGTGTGGGGCGATACGTCCCGCGTCTTCCCGTATACCTGCGCTTCGGGCGGCAGCCAGACCACGCACGCGATGACGCGCGCCGCGCACTCGGTGGCGACGGAGTGTGTGCAGAAACTGAAAGAGGTCGCCGCAAAGTCTTTGGGTGGTTCTTCGGACGATTACGAAGTGGCGCACCAGCGCGTCTTCCGCAAAGGCGGCGGGGCGGGGTTGAGCTTTGCGCAGGCGGCGCAGAAGGCGATCGAACTGGGTGGCATCTACGACGGGCACGAGGCCCCGCCGGACGTGCACAAGCAGACCAAACAAGCTGTGGGCATGCTTGCCGGACGCGGGCTGGTGGTCTCCGCAAAGGACAAGTATCCGCGCGATGGAGATACGTACTCGTATGTGGCGAGCTTTGCCGAGGTGGAAGTGGATGTGGAGACCGGCAAGTATTACCTGACGGATTTTCTAGCGTATGCGGACGTGGGCACCGTGTTGCATCCGCGCTCGCTGGGCGGGCAGGTGCTGGGCCGGTCGACGCTGGGGATCGCGCACGCCATCGGGCAAAAGTGGGTGCTCGATCCAGAGTATGGCGTAACGGTGGCCAAGCGGTTCTACCAGAACAAGCCGCCAACGATTCTTGACGTGCCCATAGACATGCAATGGGCCGCGCTCGACATTCCCGATCCGGAGACGCCCGTGGGTTCGCGCGGAGTGGGTGAGCCGCCGGTGGGCGGCGGCTGCGCAGCGGTGCTCAATGCGCTGTCAGACGCCTTGGGCGACGAGATTTTCCAGCGCGCACCGGTCTATGCGGATACCATCCTGGCATCCTATGAAGCAGGCCGCCCGATGCAACATCCACTCATGGCCAACATTTAGAGCGGTTTCACAGTTTGTGTTGCCTTTGCTGGAAGTGAACAAGGTGGCATTTTCTTAAGGAAAATGCCACTCGATAGTAGTGGTTTCGGGAAGACAGCAACTGTGAAACCGCTGTAAGGACGGGAACGGAGAGAGCTATGGCAATCATTCGCGATGTAATGCCCGCCTTCGATCTGCTGCAGCCAAGCTCTGCGGCAGATGCGCAAAAGCTTTTGCAGGAGCATGGCAGCGATGCCTGGATCATGGCTGGCGGGCTGGACAGTTTTGACTGGCTGAAGGACCGCATCAAGAAACCCAAGGTGCTGGTAGATCTGAGCGGCATCGACGAGCTGAAAGGGATTCGCGTAACCGGCGACGGAGTGGAGATTGGCGCGATGACCACGCTGACGGAGGTTGCGGAGCATCCGGAGATCAGGAAGAACTATAGCGTGCTCTCGCAGGCGGTATCGGTGGTGGCTTCGCCGCAAATTCGCAACCAGGGCACGCTGGGCGGCAATGTTTCGCAGGATGTGCGCTGCTGGTATTACCGCGGCGGCTGGCCGTGTTATCGCGCGGGCGGCAACATTTGCTATGCCGATACGCCGGTGGGCCGCAATCGCGAGCACGCCATCTTTGGCGCAGATCGGTGCGTAGCCGTGCATCCCTCTGACTCTGTGCCGGCGCTCATCGCGCTCGATGCGAAGTTCGTGGTGCAGACCTCGAAAGGCGAGAAGACGGTGGACGCGGAGAACTACTACATCGGGCCGGATCTGGACATCACGAGGATTAACATGCTGCAGCCAGGTGACCTGCTGACGGCCATTCGCATTCCTTCCACGTGGGCTGGAGCTACGTTCTATTTTGAGAAGGTCCGCGACCGCAACGTGTGGGATTTTCCGCTGATGAACGTTGCTTCGGCAATTGTGCTGAGCGGCGGCGCCATCAGCCGGATTCGTCTTGCGGTGAATGCAGTCTCGCCTCGGCCGATGCGGCTGAAGAATGTGGAAGACGCAGTGGTCGGCAAGCCGGCGGACGCCTCAACCGGTGAGATGGCGGGAAAACTTGCGGTGCAGGGGGCAGTTCCTCTGCAATTCAATGCATACAAGATTCCGCTCATGCGCAATCTGGTGAAGCGCGCCGTCTGCGGCGTTGCAGGCCAGCAAGCGTACGGCGCGCTCACTGGGGATCTCGATACGCAGGAGGTGGCATGGAATTCATAACCTGGGCGACGAATCCGTGGGGGCAGCCGATCCCAACCCATGTCGTGTGGGGCCTGATCTGGGTCGCGGTCATCGCGGGATTGTTCTTCATGATCGTGCA
>JASHQE010000016.1 GCA_030037705.1 Acidobacteriaceae bacterium | reverse complement strand
TGCGGCGTTGGGGCGCACCTGCTGGAGATGCTCGGCGACACGGAGACGTTCCTCAGGAGAGAGCGTGGGAACAGCAGCAAGAACGCGGCGCAGCGTAACGGCAACATCGTCGATGTAATTCATCAGGCGGATGGCTTCTCCAGAAAGCGGCATGGTTTTCCCTCAGACGTAGAGTTCTGGTTTCCATTGTAGAAGGTTACGGTTAGGCGGAGGGAATTTCAGTGATTCGGGCGGAGAATCGGACGCATACATGGCCTTTATGCTTCTTCGGTTTGAATGGCGCTACAATCTCTGCACGCAGGGTGAAAACTGCTCTTCCTCGCAGCACTGAGCAGAAAGAGGTTGGCAATGACGAGGAGATATATCGTAGCGACGATAACAGGCGCGGCCTTTACGTTGGCCGCGGCATCCTTTGCGCAGGATACGGCGAACGTTCCGAAACAACCGGACAAGCTGGTGATCGCCGAAGAGAATGCCAAGCAGCTTTTGCTGCTGATGGACACGGACAAGAACGGGAAAATCTCGAAGCAGGAATGGATGGATTTTATGTCAGCCGAGTTCGACCGGCTGGATAAGGATCATAGCGGCGAACTCGATCCGCATGAGCTTCTGGAATCGAGAGTGTCGGTGCGGCATGTGCGGTCTTCCGATCAGGGAAAGTAAGTCAAAACAGGCCGTCTGACGTCACGGCAATTATGCTCGGCATGGCCCATTGGTCAATACGAACGTACTTGCCTTCAACTGCGCTCGTGCTTCCTACCCTTTTGAAAAAAGTCGAAAGGGTGGGGCACAGGGCTCGATCGTTAGGTCAAAAAAGTCTCTTCTGAGTTGTACTTTCCTAATCTCGTAATCGAGGCCCTTCAATTTCGCTCAGGGCTGGCACTGGAGCACGTGGCAGGAATCGAGGAGTCGTGGACGGCTCGTCTTGACAGACACGTGCATGTAGGCAAAAATGTTTACACGGACGGCATGAACAGTAGTGAGTTGAAACGGTGGCTGGCGAAACAGGGCGCCACCTTCGGAACTCAAACGGGATCGCACCTCAAGGTGTTCTATCACGGGCGCCAGTCCATTCTTCCGATGCACGGCAAAAAGGAGCTTCCGAAGGGCCTGGTCGCCAACATCCGGAAACAACTCGGTTTTAAGGAGAAAGATTAAAAATGCGTGGGTATCCTGTGAATCTCCGCAGAGACGGCAAGTTCATCACGGTGAGCTTCCCCGATATCCCCGAGGCGCACACCTTCGGGAACAATCGCGAGCACGCCCTCAAAATGGCGAAGGAAGCGCTGGAGACGGCGATGGAGTTCTACTTCGACGACCAGCGTCCAGTCCCTCTCCCCTCCCGGCCCAAGCGTGGACAGGCCGTCGTGGAGTTGGCTCCCAGCGTTGCGGCAAAGGTTCTGCTGCTCAACGAAATGCTGCGGCAGAAGGTCCGTCCCGTCGAGCTGGCGCGGCGAATCGGCACCACGCGGCAGGAAGTGAACCGCCTCACGAATCTCAAGCACGCCAGCAAGATCGACCGCATCGACGCGGCTCTCAGAGCATTAGGCAAGCGGCTCTATCTGGACGCAGCGTGAGTGCCGTTTGCATCCATGTTTTCCCAGGTCCTAAAATCAGGACCTGGGTCACCCGGTCACCCGGCCCCCGAACCTGCGCCACCGCAAATACCAATCATTGGTCAAGGGGAAACTCAGCAAATTTGTCGAGTGTCTTGCCAATGAGTTGTTGTAACCAAAACGCCAATTGCTTGGCGATCTCCTCGTCTTCCGTTTCCAAATCGTATGTGTTTGGATGGGAGTTGGGGCGTTCAATATCGCGGCCCGTAAAGGTTACAAATTGATTCATAACGGGAAATACTTCGAGAACTATGACCTTCGAGTCGTCGAATTGAAGTGGTTCAGAACCCTCAAATGTACCGCCTGGACGCGGCCAGTTGACTAAGCCACGATATTCACGAAGTTGCATGCAGTAAAGATAGCTCGAATCGAATTAGAACGACAAGGTGCCCCCGATCCCTCGCTTTTGGGGACCGAGGAATTATGCAGGAATCTGCAAGTACAAGCGTACTGGCCAAATCTCGGATCGACTTTGCGTCGCAGGCATCCGATAATAGGTATGGATGCGAGGTTTATATGACGATCCGCGTCGAACTCAACCCGGAGATGGAGAGACAGCTTACCGCTGAAGCCTTGGCTCGCGGTATTGCGCTGGAGTTGTACGCACAGCGGCTCCTTCAGGAAGCAATGGCTTCCAGGAGCAAAGCGCATGGGCGCGCAAGCCAGGAAGAATTTCGCGCTTTTTTGGACGCTCTTGCGAGCAAAGCGCCGAATGTCCCGCAATTGCGAACCGAGACCTTCTCCCGCGAAATGATCTATGGTGAGCACGCCTGATGCCCGGCCTGTCCTACCTGGTGGACACGAACATTCTGCTCCGCCTCGTACAGCCCGACAGCCCCGAATATGGAACGATCCGGCAATGTACGGAGCGTCTTTGGGAGCGCGGAGCGAACCTT
>JASHQE010000106.1 GCA_030037705.1 Acidobacteriaceae bacterium | reverse complement strand
CGGCGGAGAGATTCGAGAATCATCATCTCCAGTGCGCCGGGAAGCAGATCGCGCGATGCGTTTTCTTTATTTCTCATAAGGCATGATGCAACAATGCCTAGAATAAACAAGTATGCAGCGAAAGTCAACGCGGCGCAGGATTAGGTAGTGGGTCAGTCTGAAAGGCATGAGCTTCAGCTGAAGGGTACGGGCTTAGTTGAAGGGTACGGGCTTAGCTGAAGGGTACGGGCTTTAGCCCGTACGTCAACCGGCCAAAAGATCAATCGGGGCTTTAGCCCCTGAGGGAGGGCTTCACGCAAATCGACCCGCTACCCAGGATCGCGAGGACGGATGAACCGGGAAACTGCTCTAAAGATGCAGCTCTGCCTTGGCTTCAGCGAACATAGCCGCGGCAAACTCCAGATCTTTAAGCGTGTGGGCTGCGGAAACCTGGGTGCGAATGCGCGCTTTGTCTTGAGGCACGACCGGGTAAGAGAATGCGGTTACGTAGACGCCTTTAGCCAGCAGCCGCTCCGCCATGCGCGCTGCAACGACTGCATCGCCGAACATGACCGGGACGATAGGGTGTTTGCCGGGCAGAATGTTGAAGCCAGCCCCTTCCATGCGCTCGCGAAAGAAGCGGGTGTTTTCGTTCAGGCGTTGCCGCAGATCGGCGGACTCTGTAAGCAGATCGAGCACCTTCAATGAGGCTGCCACGATGGGCGGTGCAACGGAATTGGAAAACAGATAAGGCCGCGAGCGCTGACGGAGCAGTTCGATGATCTCCTTGCGGCCGGTCGTGTAACCGCCGCTGGCGCCTCCGAGCGCCTTGCCCAGCGTGCCGGTGATGATGTCGATGCGGCCTTCGACACCGCAGAGCTCCGGTGTGCCGCGTCCATGCTGGCCAATGAAGCCGACGGCATGGGAGTCGTCCACCATGACCATCGCTTCGTGCTTGTCGGCCAGGTCGCAGATTTTTTCCAGCTTGGCGAAATAACCGTCCATGGAAAAGACGCCGTCGGTGACGATGAGCCGATGGCGCGCGGTGGCGGATTCCTTGAGCTTTGCCTCGAGATCGTCCATGTCGCCGTTGCGATAGCGATAGCGCTCGGCCTTCGAGAGTCGGATGCCGTCGATGATGCTGGCATGATTCAGTTCATCAGAGAGGATGGCGTCTTCCGCATCGAGGAGCGTTTCAAACAAACCTCCATTGGCATCAAAGCATGAGCTATAGAGAATGGTGTCTTCCGTGCCGAGGAAGGCGCTGATACGTTCTTCAAGCCGCTTATGAATGGACTGCGTACCGCAGATGAATCGAACGCTGGCAAGCCCGTAACCCCAATCCGCGAGCGCCTGCTGCGCAGCGTGCACAACGGCCGGATGACTCGCGAGACCGAGATAATTGTTGGCGCAAAGGTTCAGCACAGGCGCGCCGCCGCCGACCGCAATTCTCGCGCTCTGCGGGCTGTCGATGACCCGCTCCTGCTTGTATAGACCGGCGTTTTGAATGCCGGTGATTCGGTCTTGCAAATATTGCTGGACTTTGCCGTACATCTCTGTCCTTTCTATGCCAGGCCGTATTTTCCGTTGCATCGAACGACGGCGCCGGTGTCCGCATCATCATCCTGCAGATGCGCGGTGCATTCACTCAATGCGCATCGCGCCAGTCGAGAATTACTTTTCCCGTCTGGCCGGAGATCATCGCGTCGAATCCTTTTTCGAACTCATGATAGGCGAAGCGGTGCGTAATCACGGGCGCAATGTCCACGCCCGATTCGAGCATCACCGTCATCTTGTACCATGTCTCGTACATCTCGCGTCCATAGATGCCTTTTATGGTAATCATGTTGAAGATCACCTGGCGCCAGTCCATCGGTGTTTCTTTGGCGGGTATGCCAAGAATCGCGATCTTTCCGCCATGACTCATATGGGCAATCATGTCGCGAAGGGCCTGCGCGTTGCCTGACATCTCAAGACCCACGTCGAAGCCTTCCACCATGCCGAGCTGTTTCTCGACCGCGGCGAGCGGAATCTCATTGGGATTCACGGCCAGCGTGGCGCCCATTTTGCGCGCCAGATCGAGACGGAACGGATTCATGTCCGTGATGACCACATGCCGCGCGCCGGCATGTCTCACCACAGGAATGGCCATAATGCCGATGGGGCCGGCGCCCGTAATGAGCACATCTTCACCGAGCACGGGAAACGACAGCGCAGTATGCACTGCGTTGCCGAAGGGATCGAAGATAGCGGCAACTTCCTGGTTGATGTCGTGGCTGTGACGCCAGATATTGGTCATCGGCAACGCGATCAGCTCGGCGAAAGCTCCTGGCCGATTGACGCCGACTCCCAGCGTGGAAGCGCACAGGTGACGGCGGCCGGCGAGACAGTTGCGGCAGCGGCCGCACACCACATGTCCTTCCCCGCTGACGATGTCGCCGGGAAAGAAATCGTTGACGTTCGATCCAACCGCAACAATTTCGCCGACGAACTCGTGACCGATAGCCATGGGCACGGGGATGGTCTTTTGCGCCCACTCATCCCACTGGTAGATATGCACGTCTGTGCCGCAGATGCCCGCGTAGCGCACGCGCACCAGCACGTCGTTGATGCCGATTGTTGGCTCCGGAATCTCTTCCAGCCAAAGACCCCGCTCGGCTCTGCTCTTGACCAACGCCTTCATGCTTCTCTCCTCCCGTGACGGCAATCGTCTCGCCTGCTGATTACAGCCATTTCGTATATACGCAGTCTATTTGACCACCGGCTCCCCCGTCAGGATGAGGAGCCGGCAGCGCCGAACAACCGCCCCGAAAAGGTACACTTAATTCTGGAATCGCGTCGCAAGGATTTTGCGAGGGTTTGAAAACACCTTAAATCATGGAGACATCGATGCGCCTGTTTGCGCCCGCTGCTTTTCTGCTTGGCCTTTCCACTTTCTGCGCCGCTCAGAACTCCGCGAACTGGAACTATCAGGGCAAAACCGGGCCGCTGGTCTGGGGCAAGCTCGATCCCGCGTATCAAGCCTGCTCCAAAGGGCATGAACAATCACCGGTCGACATGCGCGGAGCTCGTCTGGACAAGGCACTCGCACCCATCGAGTTCCACTACATCGGCGGCCCGGTCACACTCGAAAACACCGGGCGTGGCATTGTCGCTCACGTTGATCCGGTCAGTTCCATTGTGGCGGGGGGTACGCGCTACAAACTCATCCAATACGAATTTCACCGTCCCAGCGAACACGCAGTCATAGGAAAACTCTCTGATATGGAGATTGACTTGGTGCATCGGAGCGATGACGGGAAAGAGGCCATCATCGCCGTGCTGCTCAACGAAGATATCGGCGAGCCCAACGCCGCCATCGCCACACTCTGGCAGAACCTGCCCGCGGCCGCAGGCGCAAGTGAAAAAATCACCGATATGGTAAATCCTGGGGGTCTGCTGCCAGCAGATCGGGGTTATTGGACCTACACCGGCTCCGAACTGACGCCTCCCTGTGCGGAGGGTGTACGGTGGTTCGTCTTTGAGAACCCGATCACGGTCAGCCGCAGCCAGCTGCGTGCATTTGAGAATCTGTTCCGCATGAACACGCGCCCGCTGCAGGATCTGCACGGCCGGCGGATCGAGGCAAATGAGTAGCCATGCGGCGGACCCGGAGAACGATCAGGATAGAGTATCGGTCCGTTTACCGGTCCGTGCGCGCATTTAGCTTTAACACGATGCCTTCACTCTCTCTTTCCGCAACAATATCCGTCAGGTCGGTGACGAGATAGTGCGCGGCGTCCAGCGTCTCGATCGGATGGGAAAATGTCGTGGCGATCACGATGCAGCCGGCTGCGCGTCCGGCTTGCGCACCTGATGACGAATCTTCAAAGACAACGCATTGTTCCGGTGCAAATCCCAGCAAGGCCGCGCCGGCCAGAAAGGGCTCAGGATGCGGCTTGCCGCGCGTGACCTGATTCGCCGTTATCAGCCGCTCCGGCACAGGGATGCCGGCTAGTGCCATCCGCGCACGCGCCAGCCGCTCCGTCGCGCTGGTCACCACGGTCCATCGATCTCTGGGCAGAAGGGCAAGCAGTTCCAGCACACCGGGCAGCACGGTAAGCCCCTCGTTGTCCGCGATTTCGAGATCCTCAACGATCTTGAGTTCCGCCTCGCTGTCCAGATCGGGGCGCAGTTGGGCAAGCGTTTCGATGGCTCTGCGTCCATGCGCGATGCCGATGGCGTGTTCGGGATCGATGCCGCGCAGCCGCGCCCATTGCGTCCAGCTACGTTCCACCGAGCCCAGCGAAGAGATCAGGATGCCGTCCATATCGAAGAGCAAGCCGCTGCAGCGGACCTGGACAGTGGATGAAGTGATCGAAAAAGCCATTTTTTCTTTCATTGTATCGGGCTTCGTTGACCCACTACGGCGCTTCGCCCGGAGCCTGCTCCGCAGCGGCTTCCTTTGGGCCCGTAAAGCTGATCTTCGGCGGATCGGCAAACGTCAATGTGCCTTCGACCGAGCGCTTGCGGCCACTCTGCTGAACCTGGTTCGGGCCGAGAGTGATCGCGTTGTCCGCGATCGAGGCATCCGCTGTCCACAGATCGAAATGAGCCAGCGCGGCGGGAGGACCCGTGTCTTCAGAAAAATCGGCAGCGGGTTTGGCCATGACTGCCCCATGCCGCCATTCGAAATGGAGAGCTCCCTTTGCAGAACTGGCGAGATCCTTATCTGTATAGCCGGAAAGCTTGATCTTGCCATTCCCGTTCAAATCCCCTCCTGACCAGTGCTCTCCGATCAATTCGCCAACGGCTTTGGATTTGAGATTCTCAAACCGGCATTCCAGCGTATAGGCGGGTTTGTCGGCATCGGTCGCAGGCTTGGCAAATGTTCCCGACCCGAGCACGCGTCCGCCGAGCAGACTCGCGCTCAGGTCCGTAATCTCTGCTCCCGTTGGAACAATGCGCACGGTTGCTGAAGGCGTCTCGAATGTTGCGGGGCCGAGAACGAGCGAGTCGGCTTGCACATTGCCTTCGAGTTGCGGCCAGGGCGGCGCCGAGGCGGGATGCAAGCGATCCATTAATTCGGAAAGGAGCGTGCCTTTTTGTTGTACTCCCAGAATCGCGGTCTGAACAGCGGCGGCATCCAGGCTCCCGAAGCGCATTTGAAAATGGGGAATGCAGGTCTCCGGCCCGGCACAGTTCGCCGGCAACGCGAGGCTCGCCGTCCCCTTCACCGGCCCGTACGCAAAAATAATCGGATCCCAGCGGATTTCGCCGCCGCCGAGGTGCAGCGTTGCCTGAGAAATCTGCACGTGATTGGTGAGGAAGCTGGCCCGCCAGTTTGCGTTGCGCACCGTCACCGTTCCGCTCAGAGTATCTTTACTATGCGCCTCCAATGGTTCTGCGACTGAAGCATCCGGATTGGCATCGGCAACCAGGCTGTCTGACGGCGCCTCCGGTGCTTGCAGCCACGGACCTTCTGCGCTGAGATCGACGAGAATCGGATCGCCTGCCAAGGCATCCAATCCCGAGGGCGAGGCAATGCCCGCGGCAATGAACAGTTCCCTTGCCCGCGCCATGCTTGCCGGGCCGCGCAGGACCACCTGGTACCCCGACCGGGTTAACTGAAGGTTGATCGAGACAGGAGCGTTGCCGCCGGCAGGCAGCGCCAGCGTTCCGGTCAACATCTGCGGCGAGTTGGCCATTCCGGAAGAAACCGGCGCCGGCTGCAACACAATCTTGGCAACTTGAACGGGCTGGTTCAGGCCTGTGCCGCTTAAAGTAAAATCCTCCACATCGAACGCACCGGTCAGCGGCCCCTCTATCGCACGCACGGCCTTTGCTCCACGCCGTGGAGCCGGCTTTTCCGGCTGTGTGTTCTCGGCCATTGGGGCATAGGCAATCCTGCCGCTCACCGTACCCTTGACGTCCAGATCCGTGGGCACATCGCTGCGCAAGGTTCGCAGCGCGTCAAGTCCTGCGGCAACTGGAATGTGATCCAGCTCGACTGTGAGATGGGGTGGGCCGCCTTCATTGGGCAGGTCCCCGGTCACGCGCATGTGCCCGTCGCCCAGCGGCGAATTGCATTCCAGATTCTCCAGTGTGCGCCGCGCATAGTGATAAACCAAGCTGCAATTTGCGTCGAAATCCATCGGCTCAGCGGGCGCAAACTCAGCCCGATGTACGCCGGCAGCGCGGAGCCGTGCAGTGACGTGCGCGGCATCGGCAGTGCCTTCGAGATGCAAGTTGCCGGTCAGATCGCCACGCCAGCCCGGATCCGACCCCGTCATTAAGCGCGCGAGCTGGCCAAGCTGCGCCTCGCGCCAGTCGAGATCGAGCTGCACAGGCATGTCGCTCAAGGCCGGCGCGTTGCGAATCGTCGCCTCCAGCCGCAGTACACCCGTGTCTTCCTGATAAAGGCTCACATCGGTCCTGGCGGGCTGGCCACGCAAGCGGATGCGCCACTCGCCGGGATTTTCCTGCCAGACCTCCAGGTCGGTATTGATGAGCGAAAACGGCAGCTTTTCCATGCCGTTTTTCACATTGATGCGGGAGTTTGTAGCCTCGATGCTGGGAAGAGGAACTGCGCGATGCAGCGTTGCGCCGGCTCCCGATCCCGCCTGTGCCACAGCGGTGCGAAACAAAGGGTCCAGGTTCCACTTTCCCGGTTCGCTGCGCACCAGGTTCAGGCTGGCATCATCCATGCTGATGCGGCCGATCTCCAGCCGGCCACGCCACAGTGACAGCAGACGGATCGATGCCTTGACGGAGGCCGCGTGCAGCACCGGCTCCGCTCCGTAAGCCGGATCTTCAGCGACGCTGAGATCGCTCAGCACGAATCCGGGCCAGGGTAGCAGTCGCAGCTCGACGGAGGAAAGCTTCACGGGCCGGCCCAGCGATCTGGCAATGAGCTGTGTGATCCAGCTCTTATACCGGCTCACGCTCACCATCGGCGGCACAACCAGCACGGCAATCATGAGCGCCGCAATAGCCACCAGGAGGATGCGAATCCGCTTGCGCGCCAACACATCTCGCGCAGGCGCAGCAGGTTCGCGGGCTTTCGTCTCGTCCTTCATCCTGTCCAGATTCTAATTTCTACAACGGCTCCAGAGTTGCTGTATCCGGAGCCGCGACTCCCAAATGGCGTTCACCGCGGCAAACGCCACCTTGCACATACCTGAACAGGACACGAGAACCCAGAACCCGGTCTACAGCGGATTTAGAGTTGCCGTAAGGTGAATGGATGTGGTTCCATGGCTTTTCCCTTAGAAAAAGCCACCTTGCCCAATCTTTCTTACGGCACGGAAACTCTGCATCTGCTCTAATGCATCACTTGGAAGCTTCGGTTCCAGCGTGTATCGCCGAAGAAGTGCAGCGCCACGTGCGCCATCCATGCCAGCCCATGGCCGAGGCCGGGCTGTTCGAGATCGCTTTCCGTAGCCTTGAACGACCAGTAGTTGAACAACGGCCGGCCCACGATGTTCGCTCTGGGGACAAAGCCCCAAGAGCGCGAATCGGCGCTGTTGTGCCGGTTGTCGCCCATCATGAAGTATTGTCCGGGAGGAACGACCAGATCCCCATCGACGATGTGATTCGGAAAATCGACTGCCCACGACTCGGTGATGAAATTTCCTGGTTCCGGATCGGGCGGCACTAAGGGAAACTCGTCGAGAAAGTCCTGATGATTTTCCGGCGTCGTGGGCTGCGCGTGCGGCTGCGACTGGGCTACGCCATCAATAATCACAATGCCATTGCGCAGATGAATGTGATCGCCGGGCACGCCGATCAGACGCTTCACGAGGAACTGGTACTGAGGGACTCCGTTCACATCATCGGGTACGGGCTTGATGAAAACTACGATATCCCCACGCCGCGGCTCACGATAGCGCACAAGCGGCATCCATTTCGCCGGCGGAGCAAGCGTTATCCGGTCCACGACAAGATGATCGCCCACTAAAAGCGTCTCCTCCATTGACCCCGAGGGGATGACGAAGTTCTGCGCCAGGAAAGTGAGGATGAACAGCCCGACGACGAGCACGCCGCAGATGCTGGCGATGGCTTCAAACGGCGTTTCTTCTACCTGCTGTTCCATAGAATGTGTAGGCGCTTGAACGGATTCACCGGATCACATGGAAGGTCCGCTTCCAGCGCGTTTCCGTAAAGAAGTGCAGAGCCACATGGGTCATCCAGGCAATGCGGTTGCCGATGCCGGTTTGTTCGTATTCGGACTCCGGAGTCTCAAACGACCAATAATTGAACAGGGGCCGTCCAATGATATCCGCTCGCGGAACGAAACCCCAGAAGCGCGAATCGAGGCTATCGTGCCGGTTGTCGCCCATCATGAAGTATTGTCCGGGAGGAACAACCAAATCCCCATCGACGATGTGATTCGGAAAATCGACTGCCCAGCTTTCCGTCGCGCCGCCCGGTTGCGGCCACGGTGGCACAGAGGGAAATTCGTCGAGGAAGTCCTGGTGGTTCTCCGCCGTCGTAGGCTGCGCGTGAGGCTGTGACTGGGCAACGCCGTTGATGATGACGATGCCGTTGCGCAGGTGAATGTGGTCGCCGGGCACGCCGATCAGACGCTTGACCAAAAACAGATACTGCGGTTTGCCCTCCGCATCGGGGTCCGGCTCCGCCACCGGCTTGATAAAGACAATGATGTCGCCGCGTTTCGGTTCACGATAATGCACCAGCGGCATCCATTTCGTGGGCGGTGCAAGCGTAATCCGGTCAACAACGAGGTGATCTCCAACCAGGAGCGTCTTCTCCATCGATCCCGAGGGGATGACGAAGTTCTGAGCCAGAAACGTAAGAATGAACAGGCCCACCACCAGCACGCCGCAGATGCTGGCGACCGCTTCGAAGGGGGTTTCCTCTACTCTTTCTTCCTCGATATTCGATTTTTCCTCAGGGAGACTTGAGCTTGGAAATGCTTCAGGCGGCTCTTTTGTGGCCAGCGTTTTCTTCGTTGTCATCCTGTCGCTCTTTACGGGAGTTCCCGGCCGTGGCTGGCGGTCAGGCGGGATCAATGAACCACCTGGAAGATGCGCTTCCAGCGCGCAAATCCCGCCAGCCATTCCGTGAGTTCCCTTTCGTGTCCGAGTCTATCATCCGCGGCCTGCTGCACATCGGTTGAAGAGGGCCGCCGCAGGGAAAAGTAGATCATCAGCGGCCGCGCCACAATCGATTGCCGGGGTACGAATCCCCAATACCGCGAGTCGCTGCTGTGATTGCGATTGTCGCCCAGGACAAAATACTCGCCCTGCGGTATCGTCAGCTCGCCATCGCGCGTCAGGCTCTGCATCTGACGCCACCAGTCGGGATCGACCTGTGGGTCGGTGTAAATCTTGGCAGGAAAATTATCACGAAAATCATTGGGCGGTGCCGGTTCGAAGGCGGCGTACGGCTCGTCGAGAGGCAAGTCATTCACAAACACGCGGCCGTCTTCGATCCGCAACCGGTCGCCCGGAATGCCGATCACACGCTTCACGAGCAGCGGTGGCTTGGGATGGTGAAAGACGACGATGTCGCCGCGCTCAATCGGGCGATAGGGCATGAGCCAGTGAGTCAGGCGGCCCGCGGGTGCATAGACTTGCTTGTTGAAGAGCAGAAAATCGCCTACCAGCAGTGTCCGTTCCATGCTCTCGGAGGGAATAAGAAGCGGCTGCAACACAAAGGTAAGCACAAACAAAGCCACCACAACCGTGCGCAGCAGCGAAGCGAGCGCCTCGGGCAGCGTGGGCAGATGCAGGCGGAGCCAGGCAATTCGCGGCAGGCGCGTAGCCGGCAATTGGGAAGAGGAACTCATTGCGCGGTGTGTTCCCCCTTGTTTGCGGCCGGATCTGCCGGTGATGCGGAAGCCAATTCCACCTCTCCCGCTGCGAGCCGTTCGAGCGCCCGCCGCGCCGCATCCTGTTCGGCATGCTTTTTGGTGTTTCCCAGGCCGCGCGCCAGCGGCTCACCCGGCTCGCCGGCCCCAGTCCTGATCCGCACCTCCACGAGGAAACGCTTCCTGTGGTCCGGACCGCTCTCGCATTTGACGCGATAGACCGGTGTTCCGGCCCGCGCCGCCTGCAACCGCTCCTGCAGCGCCGATTTATAGTTGCCAAGCGCCGCGCCGGAACGCAATTCCTCAGCCAGTTGCTCGGCAGCCATTCCCATCACATGGGCACGCGCAAATGCTCGTACCGGCTCCAACCCACCATCCAGAAACAATGCGCCCATCACTGCTTCCATGGTATTCGAAAGCACGGTGCTCTTGTTGCGCAGCCCGCTGCGCTCCTCGCCCCGGCTCAAGAGCAGATGCTTGCCGAGTCCAATCCCAGCGGCGACACCCGCCATATATTGCCTGCTTACCAGTTGCGCGCGCACGCGCGTCAGCTCGCCTTCATGCCACTCCGGGTGCGATGCAAAAAGGGCTTCGGCCACGACCAGATTCAGGACAGCGTCGCCCAAAAACTCCAGGCGTTCATTGTCACCGGCATCGGTGGTCTCTTCCCGGCCAGCCTCATGCGCAATCTGGTTGGCCAGCGAGCGATGCGTGAGGGCCCGCACCAGCAGTTCGCGGCTGGCGAAATTGTGGCCCAGTGCATCTTCGAGTTCTGCAAGATCTGATTCCATGTGCGCTTCGCCTGGCTCCATTTCTCTTGAAAGAGGGAGGGGAAAAATCGTAACCAGTCGTTCCACACAACATGTCCGCCGCCTCGGGCCCGAAATCTATTGCGGCGGGGTTTGAGCTCCACTTTGTCCGGCGCCCTTGGTTCCCGCGTTCGCCTGTCCGCCTGCCGGTGGAGCGTTTCCAACAGGCGGGTTGTCGCCGGAATCGTCGTCGCAGTCGTGCTCGTGGCCGCGGGCCGCATAAGCTGTCTTGACTCCACGCTCGGCGGCGAGCCGCGTGTCCTGTTGCCCGTCGCGGACGGCGAGTGCCTCCTTGTACTCGGCCAGTGCCTCATCCCGCTTGCATTCGAGATCGAGCACGCGGCCCAGGTAGATGTGCGACCAGGCCAGCAATCGCTGGTCCTTGCTCGCAGCCAGCGTCTTCTGGAACTCGCCCACCGCTTCGCCGATCGTCTTCTCCGCCTCGTCTTCCGATTCGTTGGGATGCACGGACATCAAGTCCACGCGCGCCATGATAAAGTGTGCGCGCGCAGCGTCGGCTGCCGATTGCACGGTATCCGTCTGGCTGGCGAGCACTTTTTGCGCGATTGCACTGGCCGCCGCCACATCCCCGTTGGAAAGTCTGGCCTCTGCCAGATCGAGCCCGGTAAGCTTGCGTGGCTGGCTGCGCTGCAAAACATCTTCGTCGGCCTCTTTGTCGAAGGTCGTATTGCGCGCACGATGCACCTGCTGATCCACATCCATGCTGTAGACCATTTCTCCGATCGTGTCCTTCAAGCTGGCCGGATCCTTTTCGAACTGGATCATCTGCTCGTAAAAATACTGCGTGAGCACGAATCCCTGGTTCATGTCGTGCTGCACAGCGGCCAGGCGTACCGCATCCGATTTCTCAATCGAGAGCTGGCGCTCGTGCTCATAGCGCGGCAACTCGGAACGGTCGGCATTTGCAGGAATCTTGTAAATCGGAACGCCGGTATCCATGGTGCGCGCCTCGATGGCTTTGATCAGGCATTCGATCGTGAGCGGCACCGTATCGGAGCGATAGCGGAAGTCGAGAGGCGCGTCGCGTATCACCTTGAGGATCGGCTGGGTGCGATCGACGGCATTGGCCCGCGCCAGCAGAAGCGGATCGATCACGTAATGGAGATAAATATGCCGCACGTCGGTCATGCGGATCTTGCCCTCGACCGGCGACACCACCACCACGTAATCCGTTCCATAGATACGCGCATTCACCACGCTCGGCGAGAGCATCGGCTCGATGATCACGACGAATCGCCGCCCGTCATATGTCGATGCCGGCATCTTGAGATAGGTGTTCGTCGCGACAATCATCTGCGAGAGCGGATCGTGCACCTTGTCCGCCTCGTCATCGTACGTATGGTGGACGGTGAGCCAGATGCCGTGCAGGTCAGCCGCCGCGGCAAAATCCTTGAGAACCGGCACGATCTCCGCCACCTGGGTCGCATCCGGAGGCATCTCCGTGAGGTCCGCTGTAATCTCCAGCTCCGGTGGCGGGCTCAGGTATAACGCGAGCGAAATGTATTGCGAAATATCCTTCTCGGTTCCAGTCATGCGATGCTGCGCAATATAGAGGCAGAGCGCATCGCGTTTCGTACGGGCATCTTCGCTCTTAGCGAGCGCCTGATCGATCTCATCCCGCACGTGTTTGCGTACCGGCGCGCTTTCTTCGAGGCCTTCATCGTAACCGCAGGCATTCAGCGCCGCCGCCATAGTAAACACCTGCTCCGAGGGGATCAGCGAGATGGTCGGTCCAGCCGGATCAATCAGAGACGGCGCTTTCTCCCGCGCGTAGGCCGACGAAGGGGGTACACTCTGGCTGCTTGAAGAGTTACTTTGCGCCTGCGCGCGGGCCGGGATGGAGGTAATTTCCGCTAAAGCGCACAAAACAACCGGAATGAGCACAAACCGACGCAATGGACAACCCGCCATGAAAGAGATCCTGCTGTCAGTCTAGTTAGACGTAACGGCAGGGTCAAACAGACGTGGTAGTCCGCAATGAATTGATTTGTGTCAGGGTATTGGCTTTCAGTCGCGCCAAAAACATCGCAACCAAAAATGAGGGCCTTAGCCCCGCTCGACCTTTCCCAAACTGACCCACTACCCAAACAGGCGAATTTGGCTGCGGAGCGTCTACCCAAGCGCCTATCATAGATTGAGAAGCCCTCGTCTCTCGAATGCGAGAATCATTGGGAAAGCACTTGAGCAACTTTCCAGGCGCGCGCAAGTTTTTGAGAGGGCGCGCGGCGCATCTGGAGCAGCCTGGCTCAAATGCACCGGGAGAACCGCAGTATGGCAGCATTGGGCAGTTTTGCGCTTCTGATTGCATTGGCTTTGGCCGCTTATAACCTGCTGGCCGGAACCATTGCGCTACGCCTCATCGCCACCGGAACCCCGGCGCGCATCTCACCCGAGCGGCTGGCCGATACCGCGCGGCGTGCAGGCATTGCCGGTTTTTACGCCGTCACGGCCGCGGCCTTCGCCCTGGTCTGGTCCGCCTTTGCCAACGACTTCTCCATCACCTACATCGTGGAGCACTCAAATCGCGCGCTCCCGGCGCCGTATAAGTTCGCAGCCCTTTGGAGCGGCCAGGAGGGTTCTTTACTCCTCTGGGCCTGGCTGCTGGGAACCTACGGATTCGTCCTCCGGCTCCGCCACAAAACTGACGTCAAGCTGTACGCCTATGCGGGAACCATCCTCGCCGGCATACAGGTCTTCTTTCTGCTGATCCTGAACTTCGCCGCACCGCCCTTCGCGCTGCTCAAAGGCACAATCCCCGACGACGGCAACGGCCTCAATCCCCTGCTCCAGTATCCAGAGATGGTGATCCATCCGCCGATGCTCTATCTCGGCTATGTCGGCTTCTCGGTTCCCTTTGCCTTTGCGCTCGGCGCGCTCATGATGCGCTACCCCGGCGAAAAATGGATTCATATCACCCGCGCCTGGACCATGGCCACCTGGCTGTTTCTGACCTGCGGCATCTTCCTGGGCATGCGCTGGGCCTACGCCGTTCTGGGCTGGGGCGGTTATTGGGGCTGGGACCCGGTCGAAAACGCGAGCTTCATGCCCTGGCTCACCGGCACGGCCTTCCTGCACTCCGTGATGATGCAGGAGCGGCGCGGCATGATGAAGAGCTGGAACGTCTGGCTCATCTTTTCGACATTTCTGCTTACGATGCTCGGCACGCTGCTCACCCGCGCCGGTCTGGTGAGTTCGGTGCATGCCTTCGCGCAGTCGTCGATCGGCACCTGGTTCTATGTCTTCATGGGAATCGTGCTGGCCATCTGCATCTTCACCTACATCTACCAGCGCGGGCACCTGAAGACCGAACATCATCTTGAATCGCTGGTCAGCCGCGAGTCGAGTTTCCTCTTCAACAATCTGGTCCTGCTCACCGCTTGTTTTGTGATTCTCTGGGGAACGCTCTTTCCCATCCTCTCTGAATACGTGCAGGGCACCAAGGTCACGGTAGGCGCGCCGTTTTACAACCGCGTAGCCATACCCATCGGGCTCTTTCTGCTCTTCCTCACTGGTGTGGGACCGCTGCTGCCCTGGCGGGCCACCTCGTTCAAGAGTATCCGCCGGAACTTCGTGCTGCCCGTCATCGCGCTCTGGGCCACTGTGATCGTCTGTCTGGCTGTGGGCGTTCGCCCCTGGGTGAACGGCGCGTTCTCCTCCGGCAACTTCTATGCGCTTGTGGCCTTCGCGGTCGGCGTGGCTGTCTTTGTCGCGGTATTGAGCGAGTTTCTGCGCGGCGCCCACGTGATCGCCCGCCAGACCGGCCGCAATCTTCTCTCGGCCACATGGCTGCTCACGCGCCGCAACACGCGCCGTTACGGCGGCTACATCGTACACATCGGCGTGGTTGTTGTGGTATTAGGACTGGCCGGCTCCGCCTTCAACCGCAACGTGGAAAGCGAAATGGGCGTGCATGATGCCATGCACATCGGACCCTACACGCTCGAATGCACCGGTTTCACCCAGGACTCGAACGCAAACTACGACTCTGAGTACGCGATTCTGAACGTCACGAAAGGCGGCAAGACGCTCTTCCAGATGACGCCCGAAAAACGCGCGTACCATCTTGGCGGAGGCGATCAGCCGCAAACCATGGTGGCGATTCATTCCGTGCCCATGTGGGATCTGTACGTCGTTTATGAGGGCATGAATCCCGATACCGGTCAGCCGATCATCAAAGCCTTCCTGAATCCGCTCGTGGGCTGGATCTGGGCGGGACTGGTCATCATGGTTTTAGGCACATTGATCGCGCTCGCGCCCAGCCTCAGCCCGGCCACTGCGGCGTTGCGCGTGCCGGTCGCGCGGCAGGTCGCTCCGGAAGTCGCGCTCAAAGGGGGCGATTGATGCTCACTGCCCCGCCCCGTTCCGGCCGGATCAACTCGGGTTCGATCAACTCAGTTTGGATCAAAGCGGCGCAAGCCGCCTTGTTGGCCATCGCTGTCTGCTTCTCGCTCGGCGCATCCGACTCCGGTTCGCGGATCGACAGTCTCGGGCACAGGCTGATGTGTACCTGCGGTTGCGCGCAACTGTTGGGGGAGTGCGATCACTACGGCTGCCCGTCGCGTAGCGATGAGCTCGCCACCTTGAGCAGCGCGATTGCATCCGGCCAGAGCGATCAGCAGATCATGGACTCGTTCGCCGCCAAATATGGCGTCACAGTGCTGGCCGCGCCCCGCACGCAGGGCTTCGATCTCGTCGCCTGGATCGCGCCCTTCGCCGTCTTCGCCGCAGCGTTGCTGGGCACTATTTTGCTGGTGCGGCGCTGGTCCGGCAAGCCGGATGCGCAGGCCGCAACACCCGTAAGCCGCGACACTTCGCTCAGCCCGCAAGAGCGCGAACGGCTGGAGCAGATTCGCCGCGAGACCGGCGCCGAGGGAGGATTGTAGTCATGACAGAAACCGAAGGACTGATCGCCGGACTCCTTCTGCTCTTTGCGCTGGTGGTCTACACCTTCTGGCCGGAAAATGCCTTCGCCAGCCAGAAAGAAAAGACGCGCCTCGATTTTCTTTTGGAGCGCAAGGAGCAACTCTACGAGAACCTGCGCGACCTGAACTTCGAGCATCGCGCCGGCAAGTATCCTGAAGAAGATTTTCAAACCCAGCGCGCACTGCTCGAAAAAGAGACGGCCGATCTGCTGGCAGAGATTGACCGCCTGCAGCAAGCGTGAAATGGACGCAGCTTTGTAACAGGGCACGAGTTTACTCGTGCCGATCGCGCAAGCGAAATAAATTTCGGGCTTCAGCCCCTGGCGAATTTCAAATCATTGTAAGAACGGTTCACGATTGAAGGAAATGAGATCGATGCGATTTTTCTTTGCCATGGCGCTGCTCTTTGCCAGCGCCTTCGCCCACGCCGTGCAGGTCACCGGCGCCGTAACTGACAAGACCACCGGCAAGCCTGCCGCAGGCGACCAGGTCGTCATGCTCGACGTGCAGGCCGGCATGAGCGAAGCAGCTCACGCCACAACGGATGCTAAAGGTCACTACACATTGAGCGCGCCGGGCAGCGGGCCGTATCTGATCCGCGTCACGCACCAGGGTGCGGGGTATTTCATTGCCGCGCCAATGGGTGGAGGGCCGGGTGACATTCCGGTCTACGACGTAGCCGCCAACGTGCAGGGCGTCTTTATCGAGGCCGATGTAATTGAGGCCGAAACGGATCCGAGCGGCGCACTCAAGGTGAGTGAACGCTATTTTGTGCACAACACCAGCTCGCCGCCGGTGACGCAATGGAGTCCGAAATCCTTCGCGATCGTGCTGCCCGCAGACGCGATCGTCACCGACACCGGCGCGCAGCGGCCCAGCGGTCTGCCCACCTCAGTCAAGATGGACCCCGACGGTCCGAAAGGACATTATTCGTTTAATTTTCCGATCCAACCCGATGAGGGGCAGAAAGACACGGTCTTCGAGATTGCTTATTCGCTCCCGTATGCCGACCAGAAGTACACCTTCAAGCCTTCCATCACGCTGCCCGCAGACAATGTCGCTGTCCTGCTGCCGAAAAGCATGATCTTCACCCCCGGCGCAGGCGCCGATTTCAAGACCGTCAATGAAGATCCGAGCGTGCAGACATTCCTGTTGAAGAATGCAATCCCCGGCAAAGCCATCGCGTTCACCATCTCCGGTGCGGGGCAGATTCCCCGCGAAGCGCAGGGCGGCCAGCAGGCGGATAATGGTGGCCAGGGCGCTGCCGGTCCCGGCAGTCAGCCCGGTGGCGGCATCGGCGAGCCTATCAACACACCCGATCCGCTAAGCAAATACAAATGGTGGATTCTCGGCGGCCTTGCGCTCATTCTCGCCGCGGCCGCGGCCTTCCTTTTGCGCAAACCCGCTGGCGCAGTCGTGGACGCGCCCGCGCAAACATCGTTGCCGGTGCAGCCGGCCATGCCGTTTTCGGCGCAACCTGCCGTGAGCAACACGCCGTCCATTGCCGCAAACAATGGGGCCCTGTTGAGCGTGCTCAAAGAAGAGCTTTTCGCGATCGAGAGCGAAAAGATCGCCGGCACGCTCTCTGCTGCTGAGTACGCGGAACAAAAAGCCGCGCTTGAAGTAGTCCTGAAGCGCGCGCTGAAGAAACAATAACAGGGGTCAGGGATCAGAGATCAGGGGTCAGAGATCGAGAATTGGCAGGCAATTGCTTTTTCTCAACGATTCCCTGGCCCCTAGTCCCTAGAACTGGTTGCATAAATGGTTTCGTAACAGGGCACGACTTGAGTCGTGCCGCAAAAACCTCATGAACACTGGGGCTTTAGCCCCTGAGGGAAGTTTCTTTACCTGACCAGACCATTTATGCAACCAGTTCTAGTGTCCTGAGTCCGAAGTTCGTACACAGAACCGCGCGACAGCTGCCAGGATTTGGTCGGCGGTTTTGTGCCAGATAAAAGGTTTCGGATCTCGGTTGCTGTGGTGGATGTATTGATGGATGGCGTCTTCCAACTCGCGTGTGGAGCGATGGATGCCGCGGCGCAGTTGTTTTTCGGTC
>JASHQE010000105.1 GCA_030037705.1 Acidobacteriaceae bacterium | reverse complement strand
CTTGCCCGTAACGGCGGGACCCCTGACTCTCATCACGCCGCAGTGGATTCCCGGCAATCACCGGCCCACCGGCCCCGTGGAAGAGATCACCGGTGTCGTCTTTACGGCGAAAGGACAGACGCTTCCGTGGCGGCGCGATGATGTGGACCTCTACGAGTTTCACCTCACCATTCCCGAAGGCGTGACCACGCTGCATGCGCATCTGGACTGCATCGTTCTTCAACGTGTCTCGCAAAAACTGGCGGTGCTTGAATGGGAAAAGCTGCTTCTTTATCCGGCCAACACGCCGGTGTCCGAGATTCCCATTCAACCTTCGTTGAAGGTTCCGGCCGGATGGGGCATTGGCACCGCGCTTACACCCGTCAGCCCTGGATCGTATCCGGTTCCAGCGCCCGGCGCGGTAACGCAGTTTGCGGCAACCACGGTGGAGCAGCTCGAAGATTCACCGGTTCTCACCGGTGAATATTTCCACGAGTTTCCGCTGGCGCCCTCCATTAAGCCGAGCCACTTTATCGACGTAGCTTCGGATAATCCTGAGGACTCCAACCTGCGCCCCGCAGTGCTGGCTCAGCTCAACAATTTGGTCCGCGAAGCGGAGGCGCTCTACGCTTCGCACCACTATCACGCCTATCACTTCCTGCTCACTCTTTCCGATGTGGCAGGCGGCGAAGGACTTGAACATGGCCAGTCCTCCAATAATGGCGTCGAGGAAAAGGGATATGCTGACGACCCTCACGAGCTCGAAAATGCAGACCTGCTGCCCCATGAATTCACGCATTCCTGGAACGGCAAATATCGACGGCCGGTAGGTCTTTATCAGCCGGATTTCGCTACCGCCCAGCAAGGAGCGCTGCTATGGGTATACGAGGGCATGACCCAGTATCTTGGCAACGTGCTGGCCGCGCGGACGGGCTTTGAGACCCAGGCGCAGTACCGCGACCTTCTGGCGCTGAGCGCAGCGACGCTCGACAATCGCCCTGGACGTGATTGGCGCCCCACCGAGGATACGGCCGTGTCCGCAAGCATTCTGCGCAGCGGCAATCCCGCATGGTCGAACTGGAAACGCGGGCAGGATTATTACCAGGAAGGCGAACTGTTGTGGCTCGATGCCGATACGTTGATCCGCAAGATGACCGGCAATAAAAAATCGCTCGCCGATTTCGAAAGAATCTTTCTCGCCAAGGGTGGAAATACCGGTCCACTCATCGTTCCCTACACATTCGATGAGTTGGTGCAGGACTTGAACGCTGTCGCTCCCTACGATTGGGCCACATTCCTTCACGATCGCGTAGACAAGATCAATCCGCGTGCCGATCTGGATGGCATTGAGCGCGGCGGGTACAAGCTGATTTACGGGGAAAAGCCTACTGCCGGGTGGCGCACGCTGGCCAAGGTTCCTGGCCTGCATGGAAGAATGCCCGACTACTGGTTTTCGCTCGGGCTGCGCATTTCGAGCGATGGGAGCATCGCCGACGTGCGCTGGGACGGTCCTGCATACAAGGCGCAGCTTGCTCCGGGCGAAAAGATCATCGCGGTGAATGGCCGTATCTTTTCATCAGACGCAGTGCACGAGGCCATTCGAGCGGCTAAGGGAACAACGGAGCCGATTCACCTTATCGTGCAGGCCGATTCCTTTGTCCTGATGGCCACGATCGACTATCACGAAGGCGAACGCTACCCGGCTCTCGTACGCGTGGATGGCGTGCCTGATTATCTCGATGACATTACTACGCCGCTGACCACCCCGGAAAAGCCGCCGGCAACTCCAAAAGATGACGAAGAACAGGAAGACCAGCCATCCGGTAATTGAGCAGGTCCGGTCGGCCGGTCTTCTGCGGTACTCTTGATCTTCGAGGAGATTCCGCGTCCCGATGCCCAGATCGCAGCGATTCCGGTTCACGCTTCTGCTTGTTTTGCCTCTCGCCTTCCTGCGCGCTTCCGCTCAACAGGCTACGGCGGATGCGCCGCAGGAGGATTACGTCCGCGCGCATTACACGAAGTACGAGTTCCGCATCCCCATGCGCGACGGCGTGCGTCTGTTTACCGCAGTTTACGTGCCTAAGCCGTCGGCATTTCCGGATGATCATGGGCCGTATCCATTCCTGATGGGTCGCACGCCGTATAGCGTTGCGCCTTACGGCGAAGATAAGTACCCCGCGCACTTGGGGCCGTCGGACGAGTTCGAGAAGGCCGGATACATCTTCGTCTACCAGGATGTGCGCGGGCGCTGGATGAGCGAAGGCGAGTTCATCGAGATGCGGCCGCATATCGATGCGAAAAAGTCACCCAGGGATGTGGATGACTCCTCCGATGCCTACGACACGATTGAGTTCCTGCTCAAACATGTGCCGAACAACAACGGCAAAGTGGGTATCTGGGGTATTTCGTATCCGGGGTTCTACACGTCTGCGTCCATCATTGACTCGCATCCGGCCATTGCAGCCGCCAGCCCGCAGGCGCCCATGACCGATCTCTTCCTGGGCGACGATTCCTATCACGGCGGCGCCTTCATGCTCTCGGCCAACTTTGGCTTCTACGCGCCGTTTTTCTATCCGCAAGCCAATCCGGAGCCGGCTGAGCCTCCGGTCACATTTCACTTTGGCACGCCGGACAGTTACGAGTTTTATCGGAAGGCCGGCAACATCGCCAATCTCGAGACGAACTATCTCAAAGGCTCGAACTGGCTCTTCGACGACCAGTTCAAGCACGATACCTACGACGAGTACTGGCAATCGCGCGATCTCTCGCGGCACATGAAGAATGTGAAATGCGCTGTGCTGGTGGTGGGCGGCTGGTTCGATGCGGAGGATCTCGAAGGGCCGTACCGCACCTTCTACGCAATCAACAAATTCAACCCGGATACGCCGACCACTCTTGTCGAGGGACCATGGGTGCACGGAGGCTGGGCGCGCAGCGACGGCAGCCGGCTGGGCGATGTGCAGTTCGATGCCAAAACCGCGGAGTATTTCCGCGCATACATCCAGTTTCCGTTTTTCGAGCATTACCTGAAAGGCAAGGGCGAGGCGCTGCCAAAGGCCATTGTCTTCGAGACGGGAACCAATATCTGGCGCAGATACGATGCATGGCCGCCGAAAGCCGCAACGCCGGAGACGCTCTACTTTCATGCAGGAGGCAAGCTCAGCTTCGATCCGCCGACCGAAACAACAAGTAAAGACGAATATCTGAGCGATCCCAATCATCCGGTGCCGTTTGTGGGTTATACAACAGACACGGTGCCGCAGCGCTATATGGTCGATGATCAGCGCTTTGCAAGCTACCGGCCCGATGTAGTGACTTACGAGACCGATCCGCTTACGGAGGATGTGACGATTGCCGGCCCGATCTCGCCGCATTTGAAGGTTGCCAGCTCCGGCACCGACTCCGATTTTGACGTGAAGCTCATTGACGTCTATCCCGACAATCTTCTCGATACACAGAGTGGAGGCGAAGCAGGCAAGCGTGTTCTCGATGCGCCGCCCGTGCACATGGGCGGCTACCAGCAGCTCCTGCGCGGGGAACCGTTCCGCGCCAAGTTCCGCAACAGTTGGGAGAAGCCCGAGCCGCTGGTACCGGGCAAAGAAACAGACATCCACTTCACCATGCCCGACCTGTATCATACGTTTCGCAGCGGTCATCGCATCATGGTGCAGGTGCAGAGCTCGTGGTTCCCGCTGACCGATCGCAATCCGCAGATCTTTACGGATATTCCTTATGCAAAGCCGGAAGAGTTTCAAAAAGCAACCGAGCAGATCTTCCATCAGAAAGACGCCGCGAGCGGTGTCGAAGTGCTGGTGATGCCTCAGCCTTAGAGCGGAATCCGAGCAACAGTTATAGCAGCAGTTAAGGAGAAAGCCTGCACGGTGCCACCACGAAATGCGGTAAACTTGAAGGAACAACCGGGCTTTCCTTCCGCGGAGGGATGGGTGAGCGGTTGATACCGGCGGTCTTGAAAACCGTTGTGCCTGAAAGGGTACCGGGGGTTCGAATCCCTCTCCCTCCGCCATGAGTTAGTCGCTCATTTCTACTGCTGGTTTCCCTCCACTGCGGACCTGTGCGTTGTGAAGCCGGGAAACGGCGCACAGAGCCGGCCCAGTCTCTGAACCAGATCTCTGAACAAGGTCTCTGGCTGTTTGATTTTGCACCATCCTCGGGTACCCCTAGATTCGAGTACCCCTCGATAAGGACGATGCTTGCGCACGTAACTGGCCCGAATCTGCACTGCATCGCCTACCCACACCACGTGACCCAGTTGCTCCGCTAACTCAATAAACCACTGGCTGTTGCCGCACCCCTCAATCCCGATCAGCGCCGGCGCTTCCAGGGTCGGATAGCATCGTTCCGCTTCTCCATCACCGTGTAACAGAGGACGGATGCTTGCCCTCAGCCTCGATTGCGCGCAGGTAGCGGATTTTTACAAAGCGGTGACCAGCCGGTGACAATTCCGGTTTGCGACTCGGCCTACGATCACATGCGAAAGAACGGGCCTTTGATCACATCCAAGAAAAGCTAGAGAAGGCGCTGTACCCGGTGCTCGCACCCAATGGTTCGGCGCTTCCTCTGCGCCTGACTTCAAAAGGAGAGTCGTCTTATGCAGCTTTGTAAGACCGCAGTCGCCGCCTGTCTCGGCTTGGTTCCTCTCATGCTTTCAGCCCCCGCCCAAGCACAGTATCAACTCACAAACCTGGTTTCGAATCAACTCGGCCAAGCCCCGACCATCGATCCGCTGCTCGCGAATGCCTGGGGATTGGCTCGGAGCTCCACGAGCCCCTGGTGGATCAGCGATAACGACACCGGCTGGTCGACCCTCTATACCGCAACCGGAACACAGGAGTCGCTCAAGGTCTTGATTCCCACGGCCGGAAACGGGCCGTCCTCGCCGACAGGCTTGAACGGCCCGGGCACACCAACCGGAGTCGTGTACAACGGATCGTCGACGGATTTCCAGATTGATGGCGAGCCGGCGAGTTTCATCTTTGCCACACTGGATGGCACCATCAGCGCATGGGCGTCGAAGGAGAACAAGAACCAGTCGATCATCGCGGTCGACGACTCGGTCAGCAAAGCCAGTTTCACGGGCCTGGCCATCACCAGCTATGCCACGGGGAACTTTCTTTACGCCGCGGACAACACAAATAATGTGATCGATGTGTACAACGGCAGCTGGGCATTCGTGAAGTCGTTCGGCGATCCCAACATCCCGTCCACTTTCTCCGTCTTCGGCATTCAGGACATCAATGGCCTGGTTTACGTCACGTATGCCGTACCCAACATCGGCGCAGGCGGCTACGTGGACGTCTTCAAGGAGGACGGCACCTTCGTCAAGACACTGATTCAAGGACTGCCGCTCAACCAGGCTTGGGGTGTGGCCGCTGCTCCGTCGAATTTTGGCCCGCTGAGCAATACCCTGCTGATCTCAAACAACTCCGTCGAAGGCACCATCAACGCGTTCGACCCGATTACCGGGAAGTTTGTGGGCACGATCAGAGACCGGTTCGGAAGGAAGATTGTTCTCAACAATCTCTGGGGAATTGCCTTCGGCGGCGGAAACACGACCAATGGAGCATCCAATGAGTTGTTCGTGACCGTGGGCCAAGGGGTCGGCACCAACGAATTGGCCGGTACCTTTGCATCCATCGTCTTCAAGCCATAACGGACCAAAAGGCTAAGAGGTGAAGACGTAACGAGGGCCGCCTGAAACAGGCGGCCCTTCCACTTGGGAGCAATTGACTCCCGGCTCGGATTGCCGACAAATCACCCGAAATGCTGTCAATGAGCGCTAAGCCCTGTTCTCTCCAGTCGAAGACAAACCAGGCGTACCGTAGGAGAATCTGGAGATGGAGGCGGAATCTGAGCTTGCCGCGTTCACGATTCTCGGCACCGGCGGAGAGGCTGAAACGATGAAAGTTCCCTATGCGAAGAAGTGGCAGAAGGAAACAGATAGGCTGCGTAAGATCGCGGTCGACTGCGACCTTACCGAAGCACTGAAGTGGGGCAAGCCCTGCTTCACTTTCCAGAAAAAGAACGTGGCGATCGTTATCCCGCTCAAGGAGTCGTGCGCCTTTTCGTTTTTCAAAGGCGCGCTGCTGAAGGACCCGAAGCACATCCTCGAAAGGATCGGAGACCATACTCAGGCCGCACGATGGGTTAAGTTCACCTCGTTCAAAGAAATTGCACTCCTGCGGTCGACCCTGACGGACTACATCTACGAAGCCATCGCATTGGAGGAGTCCGGGAAGAAGGTAGAGCTCAAGAAGCCCTCAGAGTACCCGATTCCCGAGGAGTTGCAATGCAGGCTGGATGGCGACGCGGTTCTTAGGGCGGCCTTCGGAGCGCTCTCCCCAGGTCGGAGGAAGTCATACATCTTTCACATCTCGGGCGCGAAGCAGGCAAAAACCAGATCAGCGCGAGTAGAAAAATGCGTGCCGACGATCCTGAGTGGGCGAGGATTCAACGAACTGCCTAATTGAAGGTCGATTCGAGCAGAATGCGCCTCGACCTCAGCCACACTAGGCGATATCGGCATATAGACCAACTCTAAGTTGCTGAAAAGTGAGTCAAGCACTGTCGTGTTGAGCGAAGTTGGGAGCATTCTTTGCTCCCAGCGGAGTCGAAACATCTGCGGTTTGTTTCGTGCCGCACGAATTCTATGGAAAACTTGCTGATTTTGTCCATAGGTTATCGGGCTATATGTCGATACGCCCTAGTGTCCTGAGTCTTAAATCCGCAACATAATTGCCGCTGTCATCCTGAGCGGAGTTTGGCCGTTTTTGGGCCAAACGGAGTCGAAGGATCTGCGGTTCGGGACTTCGAATTATGTTATGAACTTCTGACTCACCACACTAGAACTGGTTGCATAAATGGTTTCGTAACAGGGCGCGACTTGAGTCGTGCCGCA
>JASHQE010000104.1 GCA_030037705.1 Acidobacteriaceae bacterium | reverse complement strand
GATCCAGCGAAACCGATCCCCAGGAAGGACAAATACGCCTTATGCCAGCTGATTTTTGTGCCAGGTCCGACGCTCCTATGAGAAGCCGTCCTAGATTCCTTTGTGATTTCGCGGGCTTCTTTACACTCGAGGGGCATCTGCTGCTGCTCCTTGCTTCGGTGCTTCTCATCTTCCCGGCTCGCACTCACGCGCAGCTCGATACCAGCACGATTGCAGGCACCGTCTCCGACCCCACCGGGGCTAGCGTCCAGGGTGCGACGGTTGTGATTACCGACACTAAGACCAACCGCTCATTTACTACCACCACGAACGCGCACGGAGAGTACTTCGCTCCTTCGCTCACCGTCAGCGTGTACCGGCTGAAATTTTCCAAAAGCGGTTTTCGAACCACCACCGTCGACGGTGTCGTTCTGCACGCCAATGACAGCATCGCCGAAAATGCCGTTCTCCAGGTCGGCACGGCGAACGAAACAGTCACCATCCGCGCGGACAATATAGCGCCGGACACGGAAACCAGCAGCCTGGGCACGACGATCAACGCCGATCAGGTCAGCCAATTGCCGATCAACGGGCGGGATATCACCGATTTGCTGGCCCTCGTTCCGGGCGCGATTCAAAACACCGGCAGCGCCGTCAACAATGATTCGATGGGAGGCTTCGCCAGTGGACAGTTCGGGGCCAACATGCTTCTCGACGGTGGCGATGCTACGCGCGTCGACGGCAACGTTGTCTTTAGCACCTTCGGCCGTGGCGATGCGCGCATCACCCGGTCCAGTGTCGACAACATCCAGGAGGTGAAGGTGCTCTCCTCGGATTATTCCGCCGAATATGGCCGCGCGATTGGCGACATCGTCGATTTCATCACCAAATCGGGGAGCAACGACCTGCATGGCGAGGTATTCGAGTTCGTGCGCAACGACGCTTTCGATGCCAAGAACTACTTCGATACCGGAGCCAGGGTGCCGCTGCGGCTAAATCAGTTCGGAGGTAACCTGGGCGGCAAGATCATCTCGAACAAGCTCTTCTATTTTGGCAACTATGAAGGCGAGCGCCAGCGGGTCACCAATGTGGTCACCGGGGAGACTTTGGTGTTGAACGATGCCATGCGCGCTGAAGCCGTGCCCGCGATGGCCCCGGTCATCGCGCTGATCCCCCACGGAAACGGAGGGCCCGCTGCAACGGTCAATCACACGATCTATAGCTATTGGTTCGATGTTCTGAACGGCACCACCTACAGCGACATCAACGAGAACACCTACGCTCTCAAGCTGGATTATGTGCTGTCGTCGAAAAATAACTTTGCTGTCCGCTATAACTACAACCAGAGCGACACCTACGACACCTACGGCCTGGCAATCGGCCAATACGAAAACGCGCCCGAAATCGCGAGGCTCGGGAAGGCGACCTGGAACTATATCGGTTCGGCGACCTTCCTGAATGAACTGGGATTCAATCTCAACCACCCGCACTCGTACCAAACCGCCGGCGAACCGCAATTCCCGCAGTGGGGCTGCTTCTTCTGCAACGTAGGATTTGGCCTCGCGCCTTCTCCCGATCTATTTCCTTCCGATGAACCGTCGATCTCGTACCAGCTAATCGACACTGCCACGAAGATCAAGGGCAGAAACCAGTTCCGCTTCGGCACCGACATTCGCTGGAACAATGTTGGGCGCGCACTCTATTCGCAGGATTCGATTACGTACTACGGCGGGCCGACCGTGGAGGCAGCAACCAACCTGCCCTGCAACGGGCAGCCGCAAGGCACGAATGGTTGCGTCGATCCGTCCGGAGGCCCCGAAGGTTTTCTTGCCAATGACGGCGAAGGATGGTCGGTTCTTGGCTATCCCATGACGCATATGGAGAACGTCATGACGGCATATTTCTTGAACGACGATATGAAGGTTCGACACAACCTCGCGCTTAACCTGGGAATCCGTTACGAGTTCAACACGGTACTCCACGACTCCAAGGGAGCGCTCGAGAACTTTGATATTCCCACACTTTCGCTCGACAAGCCGGGCACGCAGCTTTACAAACCATCCTATGTGGACTTTGCTCCACGCTTCGGATTCAACTGGGACCCCTACGGCAAAGGGCTAATGGCGCTCAAGGGCGGCTTCGGCCTGTTCTTCCTGCCGATCGCGGCTGGCAGTCCGCTGAACATCGCGACCAATACCGAAGAGAACGTCTCCATCAACCTGTTGTCGATCGCCTTTCAGGGAGTTACCTGCACACCGAACATCACGAGTGTTCAGTTTCCGCTGCCCACCAGCGTGCCCAACTGCCAGCCTCAGGCTCCCCTCAACGTCACGGCCTTCGATCCGAAACAGCGGGACTCCTACTCGGAACAGTGGAGCCTGGCTATCGACCAGCAGCTTGCCAAAAACACCGTGCTGACCATTGCCTATCGCGGCAACCATGGGTTGCATTTGCCCGGCGGCTACAATCTTAACCTTGCCAAGCCTAATGCCGATGGGACAGCGCCTGCTGCGGGAGCACCGCTCCAGTACTATCTCAGCAACCAATGGGGCAGCATCAATTACGCCGGTCAGTTTGCCTCGTCCAACTATAACGCCATGAACGTGAGTATCCGCACCGGCGCTCACGGACTGAATCTCAATGCGAATTACAACTGGGCTCATGAATTTGACGATGTCCTTGGACTCTTCGAGGCGTATCAAAACCCATACGACATAAAGGCCGATTGGTCGCCGGGTGACATCGACGTCCGCAGCGGGTTTACCATCGGCGCCGTCTACAATGTGCCCAGAATTCCTGTCCGGTACCAGAGTCTCGGATCCGGCTGGCAGCTTACCACGATCACTCAGGGAAGAACTCCCATCCCCGTCAACTTCAGTTACAACGAATATGATCCGTCCTCGAGCAGTCTGCGGCCGGACTGTGTTCCAGGCGTGTCGTGGCGAGCGTCGAACTGGTCGCGTAGCAATCAGTTCAATCCCTTGGCCTTCACCGCACCGAAGCTCGCTTTTGGAACTTGCCCGCGCAACTACGGTCGCGGTACAGACTACCTACAGGCGGATGTAGGCCTGGTGAAGAACACCAGGCTCACCGAGCATCTCAACTGGGAACTGCGCGGCGAAGCGTTCAATGTCCCGAACCACCCCAACTTCTCAAACCCCGGAAACACCGTCAACGGCTATTCCTTTGGAGCAAGCTATGCCACCATTGGCAATCTGGTTGGCCAGGGCACGTCGCGTCAGATCCAAATATCGAGTAAGTTAACCTTCTGATCGATTGATCGATATCTCCGCCACAGCTTCCTATCTGTGGCATGGCGATGTGGCGGAGATGGCTTGTCCTGTCTGGGCCGAAGCGCAAACTTCACGATAGACATTCATGGTATTGGTTCGATTTCCAAATGCGAAAGCTTGCCTGTCGAATATGCAGGCGGACACGACTAGCAAATTGACATCGTTCTTGGAGAATGGTACCTTTCGAAGAATATGGAATCGGTACCATGCAGCATTCGCCGCATTCTCCTGCCCTGTTGCTGCCTGGCCTTCCTGTTGCTTCTAGCCTTGGACTCCTTCGCCGCCGGGGCGAGCACTGCGGGGCCGATTCAGACCATCTATGTGATTCCCAGTTCGCATTGGGATCTTGGATTCCTGCGTCCGCCGGAGGCTGAGAGAGACGTGATCAAGCCGCACCTCGATGCGGTGATCGCGGCCTGCAACACGGATCCCCAATTCCGCTGGACCATCGAGAGCGAATGGCAATTGCAGGCGTGGCTGGAGAGGACGAAGGACCCGGCGCAGATTCAGCGCCTCGCCGGCTTGTTACGCAGCGGACAAATCGAACTCTCGGCCACATACGGCAGTATGCATACGGAGTTCATGGGTACCGAGGAACTGAATCGCCTGGTTTCGTTCGGCAGCCAGATGGAAAAACGTTTCGGAATCCATTCCGAGGTGGCCATGATGAACGATGTGCCGGGATTCTCGCTTCGCCTTCCGCAGGTCCTGGCCCGCTCGGGCGTCCGCTATTTGATCACCGGATCGAATACCGCCTTTGGTGGAGGCACCGAGCTATGGCCCGGCAAAGAGCCATTCTACTGGGAGTCTCCGGACGGAAGCAGGGTGTTGACTTGGCAGACGCAGGGGAAGAACGGTGGTTACACCGAGGGAATGGCTGACTACTATCTCGATCCTGACGCGGAAGATCCTTATCACCACACCAGGTTTTATCCCAAGGAATGGGCGGGACTATCGAATCTCGATATTATGCAGCGCGGCATCGACAAACTGCTCAAACAATATGCGGATGCCGGTTATCGACACTCCGCTGTTGCAGTTCTCTTCATGCACGACGGAATCGGTCCGGAGTACGAATTGAAGGGGCTGCTTCCGAATGTGCGCGCCTGGAATGCCTCTGGGCGTTTGCCCCATATTGTTGTGGCGACGCCGGCGGAATTCTTCGCCTATCTGGAGGCTCATGACGCGCAGGACGCACCCGTATACAAGGGAGACTGGAGCGGGTTGTGGTCGGAGGTGAAGCTCAATTCCCCGGCGATGAGCGCCGATGCTCGCGCGCTTCAGGATCTCTTGCCGCAGACCGAAACGCTTTGGTCACTGCTGGCAATGCAAAATCTAACCGCGAAGTACCCTCGCGAGGAGATTGAATCGGATTACGCAGACTTACTCGAATACGACGAGCACAACGGCGCAGGACAAGGAGGATGGCCGGGAGTCCTCAGCCGTCAGGAAGTGCTCGAGCAAAATCAGGAGTATTCGGATCGGTTGCGCTCGGGCCGCAAGTCGGCCCGGACACTCTTCGATTCGGGGCTCACCAAGTTTTCGCACGTCGTATCCGGCCAGTCTCAGGGCAAGCGCATTCTGCTGGTCTATAACCCATTCAGTTGGACCGGTTCTCATCTGGTGCGCGTGCCCGACCTTCAAGGCTCCTGGAGTGTTCGCGATGCGGCTACGGGAGCAGCGGTTGGCACTCAGCATCTTACCTCGGGCGAACTGTACTTCGAGGCTCGCAATTTGCCCGCGCTGGGATATCGCACTTACTGGCTTGAGCCGTCGTCTTCACAAGCTGTCGATTCTGTTCCGGCCGATCCTTCCGTTGTAGAAAGTCCGTACTTCCGGGTTGAGTTGAATCCTGCGACCGGAGCAGTTGTCCGCATCACCGATCTGCGCAATCGGCGGGTCATCGTCGATGAGAAAGATGGCGGCGAGGCAGGAACCTTGATGCGCAACTCTTCACTGTATGAACAGCCCGAAAGCCCGGACCGCGTTACTCTTCGTCGCGAGAGGGGCACGGTGGTCGATCGGGTGGTCATAACCAGAGCGGGCTCCTTGTGGCCGCAAACGATAATTTCCCTGCCGCAGGATGAGCCGGTGGTGCAATTTGCAGAGGTTCTTGATCGAAGCAAAATGCGGTTTGTCGCGTACAACACACCGCGCGATTTGTATTCGTTTGCCTTCGATTTTTCCTTTCAGGGGAAAGTCCAGCGCTGGATCGACGATGGAGAAGGCCTCTATCGCTTTCCGGACGATCTTCTACCGGGCGCAAGAAAAGATGCCGTGGTTCCGCGGCACACTCTGATCTGGAGCGATGAAGTGGGCACATCCTCATACAACGTGATGCTGGCGCAGAAACAGGCCTTCTTCGACCGCTTTCAGACCCCGATGGTTGCCGACTCACATAAAGCCGACGGAGTATTGGCCGACGTATTGATCAAAACGGACCAAGCCGAAACCAGGGACCAGGGAGTCGTCACTTTCGCAACTTACGAGCCCGGCTATCCGACGACTTACAACTTTTCCTTTGCACTTACAGGCGAAGCGGGGCCGCTGGACCCTGTGACCGCTTACAGATTTCGCGTTGAGGACGAATCCGACTTTGTGGAGCTGCCGCCCAATCGTTCTCCAATGCGCTCTACGGAATCGCTGCTTTCGCTGAGTGCGCCCAATGTAGTTTTAGAGGCGTTGAAGCCGAGCTGCGATGGAAATCCGGACGATTTCATGCTGCGTTTGCAGGAGATTGCCGGAAAGCCCACGGAGTTAGAACTTAAATTCCCATTGCCGCTCCGCTCCATCGCGGAAACCACGATGACGGAAGATCGCATCCTCCGGTCCGGAATCCAGGAGAAGGCGATATCTATTTCGCCTTACCAGACACTTACCTTACGGCTATCAGTGACTGACCAAGCTGGCGCCGCATCTGAGGGAAACAATTGAATTTACGTAGAGAATTGATTGCCGCCTCGGCAGAGGTTCACTGATGGGCGAGCGTACGGTTGATTCTCATCCGGCAGCTTTTGGTGAAGACGGCGCACGCGCCAAGCGGCCGGCAGCAGCTTCGTATGAGCGTCTGTCACCCTCGGATCGAAACTTTCTCGAGCAGCTTGAAGAACTGCCACTTCTCGGAACGTTGTCCGTAGAAGAAGAGCGTGCCCGTATGCAGGCCGCTCAGGCAACCGCCTTGGCCGAATATCCTGTTGAGGTCGAGGAGTATCGAACCTCGGCGTGCCCGGTATATCTGATCCGGCCGCTGACAACACAGACTCCGGCCCCCATTGTATTTTTCCTGCACGGCGGCGGCTGGGTACTCGGTGACCTTCGCACCCATACCAAACTTGTATGTGAGCTCGCCACCAGCACCCGGAGCGTGGTCGCATTTGTCGATTATCCCCGTGCTCCGGAGTATCCATTCCCGGTTCCGCTGGAGGCGTGCATCGCAGCTGTAAACGAAATCCTGAAAGCAGCAGAATCGCTGCGATTGGACAGAAACCGTTTCGCAATCGGCGGTGATAGCTCCGGTGGAAATCTGACAGCAGCGTTGATCCTATCGGCAATTGAGCGAAAACTTCCTCTTCCTGCGTGTCAGGTTATGCTTTATCCGGTAACCGATCACGATTCGACTACGCCTTCCTACAAGGAATTCAGGACCAATTCCAACCTGAGCCAGTTCACCATGAACTGGTTTTGGGATCAGTACCTTCCCGAATTGTCCTTGAGCGCCGACCCTCGTGTGTCACCGCTTGGCGCACAGGACGAGGTTCTTGCGCAGTTTCCTCCCACGCTGATCGTTACCTGCGAATATGACGTATTGCGCGACCAAGGTGAAAAATTTGCCGCGCGTCTCGTTCAGGCAGGCGTTAACGTGACCGCCGTCCGCTGGCTCGGATCTCTGCATGGGTTCCTGGTTACGGAGTCGCTGGCTGCCTCGGTTTCCGCGCAAACATGTATCGATATGGTTGCGCGCTATATTCGCAGAGGTCTTGGCCAGGTCTGATTCTGCCAATTCGAGTTCAGCCGGCCTTCGGGCATCCGCATGATTGCCGGACGACAAGTCGGGAGGCGATTTCAATCTGCTGCGGAGCTGTAATCTCGCCCGCCATGTGGTTCAGCAAGAGTTGTGTCGCGGTGCGGGCGAGTTCCTCGATCGACTGCTTCACGACGGTGATGGAAGGGCGAAGCGTTCCCGCCAACGCGAAATCGTCGAAACCGATCAGGCTTACACGTTCCGGCATGGGGATCTTGCGGTTCTGCAGCACCTCGTACGCGAGAATCGTGGATTGATTGTACAAACCGAAGATCGCGTCGACCTTGCCTTTGGCCGACATGTGCTTCATGATAGCTGCTTCCGCAGCTTGGTATTCGCTTGCGTCCATCTCCACGAGAGCCTCCCGTCCTGCGGCGGTTAGAGCGCTGGTCGCGCCCCTGACGCGCTCCCGGATGGTGTAGAGGTTAGGATCGCCGCCAAGACATAGAATTCGCTTGCGTCCGTGATCCAATAAGTGGCGCACCGCGTTCAGGGCAGCCGTATAGTTATCTGAAGTCACGCTGGAGAATTCCCGGCCGGCGATCGGACGGTCAAAGGACACGATGGGCACGGAGAGGCGGCGAAGATTCTGAAGCAAAGCTTTCGTGCCGGAGCGGGGCGGCACAAAGAGAAGACCGTCGATCCGATGGCGTTCGAATATCTGCAGATCGTCGAGTTCGAATTGCGCCTTGTCCTGCGAGGTAAGGAGAATGACGACATAATCCTGGCGCCTGGCGTGGACCTCGGCGACGGCTGCGAACTGGGCAAAGAAAGGGTCTGTGATGGAAGGAATGATGAGGCCGATGGTTCGCGACCGCTCGCTCTTGAGGGATCGTGCCGCCTCGTTCGGCTGGTAATCCAGCTCCGCCATGACTCGCTGGATGCGCGCCAACATCTCAGGAGCAACATAGCGGCCGCCGTTGATTACCCGAGAGACGGTGGTGGTTCCGACTCCAGCAGCCTTGGCGACGTCGTGGAGAGTAGCTCGATTCCTCCGAATCCCCGTCATATTTGTGGTTGACTTCCTTCAATTCTGCGGTCGCACCTCGGTCCTGCTACAACGATCGAGGTCTCTCGGTTCGTGCTTGCGTTTATCGAAGCCAACCGGCTGTTTCACGCGCATATGCCTGACTACTCAACAGGCGAACGGGTTGGAGCAGTTGCGGGGGTGCAAAAGGCTACGTGCCGTAGTCAAAGTCTCCCGCAAAATCGCCGACGAGATTCAGCAAACAAGTCAATTGTAATCACCCTACACCGAAGGGAAAAAACTGGCAACGGTACCCAAACGAGGCCTTCTTCAAGGCAAAAGGGCCAAATTTTGGCGGTATGGGGGCTAGTATCCGGTCTCATAGCGACCGGCCCTGCAAAATGCGGTGAGACATCGAGGAGAGACCGGGAAAAATGAACTCGGGACTTCTCTGGAACGGGTCGGCATGAGGCCGGTAAATGTGCTTATACTGGTATCGGTTCCATGGGAGGCAGCATTCTTTTGATTCATTCAACTTCGAGAGTGCAGAGATGCATCCTCTGCGCAGCGCGAGTATTCTTTCCGATCCGACGGCGGTCGGATATTCGCAGCAGCCCGGCTGGTAATCAAACGGTATTGCCGCGCGCTGTCAACCGTTTTGGTTCGATTGTAGCTGCCCTCGCTTTATTACTACTTTTGGCGCCGACAGTCACTACATCCCAGAGAATATCCGCTCATGCCATGTGGATTACCGCCCCGGGTGCAACGGGACCTGCCCCTCAGGTAGCCTCCTTCCACAAGGTGATTCGGTTTGATGCCCTGCCAGCAAGCTACCCGGTCCATGTAAGTGCGGATAACCGGTTTCAGCTCTATGTGAATGGCCGGCGTGTTGGAGAAGGACCAGCCCGTGGCGATCTGGCTCACTGGCGCTACGAAACTTTCGACCTACGGCCATTTCTCCAGCGCGGCGAGAACATGATCGCTGCGCGGGTCTGGGATTTCGGGAATCAATCTCCGGCAGCTCAGATCAGCGTGCGCATGGCTTTCCTGTTATGGGTAGATGCTGCGGTCCAGCCAGCAGCGAACACCAATGCGAGTTGGTCCGCTCGTCTAGAGCCCGGATGGAATGCTCGTCTTCAGGGCTTTCCAGCCAGTCCCGGTGAAAGTGTAGACGCGCGGGAACTCGATCCCGACTGGGATGTTCTGCCTGCTGCCGGTGAGTGGTCAGCCGCGATGCCGATTGCGGATCCAGTTCTCGCGCAGGATACAGACCAATCCGCCGTCGACAACATCTGGCATCTCATTCCCGACACTCTGCCGCCCATGGAGTACACGCCGGTCAGCGCGGGCCGCGTTATCCGCAGCGCTGGCATGCGGGTGGAAGGCTTCCCCGGCCGGCCAATCCGGATCGCCGCTCACAGTCATGTCTCCATTCTGTTGGAACGCGATGCGCTGACCACAGCTTACCCGCAGTTAGTCGTTGGGGCGGGCGCCGGTGCGAAGATTCGTCTGACCTATGCCGAAGCGCTTGTGGATAACAAGGGAGAGAAGGGAGACCGGAACCAGATTGCCGGCAAGCACATGGATATGGCCATGTTGCACGATGAATTGATTCCCGATGGCAGCCCCCGTTGTACTTTCTCGCCGCTGTGGTGGCGCACGTGGAGATTTCTCCAGATTGATATCGACACTGGCGACCAACCTATGTCTTTACTTGGACTGAGCGCTTATTTCTCGGCGTACCCATTCCAGGAAAAGGCCAAGTTCCGCAGCGACGATCGCGAATTTGAGAAGATCTGGGAAGTGGGCTGGCACACGCTCCGCGTCAACGCTCACGAAACTCACATGGATTGCCCCTATTGGGAACAGCTTCAGTATGTCGGAGATACCCGGATCGAGGCGCTCATCGACTACGCCGTGAGCGGGGATGACAGGCTCGCAAAACAGGCGATTGAGGCAATAGCAGATTCGGCGCTGCCAGATGGATTGACACAAAGTCGTTATCCAAGCAATGGCCTGCAGATCATCCCGCCCTTTTCACTCCTCTGGATTGGGATGGTGCACGATTACTGGATGTACCGGACCGACGCGGAATTGCCCCGTAAAGTCCTGTCCGCTTCTCGCTCCGTGATCGATTGGTTTGTAGCCCATCAGCGTCAGGATGGCCTGCTTGGCAAGCTGCCACAGAATGGGTTGGAGTTCTGGAACTTTGTTGACTGGTCCTTCACCCCGATTGGTGTCTCGCCTGAGGACAAAGACGGCGGCTCTGTTCCGGAAACGCTGCAATTCGTCGCTGCCCTGCGCGATGCGGCCGATCTCGAAGATGCTGTAGGTGATCCGGCCCGCGGCAAAAATTATCGAGAAGATGCGAATCGGACTGCGGCGTCAGTTTATCGCCTGTGCTGGGACGACCAGCGTCAGTTACTGGCAGATACTCCGGCGCGCCAGGAATTCAGCCAGCACGCGAACATACTCGGAGTCATGCTCGATGTCATTCCTGTCGAAAAGCAGAAGCTGGTCTTGAAGACAATGCTCGCCGACGAGCTTGCAGGCAAGCCGGCTTATCCTGGCTCGCCGAATCTCACTGTCGCAAGTTACTACTTTCGGTTCTATCTTGCCCGCGCCATCGATCATGCGGGTATGGGCGATCTTTATTTGAAATTGCTGGGTCCGTGGAAGCAGATGCTGAACCTTGGGCTGACGACATGGGCGGAAACCCCTGAGCCGACCCGCTCCGATGCTCACGCCTGGTCAGCGCATCCCACCTACGACCTCCTGACTATCGTCGCAGGTATCCGCCCGGATTCTCCGGGATTCAGGCGCGTCCGTATTGCTCCGCATCTGGCCGGGCTGGCAACACTGGATGCATCCATGCCTCACGGTGACGGCACAATAAAGGTTTCTTACCGGAGGACGCAGAAAGGGACTGCCGCGAAGATTACTCTTCCCGCCAACCTCAGCGGAGTGCTGGAGTGGAAAGGACGTGAGATCCCTCTTCATCCCGGACTGCAGAATGCAGTTCTGCGGTAAACGGCAAGCGGATCGTAGTTATAGATCAAGCGGCGCACAGAACAATTTACACAACGAAGATTGAGTTCACCGGAGCCAATTCTATGAAACGCCTGCTTGCTTCTTTCGCACTCATCGCAACCGCGCTCCTGCCGCTCTTCGCTCAGCGGTCGTCTGCCCAGAAAGCGCCGGAAAAGCAGACTATCAGCTTAAACGATGGCTGGGAGTTCCGGCAGACCAGCGGCGGCAAATCTACTGAGGCGGCGGAATGGCTTCCCGCGCAGGTGCCGGGCGATGTGCATCTTGATCTGCTCAGAAACAAACTCATACCCGATCCTTTCTATGGGGATAATGAGTCGCGCCTGCAGTGGATCGAAAAGGCGGATTGGACTTATCACAGGACCTTCGAGGCCACGAACGATTTGCTGGCGCATCGGAATATCGATCTGGTATTCCTCGGCTTGGATACCAACGCTACGGTTTATATCAACAATCGGGTGGTCTTGAAAGCAGATAACATGTTCCGCGCCTGGCGCATCGACGCGAAACCATTTCTCCTTCCTGGGCGGAACGAGGTACGCGTGGAATTTTCCTCACCCATTCGATACGCTGAGGCGCTCGCGGCAGAGGACAAAACGAATACAGAAACGCACATTCCGGATAAATCGTATCTGCGCAAAGCAGCCTATGAATATGGATGGGATTGGGGCCCGCGGTTTGTAACCAGCGGCATCTGGCAGCCCGTCTATCTGGAGGTATGGAATCAAGCGCGAATTGCCGATTTGCAGATAGCACAGCCCGATGTGCGCGCTGACGTTGCCCATCTCATCGCCAATGCCGATATCGTTGCGAGCGATTCCATGGTCGCGGACCTTCGGCTCCAATATGAGGGCGGCGGAGCACACAAGGAAACCGTGCAAAGAGCCCAACTACATCCCGGCGAGAACATCGTCGCCGTGCCGGTAGAAATCGATAAGCCCGCCTTGTGGTTTCCAGCTGGTTATGGTTCCCAGCCTTTATACGATTTCAAGGTAACTCTCCTCAATGCGTCTCGGCCGATCGATTCCAAAGGCGTCCGCACAGGACTTCGCTCCGTGGTGCTGCTCCGGAAGCCGGACGCGTGGGGAGAGTCGTTCGAATTTGTCGTCAACGGAATTCCAATCTTTAGCAAGGGCGCCGATGTCATTCCCTTCGACAGCTTTCCGAACCGGGTGACGGAGGCGCGCTATCGGCAAATCCTGCAGTCGGCCAAGGACGCCAACATGAATATGATGCGCGTATGGGGCGGCGGATACTACGAGTCTGATCAGTTCTACGGTATCTGCGATGAGCTTGGACTGATGGTCTGGCAGGATTTTATGTTCGCCAGCAGTTGGTATCCCGGCTCTGAGGATTGGAAGCAACAGGTAGAGGCGGAAGCGGATTACCAAGTCAAGAGAATCCGCAATCATCCCAGTATTGTCCTGTGGTCGGGGAACAATGAAGTGGAATCGGTGCTCGATGCCTTCCTTGGCGGGCTTACACCCGATGCCAGGCTGCAGGTGTGGAAGAATTATCTCACCACTTTCAGCGGCGTTCTTTCGAACGTGATTGAACGCGACGATCCCGAGGTTCCGTATTGGCCGAGTTCTCCCAGCGCAGACTATCAGGCGACCTCGGATACGTTTCAGACCGGCGATGCTCACGACTGGAGCATCTGGCATGGGCGCGAGCCTTTTGAAAATTACCTGAAGCATTTCTATCGATTCACATCGGAGTACGGTTTCCAGTCCTTCCCGGAATTGCGCACGATTGAGTCGTTTACTACCGCCGAAGACCGCGCGGGCATCTTCACGCCGGTGATGCTGGCGCACCAAAAGAACAATGAAGGCAACTCCATCATCCACGACTACCTGCTCCGTTATTATGCGGAACCGAAGGATTTCACGTCGTTACTCTATGTGAGCCAGGTTTTGCAGGCCGAGGGCGTGAAGATTGGCGCGGAGCACATGCGCCGCAACAGGCCTCGCATTATGGGCTCGCTGTTTTGGCAACTCAATGATTGCTGGCCGGTCGCGTCCTGGTCGAGCATTGACTATTTCGGCCGATGGAAAGCGCTCCAATATTATGCGCGCCGATTCTATAGCCCAATCCTCGTCTCGCCGCTGGTTCAGGATGGGAAGGTTTCAGTTTACATCATCTCGGATAAAACGCAATCTACGAGCGGCATCTTGCGCGTTCGAGTGATGACGATGGAAGGGAAGATCGTGATGGAGCGGAACAAGCAAGTCGTTCTTCCTCCGCTATCTAGCGAAGTCTACGATGAATTTTCTTTCGAATCCCTGCTCAAATTTCAGCAGGACCTTAGTAAATTAGCTGTGTTAACCGACGTCACCGTAGATGGAACCGTAGTTACCCGCAACCTGAACTACCTGGCGCCAACCAAACAGGTTCATTTGCCGCCGGCGAAAATCGACGCTGTTCTGACCGAGAGCGGGAGCACTTTCAATCTAAAACTGTCGTCGAATGTACTGGCCCGCGACGTATACATAACCTTCGGGGATCTGGACGTGCAGCCCACGGATAACTTCATCGATCTCATTCCCGGTGAGCCCGTAAATATCGTGGTAAAAAGCGGTGCATCACTTGACGAGTTGAGGAAGAACATAGACGTCATGTCGCTGGCCGATGCCTTTGCTCCTGAGGGCTCCGCTGCGAAGTGATCGGCCTTGGGATTCCTGAACTAGCTGAAATGCTAGTCTTCGACCGATGTATTGACCAATACCTTGGTATCAAGCGGCCAAGCTTACCGTAGCTGCTGAAGCTCTTCAGATTAACACCAGGTCAGTACCTATATGAGTGAGCGCAAGAGCGGTCACGGGCGCTCTCTCAATCTTGCGAAGATTCGATTTACACAAAGGAGCCAGCAACCAAGAAAAGCCGGCCAACCAATACCAAGGTATTGCCAATACCAATGTCTAATTGCATCCAGCGATCCGCTCTGGCTGAATAATGCGTGTACGTCGAATCTATACGGGTTGGCGATTCCATGTGGTTCAGAACTTGGGCTAGAGCGATACTGCTTGGCATTCCGTTGTACGGTGGATTCACTCTGTCTGCTCAGTACACCGGACCAGCCACGCCTGCGCCTTACAATCCGATCGCTCTAGGGGAAATAACCGGAACAGCAAGGACCGCGGTGCAAGCAGGGCAGAGTAACAGTCAAGTCGAATCGCAAAATCCGTACCTCGGCGGAGTACCGGCTGGAAGCGTCAGCGCCATGCCCGTGGCGCTTTCCCTCGAAGATGCGGTCAATCGTGGACTCAAACGGAATCTCGGGGACGTTTTAGCAACAGATGTTGTGACCGACGAACGAGGACAGCGCTGGCAAGCGCTGAGCGAACTGCTTCCCAATGTTGTTACCGAGACCGGCTTCGGAGTTCATCAAATTGCTCTGAAGGCGCAGATTGGTCTCTCCATTCCTGGAGTCGCTCCGATCATCGGGCCATTTGGCTATTTCGACTCACGAGCTTATCTCGAGCAATCTGTGTTTGATTGGGAATCCATCGAGCGGATGCGATCTTCAGATGCACAGTTGAAGTCCGCCGAATTCGGTTTCAAAGATGCTCGCGAACTGGTCGTGCTGGTTATTGTCTCCAATTACTTGTTGGCCATCGCTGACCAATCGGAGGTCCAATCAGCCACATCACAGCGGGACACGGCCAAGGCACTCTTTCAACAGGCGGCCGACCAGAAGACCGTAGGTCTCGCGTCAGCCGTGGATGTTCTGCGGTCACAGGTGCAACTGGAATCGCGCGAACAGAAGCTGATTAGCGCACAAAATGACCTGGCGAAGCAGAAATTAGTCTTGGCGCGAGCTATCGGACTTCCTCTGCGTCAGCAGTTCGAGATAATCACACACGTTCCTTACCAGGAGCTGACGCCTTCGAGGCTCGATGAGGCGATCGAAAAAGCGTACAAGACTCGCCCTGATTTTCAGAGCCAGGTAAATCGGGTCCGGTCCGCTGAACTCGCGCGAAAGGCCGCATCTGCCGAACGGTATCCATCGATAGATGCAGAGACCGATTACGGTCTCTCTGGAGTCAATGCGGGCTCGTCGCATGGTACCGTTGATGCGGCTGCCACGCTCCGCATCCCTATTTTTCAAGGTGGTAAAGTGCATGCGGACGTTCTCCGAGCGGATGCCGCGCTCGCAGCGGAGCAGCAGCGGCTGGAAGACTTGCGCGCCAAAATCGATCAGGAGGTTCGCGACGCTTATCTCGATCTGGAAGCGGATGCACAAGAGGTTTCTGTCGAGAACAGCGCGGTCGTGCTTGCCACTCAAACGTTAGAACAATCTCGCGATCGTTTCAGTTCGGGCGTCACAGACAATATCGAAGTGGTTCAAGCACTGGACGCGCTTGCAATCGCGAATGATGCCTATATTGCAAGCCTCTACAGCTACAACCTAGCCAAGGTATCTCTGGCGAGAGCGACTGGAGTCGCGGAATCCCGATACGCAGGGTATCTGAAGGGAAATTGAATATGTCTGAACAGAATCAACCGGCAAATCGATCGAATTCAGGTGAGGCCGATGCGCGCGCACCAGCCGGCAACACCGCGGCAGACGATGTGCTGGTCTCCGCCTATCCACATAGGCGCTCTCGCAGACGCTGGATCATACTTGCGTCGGTAATCGTGCTCGGCGTGGCTGGCGTTCTATTGGGGCATTATCTCTCCGGATTTGAATCGACTGACGATGCGCAGGTAGATGTGCATCTTTACCCCGTGAGCGCTCGCATCTCTGGATATGTCCAGAAGGTGAATATCGACGATAACCAATGGGTCGATGAAGGATCTACACTCGTCGAAATCGATCCGAAGGACTATGAAGTGGCCGTGGCGAGAGCGCAGGCGGCGCTGGATACGTCAGAAGCAACGGCGAGGGGTTTAAACATCGATGTGCCTGTGTCCTCCGTTGATACGTCGAGTCAATTGAAGTTCACTTCCTCGGATATCACGAGCGCTAGAGCAGCGATTCAGGCAGCGAAAAAGGAAGCCGCTGCGGCTCATGCGCGCGTTCTGGAGGCGCAGGCAGAGAATGTGAAGGCACAGGATGACGTTACCCGCTATCGTTTGCTTCTCGCAAAAGAGGAGGTGCCAAAACAGATTTACGATCATGCTTATGCCGCCGCAGCAACCGACGTTGCCGCCATCACTGCTGCGGAAGCCGACGAGGCCGCGGCTGAACAAGCCGTTCAAGAAGCGCAGAGTCGCCTTGCGGAGGCCGAAGCGCAATATGAGAATGCACAAGCGGGGCCACAGCGGGTTGCGTCAACGAGAGCCAAAGCGTTGTCTGCGGTGGCCGACGTACGCCAGAAGGAAGCTGCCCTCGAACAAGCGCGGCTGAACCTTGGATACACAAGAATACCCGCGCCCGTAACCGGCGAGATCACGAAGAAGGTTGTAGTTGGATTGAATGTCGATCCTGGGGAGCAACTGCTCACGGTCGTTCCCCTCGATCAGGTGTGGATTACGGCAAATTTCAAAGAGACACAGCTCAAACATATGCGCGTTGGCCAGAAAGCAAAGATTGAGCTCGACTCGAATGGTCGCACATACAACGGTCATGTCGACAGCATCGCGGGTGGAACGGGCCCCATCTTCAGCTTGCTTCCTCCCGAAAATGCGACCGGCAACTACGTCAAGATTGTCCAGCGAGTTCCGGTCAAGATCGTGCTGGAACCCGGCGAAAGTCGTGATCACCAGCTTCGGCCGGGCATGAATGTCGAAGCGAAAGTGTACTTGCGATGAGCGCGACAACACTGAGCTTTCCGTCGGAACAAGTCGCCTGGCGCCCCAACGTAAATCCTTGGGCGATTGCAGCGACCGTCTCGATGGCCGCATTTGTCGAAGTCCTGGACACGAGCGTTGCCAACGTTGCGTTGCCCTACATCGCCGGTGGCCTGGGAGCCAGCTACGACGACAGCACCTGGGTGCTCACCTCGTACCTTGCTGCGAATGCGATCGTTCTACCCATTAGCGGATGGCTCGCAGAGTTGATCGGCCGCAAACGGTACTTCATGACTTCGCTTGCTGTTTTTACAGTGAGTTCACTGCTCTGCGGCCTGGCGCCAAACCTGCCGCTGCTGTTGTTGTTTCGAGCTGTACAAGGCATTGGCGGCGGAGGGCTGCAGCCGATGGCACAAGCCATTCTCAACGATACATTTCCTCCCGAGCAGCGTGGGTCCGCGTTTGCAGTCTACGGCATTACTGCAGTTCTTGCCCCAACAGTCGGACCGATGTTAGGGGGCTGGATTACGGACAACTACTCCTGGCGCTGGATATTCTTCATCACACTGCCCCCGGTTCTGCTGGCTCTTTATTTGACGCATACGCTGGTTGAAGATCCGCCGTTCCTCCGTCGCTTGAAGAGCGCGAGCATTCGCGTGGACTACCTTGGAATATCCATGCTGGCACTGGGGGTGGGATCGCTGCAAGTGGTTCTGGACAAGGGGCAGGAAGACGATTGGTTTGGCTCGCATTTCATCACCGCCCTGGCGATAACTGCGACCGTTTGCCTTATCTCACTTGTTATCTGGGAATGGTTCCGCAAAGAGCCGATCATCGACGTTCACATGTTCACGAGCTTCAACTTCACGGCGGCGAACCTGATGATGTTCATGATGGGTTTCATGCTCTTTAGCACCCTGGTTTTGATCCCCGAATTTCTGCAGACGCTGATGGGTTATACAGCAGAGCTTGCGGGTCTCGTTCTGTCCGGAGGAGGAGTTGTCTTGCTGGTAATGATGCCCATCGTCGGCCGGCTTACATCGAAGATTCAAGCCAGATGGCTGATAGCGACTGGATGGCTGTGTCTCGCCATTGGATTGTTCTATTGTGCCAATCAGATCGATTTGTCCGTCAGTTTCCGCTTTGCGATGTGGCTGCGCGTTGCGCAAGTGATAGGAATCGGTTTTCTATTTGTCCCAATCACAGCAGCGGGTTACATCGGAGTTCCTCCAGAGAAAGGCAATAGTGTCTCAGGAATGATCAACTTCATGCGCAACATCGGCGGCAGTATTGGAACTTCGGTCGTGACCACGATGATCGCACGGCGGGCTCAATACCATCAGCAAATCCTCATCGGCCATATCGTTCCCGATTCCCCTGCATATCGTTTGGCGTTCCATGCACTGAGCTCGAAGATCGCGCACTCCGGGCTTCGGTCCACTGACGCCAGCGACCAGGCCGTAACGAGATTCTACGAATTGGTGCATCAGCAAGGCGGCGCGTTGTGCTACATGGACATATTTTGGGTCTTGGGCACACTCTGCGCCATCATGTTTGTTCTCGCGTTCTTCCTAAAGAAGAATGATCCCGGGGCGGGCGGAGATGTTGCCGTGGGCTGAAGGAAAAGATCACAATGATTCGAGCCATTAGCATCGAGCGCGAGTTTGGTTGCGGAGGATCTGAGGTTGCCCGTTTGGTTGCCAGCCGCCTTGGGTGGCATCTGTGGGACGGAGAGTTGATCCAGGAGATTGCTCGACTCACCAAGAGCACACCGCAGGCTGTCGAAAAGAGCGAATGGCGAGTTGATGCTCGCGCATACCAAGTTCTCCAAGACTTTCTGCGAGGCGCATTCGAGGGCGGTCTGCCTCCAACGGACCGCCTCCAATTGCTCGATGCGCGTCAGATTGCGGCTGTTTCGGAAAAAGCGGTCCAGGCGGCATTTTCCAGTGGGCCCTCGGTCATTGTTGGACGAGGATCGCAGTACTTCCTCCGGAATCGCAGGGATGTCTTTCGTGTATTCCTCTATGGATCGCGCGACCTCAAGATCCGCAGGCTGATCGCGATGGGCATATCTGATGATCAAGCCATCAAGCAGATTGATACCACAGACAAGGCACGCGCTGTATTCATCAGCAGAAATCTCGGACTGAAGTGGCCCGAACACCACTTATATCATGCGATGTTCAACACGGATGCAGGCGAACCTCGCGCAGCGGCAATGCTTCTTCAGTGCATGCAGCAGTTTGAGGGCGACAAATAAAACGGATGCAAGCGATTATTCCTGACGTACTCTTGTCCTGCGGATCGATAGAGGCGCTCATACGTATGGCAAAGCAACCGCGGGCACATGATTGATCGCTTAATTGCTGTTTTTGGCGCTTCTTGTCAGCTTTCTTAGCACAAACTCTTGCAGAACCCCGTTTGCGATATTGGCACTGATATTGATTGCAAAGATTCTGAAGAGCAGACCACTACCGCGATTCGACTGCGGGTAATATGCATTTGCGATCGCTCCAGAAGCGAGGTAGCCCCCAAGGCTCGAATAGTTCGGCTGCCATTGTCCACTGTCGCCCTTGCAGATGATCGGGCTGGAGAGGGCATGAAGCAGGCGCGACTTGCTCGATCCCGTGCCCTGATAGAAGTACCGCGGATCCTGGTGCAGAATTGAAGGTAACAGCGCACCTCCCACCATAATGTCGGTCAGACCGCTTAAATAAGCGGATCCGAAGCGCTGTCCGAAACCCGCCATTCCTTCCACATAGTTCGGGTAGTGGGACGCCTGGTCGATGGCTGCGACAAAACTGGTTCCGGCGAAAGTGACAGGGTCGATGGAGATCTTGATCGCCAGCTCGAATTTGAGTTTCGGCGTGAGTGGCACAGGATTCTTGTCATAGCTGACATAGAAATTGGGAATGAAGCCTAGAACGCGTTGCTGCTCCTCGATCTTGACCTGTTCAGTGGCCACGTCTTCACGAGAGGCAAAAACCGTTACGGATGCTCCATCTCCCAGGATCGCGAGCTTGATGTTGTTAAGAGAGTCAAATTGGCCTGGTAAAAGAGAGATTGTAGGCGATTTCCATTCGGCAAAGCCCTTTGCACTGACGGTTATCTGGTAGGCCGTACCGGCAACGAGATTGTTAAATGCAAAGAACCCGCTGTCGTTCGCCAGCACAGATTGAGGCTTTTCGAAAGCTGCTTCAATGGTGACGGTCGCGCCGGGAACGAGGCCACCGTTTATGTCCGTAACAGTGCCGGAAATGTGCGCCGGCTGTGGAGTGGAAGCGATGAATGTCTGTCCGCACATGCTGGCAGCACAGGTAGCCAGAAGCATTGCGGCGAGGTTTAGAACAATACGCATTATGGACAATTGCCTCCGGACGTTCTCAGTGTGGCGCGTAAACCCGGGTAATTTTTCACTCGTATGCCGAAAAGGGGCTCATCCAATCAGCCCAGATGGAGGTCGACGAACTTCCATCTGAAATAGGTCTCTTCCGCCGTCTCAATCTCGAGAGAGGACGGACCTTCAGTCATGTCGATTCGCTTTCTTGCGAATGACAGAAGCTTTTCTACCTGAGCATCCGTAATCCCGATCAGAAGCGAGGTGTCTCGTGTGGAATACTCAAGGATGTCGCGCATGAAGTAGACCAGGCGTTCCTGGGCCGGCATGACTGCGATAGAGTTTGGGGAATCCTCGGCAGGCCAGCGCGAGGTGTCTCTTTGTCGGGTGCACTCGTGCAGGTGCCGGATCACGTTTCGCACAAGGGCTCTTGCCAGAAAGCGGAGTTGGAACTCATCCGGTACAGAGCGTTCTCGGACGTCTGATTCGACCTTGGCGAGAATCTGGTGATCGCATTCGCACAGGATGAGGTAATCTAAATAGAACTGAAGCTGTCCTTGATAGAGAGCGAGAGCCCCATCCCAGCCTGTTTTGTCGTCAGGGCACACCTTGCCTATTAGCCTCATAGAGAGCCTTTCTCGCGGTTGAGATGCCGGCGACAAAGACGATCCAAAACCCCGCCGGCGGCTAGTGAACGGCCAGCTCAGTAGCGTCTGCTGGCGCTAAATCCTGCGGCTCCTCAAACTGATACGTCCCGTAATCGATCGTGAGAACTGCAGAGCCGCCCAGCCGCACTTTCGATTCACTCCTGTCCGTCTCCGGTAACCAGAACTCCCCATTTTTGGCATAAACATGGTGGATCTCTGTCTGCTTGATCCAGAACGACGGATTCTCCGCAGGTTGAGCTTCCACTCTGACTACGGCAAAGTCTCCTGCGTCAATCCAGATCTTTCCGTGGTACAGGAGCTTATTCCTGCTTTTCGGCTCAACAGAAAATTCGTAGAGCCGGCGGCCGCCTTCGATCGTCTCTGTATCGAATGTGAATTTGTAATTGAAAGGAGTGAGAGAAGCCTTTCGCTGCCGCGAGTCTTCTTCCTCGGTTTGAAGCAGCTTTTTCAAAACATGATCAAGCAGCAGGCGAGAGCCCGATTCATCGACAATCTGAAATGTCTTGCCCGATTCCGCAACGTAAGTAACTCGGACGTGCATGTCTGCAGTCATACTGCGACCCAAGCCATGAAAGTCCAAATGATAGTGTCTCAGCGCGGTGAAGTACTGTAGCTCCTGGGCACGGGTCTCATTACGCGCTACCATCATCCACACAATTTCAGACGGGTCGGCACCCATGGCAGACGTGTCCGATATGGGCTGTGCAGCAGCGCTTAACGCGCCGGCAGCAAGCACGAGAAGCAGCGCACGAAGAACTCGATGCATATTTCGCATCGGGTTCCTCAGCCGTCCGAAGGTTGAATGTGCAGGCAAGTTCTCAATCAGCCGCATAGCACAGCTCCATTCGTTCTTCAGTGTTTCTCAAGTCGCGTTCGAGCTCTGAGAGCCCGGCTTCAATGTCGAGTTCTTTGCGCTTGATGATCTCTTCACGGTAGCGACGCAGGAAATAGTCGATCATCTCGACGTGGATGTGAATCGACCTGCTGGGTTTGTTCTCACCGAGAGCCTGCGTCGACCCTACAAGAAACCGCTGCATCAGCTTTTCTCCTGAATCCGGCTCAATATCGAATTCTGTTCCGACGGCCAGAACGCAAATAAACGGGCCGGTACTGACATGCAAATGCCAACCCTCGAAAGTGCGTCTTGCAGATGCCGAACAAAGACGCGTCTACAATGAAGCCCAGCAGCATCGATGCTACGGCAACACACAATTCAACGGTCGCCCGCATCGGTACTCGCATCACGCCACCTCCTGAGAAGCTATCGTGGCTCGTGAACGCCAGCGGTATGCTCGATCCAGTTCTTCATGAGGTTGATGCATGGGGAGATCTCCGCTCATGAAGGTGATGCCTTGTGCTGATCCGAACTTCTTTTCGCCCGCTCGCTCGCGTTCGAACTTTAAGGGGAATGATGCTTTGCAACGCTCTTCGTTTTATGTTTTTTGATCCCACTTTGAACTGAATCGCGAAAAGTGTCTTGGTCCGTCGGAAGAGATTCGGTGAAGCAAGGCGCGCGTCACAACCCCAGCACGAATAATCACAAGTACGCCACAAATCTGGAGGATCTGCTATTAGACGAACGTATCGATCGCTGCTTTTATATGGGTATGGGATCGATGTCAGCTAGGAGAACTGTCTTCCCGATCTGTCTGCAGCAGCCCAACTGTGGATTCTGCGACGAAGGCAGCATTGCAGCGGGTGTGTCAGTGAGAACAATGGCTCGCGTACCTAAGTGTTTGGTCTTAATGAATGATCTCGAATATGACCTCAATCTCAACTGGCACGCCGAGTGGGAGACTGGCAACTCCGGTAACGCTTCGGACTGGCAGTTTGTCGTTGCCGAAGACGTCGCGAAGAAGATCCGAGGCCGCATCTGCGACCTTCGGCTGATCAAAGAAATCCCCATGAGTGGCAATGAACACGCCCAGTTGCACAACCCGCACGACTCGGTCAAGCGAACCCAGGTGCTGCTTTGCTATAGCCAGAGCCGCTAATGCCGCAGTGCGGGCCGCATCTCGACCGGCTTCAGAATCCAGTTCTTTACCCAGTCTCCCAAGATACTTGGGTTTGTGATCGATCACCGGCAACATTCCGCTTAGAAAGAGCAGATTTCCTGTTTGCACAGCCTCGGCATACGTTCCAAGCGGGGTGGGCCCATCGGGAAGCGCGATACCGCGCTCCTTCAACCGGGCTTCCGTAATTCCGGGCTGAGAACCTTTCCCACTCACCATTTGCCTACATGCGCACCGCCGGCCACGTGCAGCACCTCTCCCGTCACATAACGGGCTTCCGTCAGATAGAGAACCGCATCAGCGACGTCTTTGGCTTCCGGGATCTGACCCATCGGCGTGAACGTTCTCAGGACTGCTTTGTTGTCGTTTTCGTGCATCGGAGTATCCACCACGCCAGGCGCAACTGCGTTGAATCGGATATTGTTCTTCGCATATTCATTGGCCAGGCTCAGCGTGATCGCGTTGAGGCCGCCTTTGGTCATCATTGGAACTGATGCTGGAGTACCGGCAATGGGATTTTCGGCGAGCGCCGCGGTGATTGTCGTAACGCTTCCACCGGTGCCCTGCAATAGCATCTGCTTTACTGCAACTTGAGTAATAAATAGGAATCCTTCAAGATTTATGGCAACAAACCTGCGAAGGTCGGCGACATCGTAGTCTGTAAACGGCCGCGCAATGAATATGCCGGCATTATTGATTACATGATCGATCGACCCGAAATGAGAGAGTGCGGTCTCCGCGATCTTCCCTGCGGTTTCCTTCAGACTGATATCTCCTTCGGCAAGCGCAAGATTCGGAGCCGATGTGAATTCGCCCCGCGAGAATGTGAGCGAGTTGGCCACCAAATTATATCCGCGGTCGAGAAACGCTCGAACCACCGCGGCACCGATCCCTCGCGATGCTCCGGTTACGAGCACCGTCCCCTTCTTTGTCATGCCAGACTCCCAGCTTTCGATCTGCAGATCGCCTGGGTGCTCTGATGCTCAGTGCCCAAAGACAAAGAGTGAGATCTTGTACGGCCAACTTGCTGATGGCGCTGTTTGACCGCATAGAGTCCAGCGGATTTTGCGGCCAGTCGCCGGCGGGCTCTATAAAGCCGGGCCTTGGCCGCAGCGACGGAGATGCCAAGTTTTCGAGCGATCTCGTTCATCGAGCAGTCCGCACTCATCTGAATTTCGAGCGGTACACGCAGCTTCGGATCGAGTCTTTGAAGCGCGTTTACCAAGGCAAAATATCTTTGATCCTGTGCGTATTGCTGCTCCGGATTCGGGGCACTGTCCTTCAATTCCCATGCCAGAGTTTCATCTGAATCTCCGGCAGAGAGATCGAAGCAGACTTCTGCCCGCCTACGCCTCTTGCGAAGAAGCATCAAAGCCGAGTTGATTGCAATTCGCGTCAACCACGAGAACACACTCGATCTTCCCTCGAATGTGTTGAGCGCGACGTAAGCTCGAAGAAAGGTATCTTGCAGCGCGTCTTCTGCGTCCTCGCGGTTCTTCGTGATCCGCACGATTGTGGCGTACAGCCTCTGAGCATAGAACGCCTGGAGATCCGCAAATGCAGACGGCGATCCCGCTTGCGCGGCTAGCACCAGTTCGTAGTCGCGGGCTGCATGTTCCAGCCTGAGATCCAAATCGGTGTAAGGAGCTTGCTGCAAATGATTCATGGCGTTTTCCTCATTTGAGTCGTGCACGCGAGAGAGCGTACCCCCACCCTATCGAGAGTGCTTGAGGCTGCAACCGCCTATACCTTGAGGTCGCCGCTCACACCCTCGAAACGCCGATCCTCAGCGAGGATCCTGTGAGCACATCTAAGCAAAGTGGCAAAGCGGGAACAATCAGACGAAGGTATCGCCGATACGTTGGTATAGACCGGAGGCATATGCGCAGCTGTCCAGAATGGGTTTACGGCTGGCAAATGCGGTCGGCTTTATTGCATCCAGCGATGCAGAAGAGAAAATCCTTAATTTTGTCGGTGCCTCCAGCGACTTTGTGATGAGGGTGCGTTGGGAAAATAATCCCAATACCAAAATGCAATAGACGATCGCGGAGTTCATCCGTAAACAATGTTATTGCTTCAACAAAATACCAATACCAAAGTACAATAGGCGATCACGCAGCGCATCCGTGATAATGTTGTTGCTTCAATTCGTTGCCGTGAAGAGACTCTCCGGATTCACATGCAGCTGCGTTGTTGATGCGTGGCCCGGACAAGAACGTATCGCGCAGGATCCGAGCGCATCGACTTCCTCCGACAAGGCTGTTGGAACAGAGATGTTCTCGGTATTGTCCAGGAGTTCCGCTTCAGTTGTCGCGTGAGAGTTTCTTTATGCATATCCAATTGCTAATTTCGGTTGTCGACGACGATCAATCAGTTCGCGAGTCGTTGCCAGAGCTGTTGAGAGAGTTGGGATTCGCCGCCCGGACATTTTCCTCTGCAGAGGAATTTCTGGCGTCCGATGCTGCTTTGCATTCGAGTTGTCTGGTCCTCGATGTCGCAATGCCCGTGATGTCCGGGCCTGAGCTCTTGCGCGAACTTCGCCGCCGCAACTTGAGAATTCCGATTGTTTTCATTACCGCCTGCAGGGACGAAGTCATTCGATCGCAAATGCTTGATGACGGAGCGGTCGAATGTTTATTCAAACCCTTTAGCGATACGGCCTTGTTGCAGGCATTGAATAAGGCCGTTGACGATAAAAGATTGATCTGACGCTCGTCGCAGGTGGCTACAATGACCACAACAAGCGTAATCCGCCGTGAAGAGAGACCTTTCCTCGTGCCAAACGCCTCGCCCATCATCTTCGTTGTGGATGACGACATCTCAGTCCGAGAGTCGCTGGAACTCCTTATTCAGCATGAAGGATGGTACGTAGAAACGTTCGCGTCGGCGGAAGAATTCCTCAACTATCCACCTGAATTCGTTCCAAGCTGCTTACTTCTCGATATTTCGATGCCGGGGTTGAATGGGCTCGAACTGCAGAAACGACTGGCGGCGGAACGGCCCAACATGCCGATTATCTTCCTCACTGGTCACGGCGACATCCAAAAGACTGTACAGGCAATGAAGGCTGGAGCGGTTGAGTTTCTGACGAAACCCTTCTCTGACAGCACACTTCTCTCTGCTATCGGAGCCGCCATCGAGCGGAGCAAGGTGCTAATTGGCCGCGATGCCGAGCTTCGCACGCTCAAAGAGCGGTATGCCCGTCTCAGTTCCCGTGAACGAGAAGTAATGGCCTTGGTAGCCGCAGGCTTAGCCAACAAGCAGGTTGCTTACGAATTGGGCATAAGCGAGATCACAGTGAAAGCGCATCGCGGAAGCATGATGAGAAAAATGGAAGCGGATTCCCTGGCTGAACTGGTGAACCAAGCCGCACGTCTTCGTCTGCCGCGACCCAATCAGAGAGCCTAATTGCTCTATACGCCCATATGCCGTCGGCTTTATGACGTAGATACTCTTCCGCATGTCACAACAGGCCTCTTTTATCGGCCCTCCGGATCAATCACGGACAAAAACAATTTGTTCTCTATCGAGAGAATTCTTTCTGTGGCACGCAAATGCCGTAAAGCCATCTTTGAGCTAACCGAGCCGTTTGCCTAACGCTTGTTAGCGCCAGACGGTAGTTGAAGTTGCCAGAAACCGTACAAGCAGATGATCATGGAACCTGAACTGTATCTGGAGCATCCCATGCAAGAGGAACAAATTCGTGAAGCTCTGAATGCGCACTGGCAGGCTTCGGCAGCGGGTGATGCAAACGCGGAACACGACATTTACGATGATGATACCGTCTGCGACTATCCCCAGTCAGGCGAGCGAATCTTCGGACGAACCAATTTGCAGGCCTTACGGAGTCATCATCCCGGCAAACCGTCAGGCTTTAACGTCAAGCGAATTCTTGGAAAAGGCGATCTCTGGATTACGGAATACACAATCACCTATCAGGGACGACCGGCATACACGGTGAGCATTATGGAGTTCCGCAATGGCAAGGTCGTGCATGAGACGCAGTATTTCGCCGACCCTTTCGAGGCGCCGACTTGGCGGAGCCAGTGGGTTCAGCGAATCGTGTGATGCTGCATTCCGGTGAGGTCTACCCGAATCAGACCGTCTTCGGTGCACTGTAAATGCGTTCCGGACCGGCGTCCGCAAGCCGGTGAACCAATTCGTCGTCAACCTGATATGCCGTGGTCAACTCCCACCTAGATTCGACGTACACGGATTGATTCAGCCAGACCCGATAGTCTGTTGCGATTGGACATGGATATTGGCAATACCTTACCATCATTGGCCAAGATGTCAGAGATGGAGAGCGTCCATCGTGGAGTCTTCAGAACGTATACTCGAGCCGTTCTCGGAAGATGAGGACTTTCCCTCGTATCGGAGCAATGACCGGGCCCTGCCTAGGCAACGGAATCATCCATTCCTCTAGTGGTGCTCTTGTCGCCTCGGTATCACTCTCAAGGTTCAAACAGGACGGGCATGAATACTCTCTTTTCAATTGGAGGGGGAGGATGGTTTGTCCGCTTGCGTAGCAGGATCTCCCTATAGGAGTAAAAGGCTATGAGCGTCACAACACCCATTTCCCTTGCCGGCTCCCAGCTCAGCAAAACGCGCCACGTCTGCGCGTTCTTCAACAACGACGATGAAGAATATCGGGTCCTGCTTCCGTTCATCAAGGACGGATTGCGGTCAGGTGACAAAGCCGTTCACGTTCTAAATCCGGAACAGCGACAGGAGCATCTGCAACGCTTGGTTGACGCAGGCATCGACCTGGCGCTCGCGCAGCAAAGTGGACAGCTCGAGCTTCGGACCAACACAGAAGTCTACCTTCCGGATGGCCGCTTCGATCAGGATCGGATGCTGAATGTGTTTGAGCAGTTGGCTAGCGGAAACGCTAAGGGAGGATTCCCGCTGAGTCGCATTTGTTGTCGTATGGACTGGGCGGTCGAAGATCGATCTCATGTCGATGACGTGATTGAGTTCGAGTCGCGTGTAAACGACGTTTGGCATCGTCACGACGACGCAATCATTTGTACTTACCATCTCGGACGCTTTGGAGGGGACGCGGTGATTGACATTATGCGAACCCATCCGATGGTCATCATTGGCGGTATCCTGCAGCAGAATCCTTTCTTTGTGCCGCCGGATGAGTTCCTACGAGAATTTCGCCAACGGCGAGCTGATCGGAATAGTTCGCCTGCCACGGCCTGAGATATGGATGCGCAACCAAGAGATCCCGCCGAAGAGATCAAGCGTCTTCAGCGCTGCGTGAATGACTTGGTCAGCGTCCTCGCCTTCCCCGCGATGTGGAGCGGTGCTGAACCAACCCAGATTGTGCATACATTGCTGGACGCGCTCTTGCGCATGCTTCAGTTGGATCTCATCTATGTGCGTTTGAAGCAAACGGACAGCGAGGTGCCAATCGAAGTGGTTCGGTTCGCGCAATCGCAAAAACAGATTACCCTGCCGCACGAGATCGGCGACGCACTCCAACAGTGGTTGCCGGCCGATCCTCAGGAATGGCCTGCGCAGATGCGGATCCCCTTCGGAGGCCGGGAAATTTCGAGTGTGGTCTTTGGGCTTGGGATGCAAGGTGAACTTGGTGTAATCGTAGCAGGATCAGAGCGCACCGATTTTCCGCGGCCAACCGAGAGGCTCGTTCTGAATGTCGCGGCGAATCAGGCAGCCATCGGGTTGCAAGAGGCACGGCTACTGAGCGAACAGAAGCGGGTTGCGAGCGAACTTGATCGACGCGTCGCGCAACGAACCATGCAACTTGCCGAGGCCAACGAAAAACTGCAAAGGGAAATTGCCAACCGCAAGCACGCCGAGGACGATCTGAGAAGCAGCGAAGAAAAGCATCGTCTTGTAGTCGAAACGGCCCCTGACGCCGTAGTTAGCATAGACGAACGTGGCGCAATTCAGTTTGCGAATCCGGCCGTCCTGAGAATTTTTGGTTATGAGCCGGCGGAATTGATTGGAACCGCACTGACCGTACTGATGCCGGAATTCATGCAGGAGCTTCACGAGAAAGGGGTGAATCGCCATTTGGCCGCGGGGCACCGGTACAACAACGGGGAGGGGACGGAACTGACCGCGCTGCGCAAGAATGGGCAAGAGTTCCCGGTTGAAGTCTCGTTTGAGGAACTATCTAGAGAGGGGCATCGATTATTCACGGGCTTCATTCGAGACATCAGTCAGCGAAAGCAAGCGGAGGAAATGAGGGCGACTCAGACATGTCTGGCCGTAGTCCGCGCGGATGTGAGCCTGGCCTTTGGAAAGGAAGAGAGTTTGGAAACGATTCTGCACGAGTGTGCGGAATCCATAGCGCGACATCTCGATGCAGCATTTGCGAGGATCTGGATGCTCAATCGTGAGAGCAAGATACTGGAGTTGCGGGCCAGTGCGGGACTCTATACGCACCTCAATGGATCTCACTCACGCATACCGATGGGCAAACTCAAGATTGGGATAATTGCTGAGAAACAAAAGCCTGTTCTCGTCAACAACCTCGTCAGTGATCCTCTCATCAGCGATAAAGCGTGGGCGGCGAAAGAGGGAATGGTGGGTTTTGCGGGACACCCGCTGGTAGTAGGAACGCGAACGCTCGGTGTGATGGCGGTGTTCTCGCGAAAGCCGCTTACAACGGGAACGATGGACGTACTCGCATCCGTTGCGGACTTGATCGCGCAGGGGATTGAACGCAAGCATACTGAAGATGACCTGCGGGAAAGCGAGCAACGTCTGAAGGAAACGGAGGGCGAACTCGCGCGCGTCGCCCGTGTGACGACAATGGGTGAGCTTGCCGCATCTATCGCCCATGAAGTCAATCAACCCTTGACCGCGGTAGTCAATAACAGCAGCGCGTGCCTGAGACTGCTCGCCAATCGTAATCTTGAACCTGACGTGTTGCGTCGCGCGCTTGAAGAAATCGTTGCCGATGGTACTCGGGCGAGCAGCATTTTAGCCCGGATTCGCGCATTGATAAAGAAGGAATCGGCTGAAAAGAGCGAACTGGATATCAACGAAGTGATTCAGGAGGTGCTGGTTCTGGCTGCCCGTCAAATCGATGAAAATCAAGTCTCGCTCGACCGCCAATTGACAAAAGATCTGCCGCTCGTCCTGGCCGACCGCGTTCAGTTGCAGCAGATCCTGCTGAACTTGATCATGAACGGTATCGAAGCCATGGGCGCGGTGACAAATCGATCCCGTTTACTCGAGGTACACTCCCGGATCGACGAATCTGGAGACGTACTCGTTGCCGTAAGCGACTCCGGCACTGGTTTGGGTTTAGAGGTGGATCGAGTCTTCACTCCCTTCTTTACAACGAAGGCGAACGGTATGGGAATGGGTTTGCCCATCAGCCGCTCACTTGTTGAAAGTCATGGCGGTCGACTCTGGGCCAGACCCAATTCTCCGCATGGCGCCGTGTTTTCGTTTACGCTACCGGCAACCGGCGGGAGTTCCTCATGACGAATGCGCCGGTTGTGTTTGTCGTCGACGATGATCCCTCGGTGCGTTCTTCGCTGAAGTTCCTCTTGAGCACCGTGGGTCTGCAAGTTGAGAGTTTTGAGTCCGCGGATCGCTTCCTGCACAGAAAGCCCCCAGACACCCCCAGTTGTCTTGTGCTGGACGTCAGACTACCTGGTTTGAGTGGTCTCGATTTTCAGCGCGAGCTCGCAGCGAAGAACGTTCGCATTCCGATCGTATTTCTCACCGGCCATGGCGACATTCCAATGAGTGTCCGGGCGGTGAAGGCTGGGGCAGTCGAATTCCTGACCAAGCCATTCCGCGATCAGGATCTGCTGGATGCTGTTCGCATCGCACTGGACCAAGATCGGGCCAGGCGTGAACAGGAAAAAGATGTGATGATCCTCCAACAGCGCTTCTACTCGTTGACTTCGCGCGAGCGGGAGGTGATCTCCATGGTCGTCTCGGGCATGCTCAATAAACAGATTGCCGACCAGCTTGGGACAGCAGAGAGCACCGTGAAAGTCCAGCGCAGCCGGGCAATGGAGAAGATGCACGCGGCATCGCTCGCCGACCTCGTGAGGATGATCGAGAAGCTCAAAGACTCCTCAGAAAACGCCCGATAAACGAAAGTTTATCCGCATACTCCTTTTGGCGATACTCGACATCCCAACATCCAATAGATTTGTCTTCCTTCAAGCATTAGTTTAAGTTCAGTTGCGAGATGAAATGACAAAGAATCTAATCTCGGTAGTTGACGACGACGAGCCCATCCGAAGGACCACGACATTCCTCGTCGAATCTTTCGGTTTTCGAGCGGCAGCCTTTGAATCTGCCGAAGATTTCCTGCGGTCTGTCCGGCTGCACGAGACTTCATGCCTTATCGTTGACGTTCAGATGCCGGGGATGAACGGCCTGCAACTCCAAAATGAGCTGGCTGCCGCAGGTTGCAGCATTCCTGTTATTTTCATCACCGCTTACGAAGATAAGGAATCTCGCGGGCGGGCGATTCGGGCTGGTGCTGTCGCATTCTTGAGCAAGCCTTTCAGCGACGAGCAGTTACTCCAGAGCGTTCGTTCGGCCTTACGGCACGACAACAGCAGTACGAATTCTGTAGGCTGATCCATACCCGCGCTGGACGTCGGCTTTCCCCACGCTCCACGTGAAACCCAGCGCATCTACAACGCACTGCGCATGTCCAACAGACAGCGACAAGTGGCAAAGAGTTAACTTCCGAATGTGGCAGAAGAGCTGTTGCCAAACGCTATCGTGCGGCAGGTAATGCCCACATGTACGGGGTTCGTACGTACAAATTCTGGCTTCAGGATGCATAGGTTAGGCCGCCAGTTGACTTCGCCTCTCCAGATTGCCGGACTCTATTTTTGAAAATCGACCCGGGCAAAGCAGAGGAAGGCGTTATGGATCTGTCAGAGTACATCCTTGAACCGCTTCGGAAAGATGGGGAATTCACCTTGTATCGGGGCCAGCACCGAAACCCCGAGCATGCCAGACGATCTTCGATTCTTCTGATGGCGCCGATGTCGCGCCACCGCGCACCCTCCAATCTCATACAAGTTGGGCACGAGCGTTCTCTCAGCTACGAATTAGATCTGGCATGGGACGTTCGTCCTATTGGGGTCGTTCAACACGACAAGCAGCCGGTGCTCGTTCTAGAGAATCCCGCGGGTGAGCCTCTCGAGGCGCTGATCCGACAACGAATGGAAACCGGGCAGTTCTGCCGGATTGCATTGGTGAAGGCCTTCGAGGAGATCAAGCGCTTGAATGACCGCCTGCAGGGCGAAAACGTAACCCTTCGTGAGCAAGTCGATCATGCGAGCGATCCCGCCCTGGAAATCAAGCACCTTCGGCGCTGCATCAATGATCTGGCCGGCGTGCTGATGTTCCCTGTTGTATGGAGAGGCCGTGAACCGGCTGAGATTCTCGCGACCTTTGTGGATTCGCTCATGGCAATGCTCAAGCTCGATTTCTTCTATGCGCGAGTGATGTTGAAAGCCGGCGAGAGGCCGCTCGAAGTGCTCAGGGTTGGTCCGTCCTATCAAACGAGCGAGGAATCGGGCCAGATCTCCGAGTTGATTGCGGAGTGGATCAAAGAACGGAGGGGCGAGCCACCCCCACAAGCACGACGCCAAATTGGAAACCGAGAGATTGCGTTCTTTCCCATGCGCATGGGAATAGAAGGCGAGCTCGGACTTATTGTAGCGGGATCTCAGAGAGCCGAATTCCCAAAACAAACCGAGAGCCTGGTACTTGGAGTAGCTGCGAATCAGTTGGCGATCAGGTTGCAGCAGGCACTGCTCCTGAGCGAACAGAAGCGCGCTGCAAGTGAACTCGATCGGAGAGTTGCGAAACGAACAAGACAGCTTGCCGAAATAAACGAGGAGTTGCAACTCCAGGCTGAGATGCTGCAGCATCTTCCTGTATCCGCCTGGACGCTCAAGCCTGATGGGACACCGGATTTCGTGAATCAGGTTTGGCTTGAATTCTCCGGCCAGACCCTCGATTTCGTCCGGTCGCATCCCGAGGCCTGGATGACTGCGGTCCACCCTGAGGATCGCGAAACAGCATCGAGGGCCTTCCGGGATGGAGTGCGCTCGGGAAAGGGTTTTGCGATAGAAACCCGGTCTCTCCGCGCCAAGGACGGGACCTATCGCTGGCATCTCCAGCAAGCCGTGGTGTTGCGCGATGCAGAAGGAAAAGTCGTCAAATTCGTCGGTACGACCACCGACATCGACGACCAAAAGCGCGCCGAAGAGGAACTGCGAACGAGTGAGGGCAAGCTGCGACGAGTAATCGATACAATTCCCACACTGTCCTGGTGCAATCTACCGGACGGTCCAAACGAGTTTCTTAGCAAGAGCTGGCATGAGTACACGGGGCTTTCTCCTGAAGAAGCGCATGGCTGGGGTTGGTCTGCGGCTTTCCATCCGGACGATCTGCTGCCATTTATGAAGCGCTGGCAAGAATTGTTGATTTCGGGACAACCGGGGGAAATCGAGGCGCGCCTTCGCCGTTACGATGGAGAGTATCGCTGGTTTCTCATCCGCGTCGCTCCGTTCCGCGATGAAACTGGCGCGATTTTGCGCTGGTACGGGACCAGCACGGATATTCACGATCAGAAACTAGCGCAAAACCAGGCGTTGCGCAGTGAGGCATTCCTCGCAGAGGCTCAACACCTGGCGCGCCTTGGCAGTTTTTCCTGGCGAGTTTCGACTGGCGATATTAAATGGTCTGAGCAACTTTATCGGATCTTTGAGTTTGATCCGGGTATATCGGTGACACTGGATCTGATCGGCAGCCGCATTCATCCCGAAGATCTGCCAGTGCTGGACAGCATGATTGGAAGCGCTCAGCGGGCCCAGACCGATTTGGAGTATCAGCTCCGGCTCCTGATGCCTGACGGTTCGATCAAGTTTCTGCACCTTGTCGCTCATGCGAGCCCGGACCATGAAGGTCAATTGGAATATGTCGGCGCCGTTCAGGATGTGACACAACGACAGCTCGCCGAGGCGGCTCTGGCCAAGGCGCGCTCAGAGCTCGCAAAAGTGACAAGGATCATGAGTCTTGGAGTCTTAACCGCTTCAATCGCACATGAGGTGAATCAGCCACTGTCTGGGATCGTTACAAATGCGAGTACCTGCCTTCGAATGTTGGATAGCACGCCGCCCAATCTGGAGGGTGCGCGCGAGACGGCGCGGCGCGCAATTCGTGACGGCAATCGCGCTTCCGATGTAATTTCCCGGTTGCGAGCACTCTTCGGAAAAAGAGAGGTTACCGCAGAGCCTGTGGATCTGAACGAAGCAGTTCGTGAAGTGATTGCGCTTTCGTTGAGTGATTTGCAGAGGCATCGGGTAATCTTGCAGCTCGAATTATCGGAGCGTCTGCCGCTTCTGAATGGCGATCGCATTCAGCTCCAGCAAGTCGTTCTCAATCTTCTTCGTAATGCTTCGGAGGCTATGAGTGGAGTTGAGGACAGGCCAAGGCGATTACTCATCACGACAGAGCAACAAGGCAAAGACATCCGCCTCACGGTTCAGGATTCCGGAGTTGGTCTTGCTCCAAGTGACGTCGAACGACTTTTCGAATCCTTCTACACCACAAAAGAAGACGGGATGGGTATCGGATTATCCATCAGCCGTTCCATCATCGAAGCACATCACGGTCGGATCTGGGTAACAGCAAATGCCGGTCCGGGTGCCACATTTGCATTCTCAATCCCTTGCGAACACTCCAGCTAATCTAACGAAGAATGCCCGTGATAGGGGATGTCCTGGCCCCGGACAGGTCAACACAAAAGTGCCATAGACCATGCGGAATGAGCGCGTCATCATTACCTTTTTGAGACGTTTCTACAAAGGGAACCATAGAGAAAGACTGAGCCGCTAGTTCGTGTACAGTCCGGATACCGAGCACGTAAACTTCCTCAAACAGCGCCGACGGAACGACGGCCCCTCAGTGTTGAAACGAATTGTGATCTATAGCGCGGTACACGAAATCCATGATTGAGACACAATTGCTTATATCGGTTGTCGATGACGATCAGTCGGTACGAGAATCATTACCCGATCTGCTAAAAGAGTTTGGGTTTGCTGCTCAGGTGTTTTCCTCAGCCGAGGAGTTCCTCGCCTCCGACACTGTCATGAAGACCAAATGTCTGATTCTGGACATTGCGATGCCCGGGATGACCGGACCGGAACTTCATCGAGAGTTGGAACGTCGCCGGCTGACGATACCCGTCATTTTCATCACTGGTCACAGAGATGAGGCCGTGCGATCGCGCATGCACGAAGAAGGCGCAGTCGAATGTTTGTTTAAGCCGTTCAGTGACACGGCCCTGCTCGAAGCATTAAACAAAGCCGTGCCGGATAGATAAAAGTTTTCCCCCACACTCCTCTCATGTGTTTACGGCGGCTGAGACGAGTTAGATCGACCGAGACTCTTTGAGCCCGTCCGTTGGCCCACTGATCTAATTCCCAGCGTTAACTCTTTGTCTGAAACGCTTCTTTTTCCTCGTCCGCGTGCTAACCCGCCCTTCACGTCCGAATCGTCACAGCATCGGCGAGGAACCTTTCGGCGTGCATCCTGGAATCCGGTATTTTTCTTCAGCCATGAGCCGAAGTGCAGCGTCGCGCACCTTCCCCGGATGCAAATGAGGGTCGATCCGCTCGTCGTAGAGCCAGTCGTCGATCACCACGGGTCCACCTTCGAGCAAGAGGATTCTTGCGGAGCTCCACCGATGGCGGACAAAATGTGCAGCTTCAGCCGTTTCTCTTGACTTCGAATAGAGCACGAGGATCACAAGTGCATAGTTGTGCTCTTCGTGGAGATACATATCGGCGCAGGACGCCAATGTTTCCACAACCGCCGGAATAGATCGCAGGAGCAGCAGATGTGATTCCTGCAGTGCTCGCGCTGCATCGACCAAAAGGATCCGAGCTGGTTTCTTCACGGCGACGAGAAGACCCTGATCGCCTCGATCCGGCGCGGTCACCTCCAGTGATCCTCCCGGTTGCATGTGATAAGGATCAAAGCCTCCGTACGCAAAGTGATCGCCGCGCTCGGTGCCAACAGCGGGATATGCGCTCGTAATGAGATTTCTGCTTTTTGGGGACGGAGTCATTTGCATCTATGGATCTCCCGATCAGCGCAACCATCTGGATGCCACGCGCAATTCTTCATGAAGGAGCTGAGATTGTTGTCTCCATCCAAATGTCCTGGAAGAGCTGCCGGCGGCTATGCGCCCATCAGAATCACACCAGAAGTGTTAGGGCCGAACAATTGGACGAAGGTATCGCTTGATACCTTCGTGTTGGCTATGGCAAAACCATGGTAGATGTATCCCGAAGCGACGGTGCTCAAGTCGACGCGGCCAACAGGGAGCAGTGGCGCGGGCGAAATCATTGGTGTCTGTCCTGGGATTCAACTGTCGTTGCCGGCGGTTGATTTCTTAGCAGATTTCCGGTTGCGAATTCAAGGTTGACTGCCTCCAGAAATAATTCTGATCGTGAGGAGACACTGGATAACCGGGCCTGTGCAAGGTCCTTCTGCGCGGTAACAACATCGACCAGATTCTTCACTCCATATTTGTATGCTTCGAGGGACGCGGAGTAAGAGGCGTTGGCAGACTCGAGGAGCGCCACGGCGGCGTCGTGCTTTCGCAAGGCCGTCCGGAATGCAATATACGCGGTCCAGACTTCGCGCGTCGTCTGATCATGAATCGCGGTGAGTTCATCCTCCGCTTCCCGGCGTTTCGATTCGGCGATCAACAGTTCGTTCTTGCGGGCACCTCCGTCAAAGATGCGCCACTGGATGCCGGCTGCGACAGACCATGTCGGCTCGCTCGCGGGGCCAAGCTGGCCGTAATCCGCCGTAGGCCACACGGAGGTCTGCGCAGCCGATCCCGAGAGAACAATCTGCGGTTTATATTCTGCGCTGGCTGCACGAATGCGAGCCTCGGCGGAGCGGATTTGCAGAGTCTGTGCCATAAGTTCGGGACGATTTTCCATCGCGCGGTCGATCAGCGCGTCGATGGACATTGTGAGTCTTTCTGGCAATGGTGCGCTCCGCTCGGTGTCAATCACTATGTCCGGAGATGGATCGGCTCCCACCGCTTCAGTCAGCGTCACGCGGGCAATCTTTTCGTCTCCATCCGCGGATTCCTCGTCGAACATAGCCTGTGCCGTTTCGGCCCGGGCATTGAGTACATCGGGGAGAGTCGCAAGCCCATTGCTCAATCTATCTTCAGCCGCATCCTGCGTGGTTTGTGCGGTTCGCAATGTCTCCTGAGCAGCTTGCAATCTTTCCTGCGCAGTTACCAACTGGTAATACACGGTGGCCACGCGAAACGCCAGCGCTTGATTCACCCGAATGACGTCTGCACCCGCGGCGAGTTCCTCCGCTTTCGCGGAATCTACGTTCGCCTCGCGTTTACCAAAATCAAAGATAAGATATCGGAGCGTGACTTCAGGCCGGACGATGGGGACCTCGACCATGACGTAGCCACGGGGAGCGAGCGGTTTTGGGAATGGATTGATCGCTCTCTCGTCGCCAAAAACAGCCAACCCATCTAACTGCGGATAGTAAGCGCTCTGTGCCAAACCGAGTTCGCGCGCTTTCTGCTTTGCACGCTCCCAGATTGTGCGCGTGCTGGGATTGTGATCTTCGGCAACGTCGATCAGCTCGGCCAGGGTGTAGCGGTGAAGCGGATCGAGAATTGCCGTTCCTTCGCGGGGCGCTTCGCGAGCCGCGCAGTTTGCGGCGGCCGCGGGGGAAGACACTTTACTGGTGCATTGTCCCAGAACTCGCACCGAGGGGAAGGCGGGGAGCAGCGACAACAGTAGAACATTCAACAATGCATTGTAGTTGGTCACCTTGTCCACGCACGCCCGGTTGGAAAAGCACAATTCTCCAGTGTCTACCAGCGATTAACACAGAAGCATGGATCTGAATCTATTGGACCAAGGTATCGATCAATACCTTGGTCCAATAGATGCGGATTCGACTCTATGGCTGAATCGATAGGTAGGGTGGCGGGCTCGAGTGATCGCCAGTGGCCGCGACGCGAATGGCAAGGAGCTCGACTATCGATGGAGAACTGATCGTGGGATTCGGGCTGAGCATGGGAAACGGGTTCCTCGGGGCGCATAGACAGGTATTGGACATCGATGGAGCAATCTCGACATATGCTAGGCCGACCGAAAATGATCATTGTGTCGACAGAAGGCGATCAACGCCAGACACGGCTATTTTGCCAGCTCGCCAGTTTATCTCTGACGGCGTCGGTAGCCGGCTGCTCGCACGGGCCCGAATACAGCATCTTCGGGTCTTTTTTCCCCGCGTGGATCTTCTGCTCCGCCGGTGGTCTCGTGTTCGCGGCGGGCGCACGCGCCCTTCTCGCTCGCACTGCCATTGCGGAACACCTGGCCGCGCCTGTGCTTTTATACCTCAGCATGGCGATCTTCGTTGCGTGCATGTTGTGGCTGCTGTTCTACAGGTAGGCAAATCCGATGCCGAATCAAGACGCTGGCCAACCTGAGCGAGACAGTCGCATAGCAAAACTTCACTGGTACTGTCGGCTCTTCACTGCAGGCATGATTCTGCTGGCGATCTTGGGTTTGATTGCCGTCTATTCGGTCACGACTCGGCATCCCCAGACCGATGACGCCGAAATTTTTGCCAACTACATCGGGATCGCCCCCGTTGTCGAAGGGCCCATACTGCACCTGAATGTCGCCGACAATCAGCGCGTTCAACAGGGTGATTTACTTTTCGAAATCGATGATCGACCGTACAAGTATGCAGTTGACCGCGCTGTGTCGGACCAAGCTGCGCTTGAAGGCCAAATCGTCGACGAACAGCGGCGCATTCGGGCCGAAGTGCATGCCGTCACCGCCTCCGGGGCGGCAAGCCGCAGCGCCACTGCCAACGTCGACCGAGCGCAGGCGTCGATCCGTGAGGCAGAAGCCGATGTTACCCACTCTGAGGCTGCGTTGGATCGAGCGAAGGCCGAGTGGACATATGCCGAAAATAACCTGCACCGCGTCGAGCCTCTGCTCGCGAAGCAGTACGTTACCGTCGACCAGGTGGACCAGGCTCGCACGACAGAGCAGGCCAGCACGCAGTCCGTGCATGAAGCAGAATCGCAATTGGCTCTCAATCGAGCCCACCTCAACTCCATGCTGGCCGCCTTCGCGGAGGCCAAGGCCTCCGCAGAGCAGAGCACGGCACAGCTTCAGCAGTCGCAGTCCAGCGTACTTACTCTCGATCCCCTCGTGGCCCAACGGCAGGGACGAGCCGCCGCGATCGCGAACGCCCAATACAACTACAATCAGTGCCGCGTTTACGCTCCATTTGATGCGCGTGTAACCAACCTGGTCATATCCCGGGGTGCTTATGCTCATGTAGGGCAGGAGATTTTCACGCTAATCGACACTCGTGTGTGGTGGGTGCTCGCGAATTTCCGTGAGACACAGTTGAAGTATGTCCGGCCGGGTATGACTGCGGATGTGTACGTTATGTCCGACCCAGGCTTGCGATTTACGGGTGTTGTGGAAAGCACCGGCTACGGTGTTATACCCGATCCTTCGATCCTTGGGCGATTCGCGCCCGGCTTGCCAGACGTTCAACGCACTCTGAGCTGGGTACACTTGGCCAGCCGCTACCCCGTCCGCATCCGGATTCAGTCACCGCCTTCTGACGTCATGCGACTGGGGGAATCTGCAGTCGTGGTTATCCGCGGATACAAAAGGAAGCCTTGATATGGCGACCCGCGCCGCTCAAATCCGCGATCAGCAAATGGGCCTCGGCAGTCCCTGGCCTTGGTTTCGGGAATTCATCCGGTGGGAAGTTGCCCCGTATCCAGGACGCATCAACACCGTCATCCGCATGACGGTCACGGCTACGCTGGCCATGCTCATCGTCGTGACCTTCCGCATTCCTAACGCGTTCCTGGCTAGTTATTTTTCCATTCTTCTGGCTCGCGAAAATCTCGCTGCTACCTGGCGTGGGGGGCAAATGCTCCTTCTTGGATTCGTAGGCGCGAGCCTCTACACCCTGTTCGGTATGATGTTGTTCCGCGGTTACCCCATGACACATTTCTTCTGGGTCATCGGAAGCCTGTACCTGGTCTTTTTCGTGATGCGCACGGCAACTAACTATGCCGCCGCAGTCGCATTTGGTGTCTCGATCAGCGTTGCCTTGCCGATATGGGATGGTCGCTCGCCGAGCGAAGTTCAGGTAGAGGGTACTCTTTGGCCTGTCTTGATCATCGCCATAGGTGCGGGCGTAACTGTCGGAACCGAAGCACTATACCGCATCTTCGATCGCTCCGATCCGCTCATCACTTCCGTCGACGACATGTTACTCGCGGTGCAGCAGGTAACGGAAAGTTTTTCGAATCTGCATACCCCATCCAAGTCGATCGTCGCCAGAGTTCTTCAATACCAAATGACCGGCACTGGCCGACTTCGATTAACATTGCAGCGCCAGGGCCTGGACCCAACACAGCGGGCGCGGCGCAGCGCCCTGATTTCGCTCTCGGGCCGGCTCATAGATCTTGCCGCCGATCTTGAGCGCACTCCTCCCCGGCCGGGTGACGACGACGCGATCCGCCTCCGCGTCCTTTCTGAGAGGCTCGGGACAATCCGAGCGGAGCTCCGCGAGTACGGGATTATTTCCGCGTCCCCTCTTGCGTTCGAGGGGCAGCCGCCCTCCAGTTTCCCCGTGCTCCAGGAGATGGAACGAACCGTTGCACTCATCACCGAAGTTTTTCGAAGCGTCGAGAATATCGATGATTCGCAGAACGCGCCGGGACGCGCCGGGTGGCGCGCTCTGTTTCTGCCTGATGCATTAGAGAACCCGGAATATCACCGCTTTGCCTTTGCCGGATGCCTGGCTGCAAGCGTGTGTTATGTACTGTACAACGCCCTAGACTGGCCCGGTATCAGTACCTCCGTCCTCACTTGCATCGTTACCGCGCTGAGCACCATTGGCACTTCGCTTCAGCAGCAGTTTCTCCGCCTTGCCGGATTTGTTGTCGGAGGGCTGGTCATGGGAATTTCGGCGCAGATTTTGATTCTGCCCGGTATCGACAGCGTCTTTGGGTTTGCCCTCTTCTTCGCGGCGGCGACCGCGGTCGCCGCGTGGTTCGCGACCTCCAGTCCGCGGCTCTCCTATTTTGGCCTGCAGATCGCGCTCTCCTTTTACTTCGTCAATCTGCAGGATTTCCGCATTGTGACCGATCTCACGATTGCGCGCGATAAGGTGGTTGGCGTGCTCTTGGGTATTCTCGCCATGGGCTTTATCTTCGACCGCTTCGGGACCAAGAGCGATGCGGAGCAGCTACGGAACCTGCTCGTGCGGAACGTACAAATGCTGGCACAGCTCACCGTCTATGCGGTGACGCAGCGCAAAGCCACTGCGGTTCCGCAAATCAATCGCCTGTCAAGTCAGGTCAATGACAACTTCGCGAGTCTGGGATCGGCGACAGACTCCGTGCGGTTTGAATTTGAGTTTCGCCATCGGCGCGAGAAGGACGTTGGCGAGAGTGAGCGGATTCAGAGAGCTCAGCCTGGGCTGCGCTCCATCTTCCTGCTGGAACTCAGTCTGCTCAGCCATCGTGGGCGACGCGGGACCGGCTCTGAATTGACACAGCACCAAAATCAGGCGCTGGACCGTTTTTTAAACGACTATAGCGATGAACTCATGCACATTGCCGCATGGATCGCACACGAAGACAACACCCCCGCGCGCATCAGCGAAGATTCGATCCGGCAATTACAGCAATCCTTTGAGAGCCATAGTTCCCCGAACGCGCGGGCTATCGCCGATATCTGTCAGAAGATGCTTTCCTCTCTCCTCATGCTGCGGAACGATTGCTAAATCGTATTCTGAGCAGGGGCCGCATCGGCCGGAGCAAAAAGCTCTTGATCAGCATGGCACTATGTTTTGGCTTGGATTTACATCGTCCGCTATGAGCGGGTTGTGCCACCCTCCTTCGGGCGATACCGTGTGCTCGACCTCACCTGGACCCCAGGAACCTTGCTCGTATTCGTAGACGGGAGTACCAGCTCGCAGCACCGGATCAACGATTCGCCAGGCCTCTTCGACATAATCCTGACGCGCAAACAGGGTGCTATCTCCTGCCATGGCGTCGCCAAGCACGCGCTCATACGCATCCATCTCGTCCGGGCAGGGATTACGGCTCGCCATGATTTCAATATGCCTGCCTTCAAGAACCTCCCCAGCCGACATCGCCGTGGCACCGATGGCGATGACCATCTCGGGGCTGATCCGGAACCGCATATGATTGTGCGACACAACACTCTCCTTCAAGACCGTGGGAGGCTTGCGGAATCGCGCGAAGACCTCAGTACAAGTCACCGGCAAATTCTTGCCTGCGCGGATGTAAAACGGCACGCCTTTCCAGCGCCAGGAATCGATATCCAGCCGCAGTGCCGCAAAAGTCTCGACGCTCGAATCGGACCGGACTCCGCCTTCCTGCCGATAGCCCCGGAATTGCCCGCGGACCAGATCCTTCGCATCGAGAGGTCGAATTGCTTTCAACACCTTGACCTTCTCATCACGAATGGTTTC
>JASHQE010000103.1 GCA_030037705.1 Acidobacteriaceae bacterium | reverse complement strand
AGGGAAAAAGAATGAGCATTCCAGAGGACCAGCCATTCCGTGCAGCAGAAGGCGAACCCCTGAACTCGGAGAATAGCCATGCGCCCCTGACAGAAACATCTCATGAAGAGAATTCGGCGCTGCTGGCGCGTCCCGCAGAGGCTTTGCCCGGTGAATCCATTTCCGGTGAGACCGAACCGGTGGAACCGGAAATCATGCGGTTCACACGGATTCCGCATCTCGGACATCTCCTTTTGCTGCTGCTGATCCTTAGCGCGGGCTTCGCGGGAGCCATTGTTCTCATGCTCGTCGCGATGCACTTTCACCTGTACGGGGTCTCTTCGATCGAACAGACGAAATCGGAGATCCACTACACATTGGGCAGTGAAGGGTTGGGCTATTTGCTGACTCTCCTCGGCTGCCTCATTGTTTTTCCGCTGTTGTGGAACAAGCCCTTCTTCGCCGGGATTCAATGGAATGCTGCGACGGCCTTGCGGCTGCGCTGGCGGCTTGTGAGTGCGGCCTTCGTATGTTTTCTGCTGGCTCTGTTGAACAGCGTGGTTCTGCCAGGGCCCAAACATGCGCCGATCGAAGACATCTTCCGCGAGCCCGGCGCAGCGTGGCTGCTCTTCGGCTTCGGCATTACCTTTGCGCCATTCTTTGAGGAGATGTTCTTTCGAGGATTTCTGCTGCCGGCGCTGTGCACAGTCTATGACTGGGCAACCGAGAAGATCTACCACCTGCCGAGACGGCCGCTCGACGCAGACGGCCATCCCCAATGGTCGCTCTCTGCCATGGTGATCGCATCCATCGTAACCAGCCTTCCCTTCGCACTGATGCACGCTGCGCAGACCGGCTACTCGTTGGGCCCGTTTTTGCTTCTGGTGGGCGTAAGCATCGTGCTCTGCGGCATACGCCTGTGGACGCGCTCGCTGGCCGCCAGCACACTCGTTCATGCCTCCTACAATTTCATGCTGTTCTTTATGATGCTGGTGGGAACGCAGGGCTTCCGACATATGGACAAGATGTGAAAAGACAGCGAGTCAGCAAGTTAGCAGGTCAGCGAGTCAGCTCATCTTTGGCAGATCCGCATTTTGCGCCTGGTGGCCCTCGTGCTGACTTGCTAACTCGCTGACTTGCTGACTCGCTCCCGTACAATCGAATTCGACGATGACGCACGCACAACAACTGCTCTCTCTTCTGGCGCGGACCAGCTTCCGGCTCGGCGAGTTCAAGCTCTCTTCCGGTGGTACGAGCGATTACTACATCGATTGCCGCACGACAACGCTGCATGCCGAAGGCGGACGGCTCACGGGCCACGCCATTCTCGAACTGCTGGAGGCCAACGGGATCGAAGCTGAGGCCGTAGGCGGTATGACGCTTGGCGCAGATCCCATCGTCTCCAACGTGGCTACGGCCAGCGCGTGGCGCGCCATCTCGCGCGCTGGGGCGCCGCTGCTGCATGGATTTCTGGTGCGCAAAGCGGAAAAGGCGCACGGCACCGGCCGGCGCATCGAGGGATTCTGTCGCGAGGGCGCGCCGGTCGTCATCGTGGATGACGTGTGCACTACCGGCGCTTCCACCATTGCCGCGATTGAAGCCGCGCGCGAAGCGGGGATGAAGATTACTGCGGTCGTTTGCATCGTGGAGCGGGAAGAAGCAAACGGCCGGCCCGCGGTGGAAGCCGTGGCCCAGGGCGCACCCTTTCTGCGGCTGTTCACGGCAGTTCAGGTGCGCGCAGAACACGTAGCCCAATTGGCGAAAAACTAAGCTGCGTCGCAATAGCAAGGGCAAACTCCTGTGGGAAGCCTGCCCTTTGTTCCTTCTACGGCCACGAGCTCTTTTTCTGCGCTACTGCTCAGTCGCCGTGGTTGCAACCTGCCCTGAAGGCGAACCAGCGTGCCCGGCCGACGCCGCAGGCTGTTCCTGCCCGCCGCTCTCTCCGCCAGCATTAGACAGTAGCTGCACTTCAACGCGGCGATTCTTCTTGCGGCCTTCCGCCGTGTTGTTCGGCGCCACTTCCTGGTCCTTGCCGATGCCGATCAGATAGAACCGGTGCGCTGGAATGTTGTATTTGGTCACGAGATACTGCACAACCGCATCCGCACGGCGATTGCTCAGGTCGTAGTTATACTGCGCCGACCCGGTCGAATCCGTTCCGCCGGTTACTTCAAGGATGTAATTCTTCGCCGCGCTAAGCTGACCGGCAAAGCTGTCCAATTGGGTCCGGTCATCTGCGGTCAATACCGCTTTGTCGAAGCCGAAGGTGACGGATACGTCGGCAACGTGTTTGTAGTTATCGATGTTCTTGATCACGGCATCGAGCGAGTCGGCACGTTGAGCCACGTCATTCGCAGCCGTATTCGCATCGCTGGCCGCCTTGGCCGCGTCTTGCGCGTTCTGGTTGGCCGTGTCCGCCGAACTCTGGGCCTGCTTGATGCCCGCCTGTGCACGGTCGTCCACGTCATGAATCTGACGGTTGTTCTCCGCCGTTTCGTTGTCGAGCTGGCCAGTGTGTTGGACGATGGGCGCAGTCTGGTTTTTCACGTAGTTCTTCGTCGCGCATCCGGTAACGCCCAGCATCGTCAAAGCCGCCGCAGATATGGCAAATCCAAAACAATTTTTGGTCATTGGTTTTCGTCCTTTTCCGCCCTCCTGGCGATTACACGCCCTGAGCGGGATGGATTTCTCCTCTTAGCCGTTAGATGCACGCACGCGAAACGCCATTTGCACGCGCTCGTTTAAGTATTTGATTACATGAAGATTACTTGCAATCCTGTGCGTAAAAGATCGGCTATCTGGGAGTGTAAATTTTACACGGTCCGGTAAGGATTGCTTTCTTTCATTCTTCGGCGAAAAGCATTCTCCAACGGACGGTCTGGGATGCTTTGGGCGGGCGCAATTCCCGGTATCCTAAGAACTGGCTCTTCTCGCGCAAACCACCCCCATGGATCTCCATGAAAAAATCCGCGTGCTACCCACTCAGCCCGGCGTGTACCTCTATAAAAATGCCGACGGTGATGTGATCTATGTGGGCAAGGCGAAAAACCTGCGCTCGCGGGTGCGGTCGTACCTTCTCGAAGCCTCACAGGCCAACGCCAAGACCGGCTCGCTGATGCGCGAAGCCGTAGATATCGACTACATCCTTGTCGCCAACGAGCACGAGGCGCTGGCGCTCGAAAACAACCTTATCAAGCAGCGCAAGCCGCGGTTCAATATCCTGCTGCGCGACGATAAGACGTATCCTTACGTGAAGCTCACGCTGGCTGACCGCTTTCCGAAGGTCTTCGTCACGCGCCGGCTGCGCAAGGATGGCTCAGCGTATTATGGGCCCTATTTTCCCGGCAATCTTGCCTATCGTGTAATCGAGTTGATTCATCGCAGCTTCCTGCTGCCAAGCTGCAAGGTCGATCTCTCGCGCTATCACCCACGAGCCTGCCTGCAGTACTACATTCATCGCTGCCTGGGTCCGTGCGTGGAAGGATTCGTCGCGCCGGAGGCGTACAGGGAAGCAGTGCGTGACGCGCAGCTTTTTCTCGAAGGCCGCCACGCGGAGCTGGAACGCACG
>JASHQE010000102.1 GCA_030037705.1 Acidobacteriaceae bacterium | reverse complement strand
CAACATCCTTCCCCTGCACTTCCGCCGGTGAGCATGATGAACAATTCGGCTGTGGCGCGTAACTTAACAGACGGTATAGCGTAATCGAACTACAGGATGGAATAGCTCTTCGGCGTGGGAGGGCATTACCGCTTGGTACCGTACGGAGCAAGTGTCGGGGTATTGCCCGATCCCCCAGAAGCGTTACAGACCCTGGGCCCGCATCATGGAACGCGGCGAGACGGGCCGGTTCGCTCTAGTCCATATCGACTATAGACCAACTCTAAGTTGCAAAAGTAAGTCAAGCACTGTCATGTTGAGCGAAGTCCGCCGCGGCGGAGAGTCGAAACATCTGCGGTTCGCTTCGTGCCGCACGCATTCAATGGAAAACTTGCTCATTTTGCCCATAGGTTATCAGGCTATATGTCGATACACCCTAGGTCTCTAACCGTTTGATTTTGCACCATCCTCGGGTGCTGGGAAATCTGGATGCCAATGTACGAATTCATGCGGTCAGAGACCTAGCTGGCCAGGTCGCGGCCTCTCCGCTCAGGCCCGAAGCCGTAGAGAAAGAACAGCGCTACGATAACGCCGATTTCAAAGGCGGTCAGCGCCCAGGCGTATCCGAGGTTGCGGCGCAAGGCATACTCAACGCTTACGGCGGGCGCGCCCAGCAACATGCCGCACTGGTAGACCACTCCCGGGAACAAGCTGCGCACGCTCGACGGCGCAAGCTCATTGAGGTGCGCCGGAATCACGCCGAAGACCCCTTGCACGCCGAATTGCAGCACGAACGCGCCCACAGCAAGCCACGCGAGCGACGCGCCGAAGGCCCATGCGGGCATAGCGGCGAGCGCGATGGCCAGCGCCAGCAAAATCGAGGAGCGCCGGCCCATCCGTTCCGAGAGGTGACCAATGACCAGCGCCCCGATGATCGCGCCTACGTTATAAAGAATCGCAATATGCGAAACCGCCGCGCTCGAAAAGCCATGCACCGTCTTCAAAAAGTCGGGATACAAATCCTGCGTGCCGTGCGAGAGGCAGGTCATCACGGTCATGAGCACGACGAGGTACAGGAATTCCTTCTTATGACTCAGGACAATACGCGCCAGTTGGCCCGCTCCAGCCGACCGCGTCCGCTGCCAGGCCTGCGACTCCGGCGAAAGCAAGGTGAGACCCGCAATCAGCGCGGCTACGATGAGCCCGCCGAGAAAAACCCATTGCCAGCCCCAGCGCGGCTCAATCAACGGGATGGCGATGGCAGCCAGCAGGTAGCCTACCGAATAGCCTGATTGCAGAATGCCGGAAAACAGCCCGCGCCAGCGCGCCGGGGAGCTTTCCATCACCAGCGAGGCTCCAATGCCCCAGTAGCCACCCATCCCGATGCCGTAGAGCGCGCGTAACACCAGAAACAGCGTGTAATTCGGCGCAAAGGGCGTGAGCGCTGAGATGATCGAGAAGAAAAAAACGCAGATCATCAACGGGCCGCGGCGGCCATAACGATCGGCAAGAAAGCCGAGAATCAGCGCCCCCAGTGGCCGCGTAGCCAGCGTCACCGTGATCGACCACACAATGGCCGCCTTGGCCACATGAAAATTGCCCGCCAGCACATCGACGAGAAAAATCAGGATGAAAAAGTAATACGCATCGAGAACCCATCCCAGGATTCCCGACGCGACGGCGAACTGCCATCCCCGCTGGACCGGGAGCGGCACTGACGCAACACTCGCTTGTGAGTGATTCATGCGATCTCTCTTTGTCTTAAGATCACGCCGCTAAAGCCGTTCCAGCGTCAAGCCACCATCCACCACCAGAACGGCCCCGGTTGCGTAAGGAAGCTCTCCCGTGGCCAGCACGCGCACGGCACGGCCCACATCTTCCGGAGTGCCCCAGCGCTTTTCGAGCAGCAGCCCGCCCTCGATGAGCGTATCGTATTTTTCGTGAACGCACGCCGTCATATCACTCTCGATGATTCCGGGCCGCACTTCGTAAACACCGATGCCATATTCCGCCAGGCGGGCAGCCCACAGTCGCGTGGCCATCGTGACGCCGGCCTTCGAGATGCAGTAGTCGCCGCGATTCACGCTAGCCACAGTGGCCGAAATCGAACTGATATTGACGATGGCTCGATGCGCATGTGGATCGCCCGCGTGCTGGCGAATCATCCACGCGGCCACGGCCTGGGTAAGGAAATACGGCCCCTTGAGATTGGTCGCGATCAGCTCGTCAAAGCTTTCTTCGCGTGCTTCGAGAATGTCGGCGCGCACCCGCGGTGCAATGCCGGCGTTATTCACCAGCACATCGAGCCGGCCGAACTGTTCTTCAATGGTGAGCAGGAGATCGGCCCGGTCCGCGCCGCGCGCAACGTCAGCCTGTACATAGATGGAATCGGCGCTGCGCTCCCGAAGAGCATTGAGCGCCTGCTGTGCCTGCTCGGGCGTTCGTTTGCCGCAGAGGGCCAGCGTGAATCCCGAACCGGCAAGCGCCTGTGCGATGCCGAATCCGATGCCTCGGGCGCCGCCGGTCACCAGTGCGACTTTGTTTTCACTCGGCATCGTCCATCCTCGGCAGCGTCAAAAGAATGTGTAGGACCGCCCATCCGCCATCTTGATCACCAGCAATGATACTTCCAGCAGGTGATAGTCGCCCCACATGCTCGATTCGCCGCAGGGAATCTTCGCACCCGGCGGAATAAAATCCCAGCCGCTGGGCCGGTGGTAGACGCTATGCAGCAGCAACCCTTCGTGCTCGGCGTTCGCCGAAAGATACGGCTCTTCCAGCAGCCGATCGACCACCGTCAAACCCGCTTGCACATAGCTGCGGCCCACATCGCCGAGTGCGTGGCCCAACCGGATAAGCCCTTGCGCAGCGATCGCGCCGGAGGAGGAATCGACCGGTTCGAAATCGTTGCATGGCTCTGCCGGTTTGCCGCGCCAGTCGCCGCTACGATCGAGAAGCGGCGCACCCGTATCCCAGTAGCAGATGCCGTCCCGCGCGCTCGCCTGATGGATGTAGAAGTCGCATGTAGCGCGGGCGGCGCGTTCGAGCATCGCGCACACAGCAGATTTTTCAGGAATGCCATCAACGCTGAACTCGCTTTCCGGCAGAGATTGAATCAACTCAAGCTGCTCGGCAAAACCGAGCATCGCCCACGCCAATCCGCGCGTCCATGTTGAGAATGCGGAATAGCCTTGTTGCGACGATGGGCAACGAAACGCTCCGCTCGCCGGATTGAAGATCGCCTCATGCGCCGTGCGGCCCCGCAATGCGGGCACATCATAAATATCGCGCTTTTCTCCGTAATAGATGTTGAATCGCGCGGTAGTCTGCGCATGAGCAATCAGCCGGTTCAGCAGGTTCACCCGCCGGTCCTGCTCCATGACGAGAGCGTGCCCGAGACCATGCGCGACCGCGCAGATGCGCAACGTGCGCATCGTGTCGATAAACAGCGAGTGGCTGCCATGAAAGGAATGAATATAGCCGAGACCGTTGGGCAGGCTCGTCCATCGCGCGGCCTGCACCGCGCCGCTTACCTTGAGCGCCAATTCATAAAAATGCAGCTCCCATTCATTTCTCTCGATGCGGCCTTCGAGCATGAGCCGCCGCAGTTGCCCGTAAGTCGAAATAGTGTTGAAGCCGTGATCGTGCACGCCGGTATGCGTCAGATGCTCGGCCATATCCGCGGCAACGTGACGCCGCGCCAGATCGAGCAGTGCGCGCTCGCCAGTAAGATCAAAGGCGAGCAATGCGATGCCATATTGAAACCCTTGCGTCCACTGCGTCCAACTGCGTGCGGTGTATTTGCCGGCCGCCGTAAATACGGGCGCGCCATCGGACGGCTTCCAGCGGCGCTCCAGCCGTAAGGATTTCTCCGCTGCCAGCGCTGCGGCGCGCTGGATCTTCGGCACCAAAGATTGCGGCGTTATGTTCTCGTTCACTTGCACTTCCATCGGCTCCCACAAATTTATGCAAATACGCTCTAAACAAACTTCTCGAACCGCTCGATTACCTGCGTCAGCGCCGTATCCGGGTCGGCATCCCACAGCGCGCGATTGAAGATTTCCACTTCAATCGGGCCGCTGTAGCCGGCCTCCTCCACCATAACCCTCAGCTTGCGATTGTCGATCACGCCGTCACCCATCAGCCCGCGGCCCAGCAGCACGTCGGGCAATGGAACCAGCCAGTCCGAAACATGAAATCCAAAGATGCGTCCAGCGGCCCGCGCAATCAGCGCGGCAACCTGCGGGTCCCACCAGATGTGAAACGTGTCGAGAATCACGCCCACTTCGCGCAAATCATAGTGCGATGCAAGCTCCAGCGCCTGCCCGATCGTATTCAACACCGAACGGTCCGCCGCGTACATCGGATGCAGCGGCTCGAGGCCAATGCGCACGCCGCGTTCCCGCGCATACGGAACCAACGCCGCAACGCCGTCGGCCACCATCTTCCGCGCATCCTCAATGGAAAGACCGGCGCATCCACCCGCAACCAGCACCAGAGAATCGGCTGCGAGCGCCGCAGCCTCGTCTGCAGCGCGAAAGTTGTCCTCGATGCTTTTCCTGCGCTCCTGCTCGGTAGCCGCGGGAAACATGCCGCCGCGGCACACGCTCGAAACATGCACGCCTGCATCCCGCACCTGCTGCACGCACGCATTCAGTCCCGCTTCTTGAATCTTGTGCCGCCACAGCGCAATCGCGCCGATGCCATGCCGCACGCAACCCTCGATGGCCTGCGCTGCGCTCCAGTTGGCCGTCGTCATCTGGTTCAGCGAGAGTCGTGCCCTGTCCGCCATATCTTCTCGCTGCACTAGACTTCGATCGGCGGGACGTCGACCCAGCGCCGCTCGTTCCACGACTGCGTTGCCAACTCGGCCAGTTGCACGCCGCGCGCACCGTCGAGAAAGTCGTGCGGAAACGGCGCATCTTCGGCGATGTGGCGCAGAAACATCTCCCACTGCGCCTTGAATGCGTTGTCGAATTCGGCATTATCAGGAACCGCGGCCCACTGGTCGCGAAACTGAAATGGATTCGGCAGGTCGGGATTCCACACCGGCCGCGGCGTATTCACGCGATGCTGCGCCTTGCACTCGCGCAGGCCGGCCACAGCGCTACCCTCTGTACCGTCCACGTGCAACATGAGAAGTTCGTCGCGATAGACCCGGGTGGCCCACGACGAGTTGATCTGCGCAAAGACGCCGCCCTCGAGCGCAAACATGCCATATGCGGCGTCGTCTGCCGTGCACTTGTATCGGTTGCCCGCCTCGTCCACGCGTTCGGGAATGTGCGTCGCGCCTGCACACGAAACCGCCTGCACCGGCGCAAACAAATGATCGAGCACGTACCGCCAGTGGCAAAACATGTCGAGGATGATGCCGCCATCCTGCTCCTTCCTGTAATTCCAGGAGGGCCGCTGCGCCGGCTGCCAGCCGCCTTCAAAGACCCAGTAGCCGAACTCGCCGCGCACAGATAGAATGCGCCCGAAGAATCCTGCATCGATCAGCCGCCGCAGCTTGCGCATCCCGGGGAGAAAAAGCTTGTCCTGCACGATGCCATGCTTCACGCCGGCCTTCTTCGCAGCGCGCGCCAGCGCCAGCGCGCTCTCAAATGTCGTCGAGAGCGGCTTCTCGCAGTAGACGTGCTTCCCCGCCCTGATCGCCCGCAGCACATTCTCTTCGCGCAATCCCGTCGAACCGGAATCGAAATAAACCGCATCTCCGGGATTCGCAAGACACTGTGCGAGATCGGTGCTCCAGCGCTCGAGGCCGTGCGCAGCGGCAATGCCCTTCAACTTATCTTCGTTTCTGCCCACCAGGATCGGATCGGGCACGAGCGCGCCACCGTCTTTGAGAGCCATGCCGCCCTGCGCGCGAATCGCCAGAATCGACCGGATCAGATGCTGATTGAGTCCCATCCGCCCGGTCACGCCGTTCATGATGATGCCGACTCTGCGCTCCCGCATTCACTCTCTCACGTATATCGACGGAATCCTATCACACCGCTCGCGACATCAATCCCCGAATCCGGCGCACAATGTTTGGGGACATATTTAGTTTTGTGGAGGGGCGCGGATTCAGCCGCGCCGTGAAGATTGCAAATTCAAATGGGGCTTTAACCCCTGAGGGATATTGCCCCTCCATCTTGATCGGATTTAAACCGGCGTCACCCACAGCAGCGGTTGCCGCACCGGAAAATTGCGGATGATTTCAGCCGTCGTGGGGTCGGGCCGCAGCGTGCGCCACAGTGCGATGTACTTCGGCTCGCGATAGGCGAGCCCGGCAAAGAGCAGGCTCGGCTGGCGGTTCGGCAGATCGTCCCAGTACTCCACGTCGTGCGCATAGGGCCACTTGCTCTTGTCCTGAATGAACGGAAACATGAAATCGACCGCCTTCTGGTACGTGTTCCCATTCGCCATCTTGAACTGCCAGAGATTGTCCGGCGAATCGACCGGCGCAGAAGCAATCTCGCACACGATCGACAGCACATCGAGATCGAAGAGCGAATAGCTGTACGGCTTCGTCCGCGCAAGCTCCAAAGGAAAGCTCCCATCCGGCGCAAGCTGATCGGGCACAAGATGATCCTTAAACCGCTCGCGGCACAGCGCCATCGCCTCTTCATTCCCCGTGAGCGCCGCAAACGCCGCGGCCTGCGCCACCCAGCAGGTGCCGTGATTATTTTTGGCCGCCTCTTCTTCTTTGCCGTTCTTCGAGGTGCGCATCCAGTCAAGATACTGCGCAAACCAGTCGCGCACGCCGGCAAACTCCGTTGTCGTCAGCGCGCTGGTCTTTCCGAGATGCCGCGCCGCGCGGCTCACCTCCACCAGGTGCAGCGTATCGATCACGCCCGTGCCGCGGCCCGGCGTAATGCCCCAGATGGCCTGCGCATAGTCGAGCGAGGGATTCATCCTCGTCGCGGGATCGAGAAACCACGCACGCAGGTGCAGCACAGCGTGCTGCGCATAGCGGGTGTCTTTCGTAATGAGCCACGCCGCGGTGAGCGCCGGCACATGCAGGCTCAGGCGGATCAGCGCCTCGCGATGGTCATTGAAATTTGCCGGATTCGAGTAGCCGTCGCGGCGAATGTACGGCCCATCCGGGTTCTTCGGGTCGGGCCACCAGTAATCGCCCTCGGAAAAATAATCGTGCTTGCCGCCTTTGCTGCGCGGCGAAGAATACGCCGTGATGGTGATCGGCGGCTGCGCGAGATATTCGTTTGCGGCGCGGAGAATGCGCTCGCGGTCAATGCCGGCAACCTCACGCGCCGTAATCAGCGGCGTGGATACATCGGATGTTCGAGAGGGTGCGGCAGAACTGCGCCGGGAAGCGGCAGCCGCAAACGCAGCCACAGAAAAACAAAAGTTGCGCCGATTCATTCGGAAAGGAAATCCCTCCATCTGTTCCGACGCAACTTTACACGTTCGATGAGCCTGAGAGCAACCGGCCCTAGCTGCACCCACTCGTGCTCCCGCAGCTCATGCAGCGGTAGCAGCTTCCATTGCGCACCATGATGGCGCCGCACGTGGAGCAGCTTGGCGCGTCGCCCATCTCATACATGCCGCGCATGGCGTCGGCCGCGTGATAGATGCCGCGATCCTTCAGCTCCGGCATCGGCGGGGCGCCGCTCTGCGGGGCCTGCCAGGCGCGATGCGCTTCGGGCGCAATGCCGCCTCCTGCCGTCGCGCTGCCCGGTTGGCCGCTCACCTGACTGCTGACCTGGTTCAGCCGCTTCGCAACCTCCTCAGCCAACCTGGCCAGGTGCTGCTGCGGAACGGCAGGCTCATCCTCGTCCGGCTCGGTTTCGGCCATGAGGCTCGGCGCAGCCGGCAATTGCGGCGCAAGGCCCGCAAACAGCGTCAATTGCGTGCCGGAGAGAAAGCGCAGGCTCAGCCAGCGGAAGATGTAATCCATCAGGCTCTTCGCGTAGCCGATCTGCTCGTTGCCCGTCCAGCCGGAGGGCTCGAACCGCGTGTGCGCGAATTTTTCGCATAGCACCTTGAGCGGCACGCCGTGCTGCAGCGCCAGCGAGATTGAGGTCGCAAAAGCATCCATCAGCCCCGAGACCGTCGAGCCTTCCTTGGCCATCTTGATAAAGATCTCGCCCGGCTGATTGTTTGGGTAGAGGCCCACCGTGATGTAGCCCTCGTGCCCTGCAATCGAGAACTTATGCGTAATCGACGCGCGCTCCTCCTGCAGCCTGTGCCGCACAGCCCGCGGCGGTCCGCTCAGATCCTGCGCCGGCTCCGCGACCCGCTCGGATACTTGCGGCACTGCCTTCAGCACCGGCACGGCTGCGGCGCGCTGAATCTCCTCAAGCGCATTCTGGAAGGCCGCGGCCGCAGCAATCACCTGGATGGCGTTCACTTCCACCTTTTCGCTTGCGCGCGCTTCCAGCGCCTTCAGATCGGCCTCGGCTACAGGCTGCGAGGCAGCGAGACTGGCCAGCACGCGGCTACCGACGGCATCGAGGGCCGAAGGCTGCTTCTTTTCCTCCATACTCGTGTTCAGCGGCTGCGTGCCCTTCGAGCCGTCGCGATAGATCGCCACGGCCTTGATGCCCCGCCGCCAGCTCTCCGCGTAGGCCTCGGCCACATCGTCCACGGTAGCCTCGTGCGGCAGATTCACCGTCTTCGAGATCGCGCCCGAGAGGAACGGCTGCGTGGCGGCCATCATCTTGATGTGACCCATATAGTGAATCGACCGCGTGCCCTTGGCCGGCTTGAAGCTGCAATCAAAGACCGCCAGATGTTCCGGCTTGATGCCCGGCGCACCCTCGATCGTGCCCGTCGCGTCGATATAACTCACGATCGCGTTCACGTCGTTGTCTTTATAGCCCAGCTTGAAGAGCGCCGCCGGCACCGTGTTGTTCACGATCTTGATCATGCCGCCGCCCACCAGCTTCTTGTACTTCACCAGCGCCAGATCCGGCTCGATCCCGGTCGTATCGCAATCCATCATGAAACCGATGGTGCCCGTCGGCGCCAGCACCGTGGTCTGCGAGTTGCGATAGCCGTAGCGCTCGCCGTACACCAGCGCCATGTCCCAGCTTTCGCGGCTCGCGTCAATCAGCGCATCGAGCTGCGGCACCGTGAACGGCTCGGCCGCCGCGGCAACCGACTTCCCAATGTTGTTCACCTCGGCGCGATGCATCCGGATCACATCGAGAAACGGCTCACGGTTTACGTAGAAGCCTGGGCAGGCGCCATCGCCCCGTCGGGCAGGCTCGCCGGGAGCCACTTCGCCATGCCGCTCCACCTGCGCAGTGAGCGACGCCGTCAGCGGTGTCGCCGAAGCCAGCGGCGGGCAGCTTGCCGCGATGATCGCCGACTGCAGATACGCCTGCCCGCACATGATCGCCGTCATGCTCGCCGCCAGGTCGCGGCCCGCAGCCGAGTCATACGGCAAGCCAAACGCCATCAGCAACGCGCCCAGGTTCGCATAGCCCAGGCCCAGCGGCCGGTAATCGTGCGAGTTGCGCGCGATCGCCTCCGTCGGATAGCCGGAATTATCGACGAGAATTTCCATCGCCGTGATGATCACGGAGATCGCGTGACGATACGCCGGAATATCAAACGTTCCCGCGGGCGAAACGAATTTGAGCAGATTGAAGCTCGCCAGGTTGCAGGCCGAGTTGTCCAGGAACATGTACTCCGAGCATGGATTCGACGCGTTGATGCGCGCCGTATTCTTGCTCGTATGCCAGCGGTTGATCGTGGTGTCGAACTGCATGCCCGGGTCGCCGCACAGCCACGTGGCCTCGGCAATCTTGTGCATGATGTCGCGGGCCTTGTACGTCTGCACCGGCTTGTGATCCTTCACCGTATACGTGGTAAAGTCGCTGTCCGTCTCGTAGGCACGCATGAACTGGTCGCTCACGCGCACTGAGTTGTTCGCATTCTGGAAGAAGATCGACGAGTAAGCCTCGGAGTCCGGACCGCTGCCGTCGTAACCCGCCCGGATCAGCGTGAAGGCTTTCTTTTCTTCCCTGGCCTTGCAGTCGATGAACTCCAAGATGTCCGGATGGTCCACATTCAGGATCACCATCTTGGCTGCGCGACGCGTCTTGCCGCCGCTCTTGATCACGCCCGCAAAGGCGTCAAACCCGCGCATGAAGCTCAAGGGCCCGGAAGCCTCGCCGCCGCCCGAAAGCAGCTCCTTCGATCCGCGAATGGTCGAAAGATTCGTGCCCGTTCCCGATCCCCACTTGAACAACATGCCCTCGGTCTTTGCCAGCGTCAGAATCGAATCCAGCGAGTCTTCTACCGAATTGATGAAGCAGGCCGAGCACTGCGGGTTCCTGTACCCCGTGGCCGAGTACTTTACCCCGCCCGTCGCCGCATCCCAGTGCCAGTTCTGCCCGTCGGACTCCGGCTCCGGCCGGTCGCAGCCCACGTTGAACCATACCGGCGAGTTGAACGCCGCCTTCTGCGTCAGCAGCATGTGCGCCAGCTCATCGTGGAAGATCTGTGCGTCCTCGATCGTGGCAAAGTAGCCGCCCTTGATGCCCCAGTCGCGGATCGTCTCCACGACACGTCCCACCAGTTGCCGCACCCCCGTCTCCCGCTCCGGCGTGCCGAGCTGCCCATGGAGATACTTCGAGGCCACAATGTTCGTGGCCGTCATGGACCAGTCCACCGGCACCTCCACGTCTTTCTGCTCGAAGATCGTGTTGCCCTTTGTATCGGTAATGGAGGCCGTCCGGCGCTCCCACTGCAGCTCGTCGTAGGGCGAAACGCCGTGCTTCGAAAACCGGCGGACAAAAACCAGACCCTTTCCGGCGTGGGGGGGTGGCGGAATCGTGGCAGAAGTTTGAATGTGGGTCTCGTTCATGGCATCCTCTCGATCGGGAAATAAAGTCGTGAAATGACTACCTATCGTCCGGCGTAACACCTCTAGTAAGGACAACTTACGTCGATAACTGGACGGAAAGCGGGAATGAAAATCAGCCGCGATTGTGTTGCTCCATCCGCGGCTCCCGGCGGGTTTTTAACGCCCTCTTTCTTTACACTTTGATTACAGCCGCAGTTGAAAAAATACCGCTGTCTATGGTGCATGTCAACAACAAACCACAATATCTAGTATTTTGATCGTATTCGCAGGCATCCGGATGCTAAACACCGTCATTTGCCTGTGGAAACCCCAGAATGGCCTTATCTGGAGCGGGTTTTCCGGCGCAAAAAACCCTGAGATCTCCGGAAAATCTGGCTTTCCGAGCCCCTTCCGGCCCAGTCTCCAGCCTAGCCTCCCTTCTACCCTCAAACAAGCACGGAAAACATTCCATTTGGGCTGTGCAAATGTGTGAACTGTGGACATCCGGGCGCGAAAACGGGCTGGTTTGCCGCGGAATGCCGCTAGTATCCTGAGTCTTAAATTCGCAACGTAATTGCCGCGGTCATCCTGAGCGTAGAAAGCCGCGTTTTGTGCGGCTTGCGGAGTCGAAGGATCCGCGGTTGCTATTCGCAAATACTGATAGAAATTTAAGAGACAGGACACTAGCGTGTCATGATGACTTCGGACACGCTGTCTTTAGCCAGGAACTGCTTGTGCCCCGACCAGCCGGCAAAGAGGCGCTCGATGCTGCGATTGGTAAAGGCTCGTTGGATCGGGAATGGCGGGGCGGTCTGGATCTCGACATTGTCGGTTGCCGTGATGTGGAACCGGCAATGGGCGGTTTCATTACCCTGCACACGGGTATGAAACAGCGCCAGGACTTGGCCGCCGGGATTCATGGCCGCATGGAGATGCGCCACGACAGGCGCAACGAAGGGTTCGGGCAGGTAGTCGAGGGCTGTCCAGAGAAGAACTACGTCAAAGAGGCGTCCGGAAAAGTTAAGGGATTGCGTGAGGAATCCGTCGATATTCCAGATCGGATTGCCCTCCTGGTCTTCGCCGATTTGCCAGTTTTCCGCGCAGGCGTCATAAACGAGATCGGCAAGAAAGACGCTGTGGCCGAGATCTGTGAGGTAATTGATGTTGCTGGGCGAAGTAAATCCAACGTCAATAATGCGCAACCCGGGCTCAGCGTGCAGGCGTTTGCGCATCGTGGCCCAGCCGCCGGAGTAGCGCGGTATCCTTGGCCCGGAGACACCCTGCGTAATGGGCGTAGACGTTCCACTCGATTTTTTTTCGAACACGTTCCGCAACCTGATTTCCTCTGGCGGCCGCGCCTGTCAGCAAGGAATAGCCGGCGCGCAGTTGTCGTCAGGCAACTCCGCCCGCAGGCGCCGGACTGGGAACTTCTGGCGCCTTAGACGTGTTCGCGCCCTGCGTGAGATCGACTTTGCCGCGGAAGCCTGCATTATCTTCAACCGAGAGACGCATGGCGCGAATATCGCCCTCCACCGCACACCCGGCGCGCAGTTCCACGCGGCCGCTCGCTACTACATTGCCTTGCACACGGCCCAGAATCAATATGTCTTTCGCTGTAAGGTCCGCAGCCACATTCGCATTGGGTCCAATCGTTAACCGGCTCTCGGAAAGGCTGATAGTCCCCTCGACGTGCCCATCCACAATCAAATCTTCACTTCCCTTCACTTCTCCACGAATTTCGACGCTTTTGCCGATGCGCGCGGGGGTATTTTCCACTGCCATGTCTTATCCCTTCCATTGGCCACGTAGGCCCTGCCCGCACTATAACAGCTATCCTGGCCCTGATGCCCAAACATCGCATCCGGAAGGGGTACCTTGGCGTCTAACAGGGACAGTGAGTCCTTCGAGCACTCGAAAGACAGGGATGCCTGTTGAGCGCCCGGCTTTACGTGGACTGATTGCGGTGGTCTGCCTGCTCTTGAGCGCGGCCATCGCTGTGGCGCAGCCGTCTCAAGAGGCGCTCTCACCCGCGCAGGCCCAGGTTCTTATAGATCGCGCGCTCGCCAACGAGCTTAGATCGGCGCAGGACATCGGACACCCGATGCGGTACCTGCTGCACAAGACCACTCCTCGGCTTACCTCGACGAAAGAAATCATCGAAACCAGAGACGGCGCTGTGGCACGGCTGATCTCCTTGAACGATCAGCCGTTGAGCGCTGCCGACGAGCAAAAGGAGCAGGCGCGGCTCGACGCGCTACTGCGCGATCCGGGTCTGCAGCGGCACCGCAAGCAGGCAGAAGATGCCGACACCGGCCGCGCTTTCAAAGTGCTGCGCGCGCTGCCCAGAGCTTTTCTCTATACATATGCTGGCACTGAAGAAAAGCCGACGGGAAGGCTGCAGAAATTTACCTTCACGCCCAACCCTGAGTTCACGCCTCCCGATCTCGAAACCCAGGCTTTGACTGCGATGAGCGGCGCGATCTGGATTGACGCAACGAGCGAGCGCGTAACCCGCCTGGAGGGCCAATTGCAGCAGGACGTGGACTTCGGCTGGGGCATCCTCGGACGGCTGTACAAGGGTGGCTGGATTGTGATCGAGCAGGCGGACGTGAGCGGTGACCAGTGGCGGACGGTGCGTTTCCAGATGTCGATGAGCGGGCGGGTCTTCTGGAAGACGCGCGTCTTCGATACAACCGAAGAAGAAACGCAGTTCGTTCCCGTACCCGCCGGCCTGAGCTACGCGCAGGCGATTGCGATGCTTCGCGGCAACATGGGGACGGCCGGTGCAGGCCGATAGCCGGACAGACCGTACACGCGCCAACGGCCCCGCATGAGATGCGAGGCCGTTGGGTTTTAGTAGTGGCTCAGTTTCAATTTGCTTTGTAACAGGGCATGACTTGATCGGGGTCCCCGACAAGCGGTCTTTGCTTGTGGGGGTGATCTTTAGTCGTGCCGAAATCACGCAAATGAACGGCGGGCTTTAGCCCCTGAAGAATGTGCGTTCAAACTGACCCACTACCTGAGTTTTGGACTTTCGCGTTGTCCTACATCTTGGCGAAGACAATAACCATGGTGAAGAGGGTGAGCGACTCAATAAAGGCCAGGCCGAGCACCAGAAACAGCATGATGCCGGCGCGGGTTCCGGGGTTGCGTGCCAGCGCTTCCGTGGCGGAGGCCACGGCTCTGCCCTGCCCGATACCGCAGAGGCCGGCGGCCAGGCCCATACCGAGGCCAGCGCCGATCGGAATCAGGCTGGCTGCAGGTGCTGCGCCGGTTTGCGCGAAGGCCGGGACGGCGAAACATAGCGCCGACAGGGCCATGAACACATACTGAAGTTTCCGCATAGTTCTCCTGCTCCCTTAAATTGGCCGCCAGTGGGTGGTTGAGGCTCACCGTGCCGGCGAAAGGCAGCTTTTAGCTACTAGCTTCTAGTTCCTAGCTTGTTCATTGGTGGGCCGAGAATTTCAACTCGCCGATGAAGGCTAGAGGCTCGTAGCTAATGGCTAGAGGCTATCCGTACGCCTTTGGCCCCCTCACGCTTGCAGCTTTCCGATGTGCCGGAGCGGAAGCGCTCTCCGGCCGGAAACCGATTTAAGCTTCTAGGCTTTTAGCTGATTCCATGCTGTTTTCGCTGTTTCAACCGATCAGATCGTGCGTGTCGATCGAAACATATTCAGAAGTGCGAAAAAGCTAGAAGCTAAAAGCTGGCAGCTAGAAGCTGCTTTTTAATGCTCGTGCGCCACCGCCATCGAGAGATAGATCATCGAGAGCAGCATGAACACAAATGCCTGGATCACCGAAACCGCGAAGTGCAGGCCGAGAAAGACGGCGGGCACGGCCAGCGGGATGATCGAAAACCAGACCAGCGTGAGCAGGTCGCTGGCGAACATGTTCGCGTAAAGACGGATCGTGAGCGACATCATGCGCGCGAGGTGCGAAACCAGCTCGATGGGAAACATGAGCGGCGCGAGCCATGGCAGCGGACCGGCAAAGTGTTTCAGGTAACCGATGGGCCCCTGCACGCGGACGCCGTGAAAGTTGTAGTAAAGAAACGTGAGCACCGCGATACCCAGCGGCACCTCGGGCCGGCTGGTGGGAGTAATCACACCGGGAACCAAGCCCCAGAAATTGTTGAGCAGAACGAAAAGGAGAATGCAGGTAACGAAGGCCTGAAAGCGCTCGTAGCCGTGACCGATGATCTGGTCGGCCAAGTCGCCGACGCCCTCGTGGATCATCTCAGCAATATGCTGGGCCGTTCCCGGCTTTTCCACAGAGAGGGAGCCGCGCACAATCAAGAAAAACAACAGCATTCCCGCCGCGACGAGCAGTTCCAGCGCCAGTGCGGAGTTGATGCGGTAGGCCCGGTGTACGGCTTCAGTACCCGTGATGCCGACCGTTGCATAAAGCTTGATTTCGATGCCCTTTAAGAGGGCATTGACGAAGTGGGTGAATCCAAACAGTTCCGGCATGAAAACGTCCGTCTTCGTAGAGCGATAGGATAGCTGGAAAATCAGGTGAAGCTCAGTTCCGAAGCAGCCGAATCGCCTCCCAGAGGGTGGCCAGGACCGCCAGGCCCAGTCCGCAGAGAAGCGCGACAACCGATCCCCTGAGATATTTCAGGCTACCATAGATGGCCCCGGCAAAGACCAGGAGCCGGAGCACAAAGAAGATAGCCGCCAGCGCGGCACCACGCGGCGCCTGCTTCTGGTCCAGTTTGGCATTGATGAAACGGATAAGCCGCTGCCACTCCAGAATGCTGGCGGCGGAGATGGCGGCTCCGGTGGCGAGCATCGCCGCATTGCGCCAGCCGGAGGCCTTCCAGACCGCCAAGGACGCCAGAATGCCGAAGATCACCGTAATGCGAATGGCGCGCCTGAGCAGAGCCTCAAGGCCCGCGTCGGTGAGGCTGGCCAGCGAATGAGTTTCTTCCGTCATGGGGTCCTGGAACCTCCGTCGCCCGCCGACGTTGCATTGCCGTTGTGGCCGGAATCCTTGTCAGTCGAGAGGGCCAGACGGATTACGTAGACCAAGCCGGAAACGCCTCCGAAGACGATGCCGACCAAGCCGATCCAGGATTGGTGCAGCCGGCTGTCGAGCCACGCGCCCGCAAGCCAGCCGATAAAAGCGGCACAGGGCAGCACCAGCGCGATCTGGATGAGCTTTTCAGCCTGGACGATGGCATCGACGATGCCAGAGGCTTTGCCATGCGGCTTCGAGTCCGGAATGGGGCGGTGAAAGGGCATGGTTCCTCAAAAAAGGATACAGTGCGCAGCCGCTATACTGACGGTTGGAGCAATGGTGGGCTTGTTTTGTACGGACCTTTTTCTCTGGTTTTGTAACAGGGCATGACTTCAGTCATGCCGCATGCGGATAGGAAAGATTCGGGCTTTAGCCCCTGAAAAATCTTCCCTGCCAATCCCAATGCTTGCCCAAAAGGATTTTGAAAAGGAAACATCGTGTTCGATTCAGAGTTTGAGCGCAATCTCTTCGAACTGCGCCAACAAAAATTAGACGAGATTGCAAAACTGGGCCAGGCGAAGTATCCCAACCAGTTCGTCTTTTCGCACACCCTCGCTCAGGTGCGCGAAACCTGGGACAAGAAAACCGCCGAAGAGCTTGAGGCCGGTAAGCCCCAGGTCACGGTGGCCGGGCGCATCATGGCTATCCGCGCGCAAGGCAAGGCGGGCTTTGCCACGCTGCAGCAAGAGGCCCAGCGATTGCAGATTTATGTGCGGCTGGACGCCGTAGGCGAGCAGGGGTTCGCGCTCTACAAGCTGCTCGACCTGGGCGACCACATCGGCGTGAGCGGCTACCTCTTCCGCACGCGCACCGGCGAGCTGACAGTGCATGTCGAGACGCTGACGTTTCTGGCCAAGGCGATGCTGGCGCTGCCGGAGAAGTATCACGGCCTGGCCGATGTGGAGCTGCGCTACCGGCAGCGCTACGTCGATCTCTTCGCCAATCTCGATAGCCGCGAAGTCTTCGTCAAGCGGGCCAAGGTGCTCAAGGCGATACGCCGGTTTTTTGACGAGCGCGGCTATCTCGAAGTGGAGACGCCGATGATGCAGCAAATCGCCGGAGGTGCGGCGGCGCGGCCTTTCAAGACTCACCACAACACGCTCGACGAAGACCTCTACCTGCGCATCGCGCCGGAGCTGTATCTGAAGCGGCTGGTCGTCGGCGGACTCGACCGCGTCT
>JASHQE010000101.1 GCA_030037705.1 Acidobacteriaceae bacterium | reverse complement strand
ACGTGGAGCCGCTGAGCCAGGCACCACGCGCTAGCGTGCCGTTGACATAGACCTCCACTCCCGGTTCAAAATTCGTTCCCTTGATGACTGGATAAGGGGAGATGTCTTCGGGGCCTGAGTTCGGCACGATGCTCGTGATCGTCGGGGTGGTTGCCAGCGCCGGAAGCGACAAAGCGACGAAAGCGAACAGGAGAACCGGTAAGTGACGCACGCTTGTAAATTTCATGCTACGCACGCTAGTGAAATGCAAATCTCCTTGTCAATCCTGTAGTTCATTCAAAGATTCGACGAATTCAAGCTAATTTTTAGATTTGCCTTCCCGCTTGTTTTCTGTTGCTTGACATTCGCCAAAATGCGATTGAGCAAGAACAGCGGCGGAGGAGGGATGATGCACGACATGGAGGATGCCATGATGCGTGTCATTGCAGGCCGCAGACACACTTCCGGTCCAAAGCTTGCCGTGCTATCAATTCAAGCAGCCAGATCGCACCGATGTTGCAAACCGCGTGTTTCAGAAGAAGTTGGAGACAGGAATTGCAACACCCAAACTGGAAATCGATCTGATCAAGCAGCGGCTCAATGCGTTGCCAGGTCGTGGGTTCTGAGGTAATTGACTAACTCTCCCGGAAGGTTAGTCTGTATCCCCGCTGCACCAAAGTCGATTGCCTTTTGCCACGTCTCCGGATTATCTGCATCGCCTAGCCGGTCCACATAGATCTTTGCGTTCCCGTCCTTAGCGCAATTGATCACAGGATCTTTGAAATCGCTGGCGTCGAAGGCGAGCACTTCCGGTTGGATGGCGCGAATCAATAGCTTGCATATGTCAGGGCTCAGAGCTTCCGGCATCACCCTCAACGCAGGGCGGATCTTATGCACTTCATAAAGGAAGAATGGGTTCCCGTAGATCACAACGTGATCTTGCATGTCGTGGCGCACGATCGTGTCTACCAACTGTTGCGCATCTGCGTTCTTCGTATCGACATATACATTGATCTTTCCGTGCGCTAGGTCGAAAGCTTCATCGAGAGTAGGGACCTTAGTTCCTGCAAAGGCCGGGGAGAATTTGATCCCGGCGTCAAGCGAGCGGATTTCATCGAAAGTGTGTTGTTTCACCTCTCCTGTGCCATTCGTCGTGCGGTCCAAAGTGTCGTCATGCATAATGACGAACTTGCCGTCGGAGGTGGTGCGGACGTCCAGTTCGAAGTAATCTGCTCCTACATCAATAGCAGCCTGAAAAGCGGGAAGCGTGTTCTCCGGATGATGCAGATGTTCGCCGCGGTGGGCGATCACTTTGATCCGTTTGCCATCTTCGATCGGAGTCCAAGCCGTCGGTGGCGCCGCGTTCGCTGTGATGGCGGTGCCGATGAGAAGAGCTACCATTATTTTGTACAAGGATTTTTCCTTTCGATGTGAGGAGTGATTGTCTCAAAATGCTTAAAAAGTGAAGCGTCCGATCAGCAGCAGCGTTCTCGGATCCTGTGCACCGGTCACCGTACCAAAGGTCTCGAGATTGGTGAGCGATGTCCCAAGGCCGGAGAACTGTGGATGGTTGAAAGCGTTGTGCGCATCGGCGCGGAAGGTAAACCGCAGGCGCTCCCACAATGGAATATCACGCATCAGGCTGATATCCCACACATTTTGCCCCGGTCCATACAACGAAGCGCGTGGGGCATTGCCCAGCATGTCCGGTGCAGTCGTGGTGAAAGCGTCGGTATTGAACCACTGCTGTACGGCACGCGAGGAGTGCGCGATATTCGGATTACCCGCCTTGGTCGCATACTGTCCGCCGGAGAAGATCCCGAGCGTGTCGCCCTGCGAGATGTTGTACGGATAGCCCACCTGGAATTGCGCGATGGTGCTTGCCTTCCAATGCCCGATCGCCTGGGAGACTACCGGTATATGAACCAGGAATTTACCGCCCGATCCAACCGGCAGCGCATCCACCAGCGAGAGGGCAAATCGCTGGGGAATATTGATCATCGCAGTGCCCCATTGCTGATGCAGATCGTAGACATTCTGAGTCGGAGCAGCGTCTGCTCTCGACGGACCATCCACGTCATCCAGCGTATGAGCGTAGGTATACGCCGCCTGCAAGGAGAGGCCGTTACTCCATCTGTGCCGCAGCGTAGCCAGCAGCGCCGCGTATGAGGACGCCCCGCCATTGGTCAAGTGACTCACCGTTAGAAATTGCGGATAGGGCCGGAGGCTCTGCGCGTTCGTCACGCCGTAGCAGCAGTTCAGCGCAGGTGCGATCTGGTTGATGGGCAGCGAGACAGGGAGATGTACACCGTGGTTCCCCTCGTAGTCGACCTCCGCGGTCCAGTTGCCGCCCAGATCCTGTTGCACGCCTAGCTGCCATTCCTGTAAATAAGGCAGCACTGGAGTAAGTTGCAACTCCACCGGGCTGAAGGTGGGATGCGTCAGGCTGGTGGGAATGAGCGGCAGGCCGTTGGGGCCAACATTCGGCGAGTAAGGCGGAACGCCTTGATTGAGCTCGTAGGCCGGAGTTACACCATCGGCGCTCTGGAACGTTGCATTGACCGTAGATGCCGAGGTGAATCCTAAGGTGCCGTAGCCGATGCTTGGTAACTCGTAAATTCCATATCCGCCACGTAGCACGGTGTTGTGCAATGCGTGATAGTTGAAGCCGATGCGTGGCAGGAAGCCCGTGTATACGTTGGCGATCAGGCTATGGGGAGCTCCGTTGTAACCGGCAAACTCGATTCCCCCCTGCTTGCCGGTCGCGGGATCTACGATATTGGGATCAAAGGTGTACATGTTGTTGTGCTGTTCCGAATAAGGCCCGTCAAACTCCCAGCGCAGACCAACATTCAGCGTCAGCTTCGAAGTAAGCCGGTAGTCGTCCTGCACATAACCGGCAACGTAATTGAGATTCTCGTGAAAGACCGTGTTGGTCGTGCTGATGCTGGTGGTCGCAGGCAACCCCAGCAGAAGATCGGCAAGTCCGATCCCGGATTGCCCGCTAGCGGAGGTGAAGGTGCCGGTGAAGCTATAACTTCCAGACAAGACGCCAGGGCTATAGTAGCTGTAGGCATAGCGCATAAACTCGCCGCCGAGCGAAAGGCTGTTCCGCCCTATCAGCATGACGAGAGCATCATTGAAGATGTAGTGCCCGTCTCGGGTTCTGGAGTAGCTGCCGGCGCCAAAGCTCGCATATTCGGTAGTCTTCACCGTGGGGAACTGTGTCAACAGCACACCCTGAAGACCAATGGCGCTAGCATCGGCGGGAAGGGGGGAGCTGAAGTTATCTTCGGATACGTAGCCTACCCGCGCTTCATTTGAGATCCGGGGAGAAAAGATGTGACTCCATGAAATCTCGTAGTGATCGTCAATCCAGCCGCTCGTTGCTGAAGTATTAGCTGCGTTTGGAATATAGTCGACTGCCTGGTTCGTAGGGCCGTCACGCGAAAACTTAGCCCAGATGTGGTCGTAGTCCGAAGCATTGAAGTCGACGCGATCGGCGTTGTAGAGATAGCTACTAACTGCGACCGGATTGACGCAGTAATTGAAGGTGCTGAAATCGCAGTTCGGCTGGGGGAAGAATTTCGCGATGTTCGATCCAACAGAATCGAGCCGGGAAGTGGGAATCTTGTTATTGGTAAAGGATGTGCGCACCAGCTTGCCGTTGACGACCTGGGACGATTGCGGATCGTAAATCGTGGCAGTGGGTCCACCTTCAGGCGAGACTCCCGAGAAATCGCCGCTCAATTCGGCTGCTGTTGGAACATTGGAGTTGAAAGGCGAGCTGGCATGAGAGAGAGTATCTTCCCAGTCAGTGAAAAAGAAGAGCTCATGCTTGCGGCCGTCGACCACTTTGGGAATGAGAACCGGGCCGCCCACTGATCCGCCGAAGTAATGAAAGGATGAGGGATTGATCTTAGTTCCGGGAGCAGTAAAGTAGTTCAGCGCAGAAAAGTCCTGTGAGCTATATGTCTCGAAGGCGCTGCCATGAAATTTTGTAGTACCGGATTTTGTGGTTGTCAGAATCGCGCCGCCGCCGCTCTGTCCATACTGTGCCGAGAATGGCGCGGTAAGCGTCTGCAGCTCTTCGGTCGAATCCGGCGTGGGGATGAGGCCATACGTACCATCCACGCCCATGTTACTCGGCAAGCCGTCGATGATGATCGGGTTGGAAACCGGCCGTCCGCCGCCGAGCGAAAGATCGTTGACGTTGGAATAGTCCTGGCTCGTGCTGGATGCGCCTGCGAACACCTTGGTCACTAGAAATTCATTTGCACCCTTGGTGCTGATATTTTCCGGAAGGTCGACCAGCTCGCTATTATTCAATTCCCCATTGATTTGCGGATCGGTTGAGTTCAGAGATGTGGCGCTTTCGTCGACCGTAACGACCTCGGAATTGGCGCCGACGCGGAGATTCGCATCGATAACGAGCTCCTGATTGAGCACCAGGTTCAGTCTTTGGGTCACGTACTGCGCGAAACCGCCCTTCTCGAAACGGATGGTATATCCGCCAGGCTTTAAGAACGATACCCTGTAGTTTCCAACGCTATTGGTCGTAGTCTTGTATTCGGTGCTGGTGCCTATTTCGGATACCGTCACAGTGACGCCGGGCAATGCAGCGCCGTTCGGATCTTTCACGACTCCCGTAACCGAGCCATAAAACGTCTGGGCCCGAATCAGCCGTGGCTCAAGAAAAAGAATCGCAAGAACGACAAAAACCACCATAGAAACGGACCGCCAACGGACCATCCAAGAGGACCGACGCACAAGGGATGAGTATGAGATTGCGCAATTCATAAAGGCTCCAAATCTTCAATGAGGAAGGAATAAGTACGCGTCTTACACGCCGTGAAGACTCCTCTTGGGCCGAGGATCGGGCATAAACAGGTTTCAACATACGGAGGCGTTGTTAATGAATGACAAACTTTTACATATTAATGATAAAAATTTTCACCCTGCGGTATAGAGAGGCCACTTAGGGATGTTATCACCCGAATTGCAATTTAGAAATAATCACGATAAGCGATTGATCTCTATAGGTTTTGTGCTAGAATCCGAGTCACCGGTGGATGCTCTATGCAAGATGCTCCTGATGTAACACGACTCGATGTTGTTCTCAGGATGTTAAAAACAAACACCTCGGCTTCGATCGGTGAAATCGCCGATGCATGCAATGTTTCGCAGATGACTGCGCGACGCGACATCCAGAAGCTGGTTGAGGCGGGCCAGGTCATCCGCATTCCTGGTGGTGCGCGCATCGAGCAGTGGCGGGGAGTGGAGCGTAGTTTCTTTGAGCGGCTCCAAAACATGTCTCCGGCGAAGCGCAGTATCGGCGCAGCCGCGGCAGCCCTGATTCGCGATTCAGAATCAGTGGTGCTGGACTCAGGCACCACAACTCTCTATGTCGCTCGCGAACTCCGCGCACGACGCAATGTAGTTGTCTTCACGTTCTCTCTCACGGTGCTGGAGGAGCTGGCTTCAGCAGAGAATATCCGCGTCGAGCTCACCGGTGGCGTATACCGTTCGAGCAGCCATGATCTCATTGGGCACTCGGTGGCCAAGAGCCTCACTTCAATCTTCGCCGATACGGTCATCTTCGGAGCAGCGGCCATCTCCTTCAGCCGCGGCGTCATGGTCCATGATCCCGACGCGCAGCGCGAGATGCTGCAGGCCGGAAAGAGGCGGGTGCTCGTCGTCGACAGCAGCAAGATCGGGCGTGAAGCTACCTACCGTCTGTGCGGTATCGAGGAATGCAGTCTCATCATCACCGATAAAGGCATTTCACCGGAAGATCTGGCTCGACTGCGTCAATCGGCTCAGGTGCAGGTCGCCGAATAAGGCTCTCTTAACACAGCGAAGAGGGAAATTCGATAGGCTGGAGACGAGGTACACTTTTCGTTGAAAGCCTGTTGCCTTTGATACTGACCGAGGATCAGTTCTCCAGTTGGATAACGACCCATGGCTTTTTCGCATACGGAGAGCCTATATGGATTGCGCGCGCTCCCGGGCGGCTTGATTTCATGGGCGGAAATGTAGATTACACCGGCGGTCTGGTATTGCAGTGTCTTCTCCGGGAAGCCGTATGGGTAGCAATCCAGCCGCGTTCTGACTGCATAATTCGCATTCTCAATCCGGGAGCTGCCGAGTTTGGCTGGCGTACCTCGTATGAACTTGGAACGTCCGACATTGCCGACGCGGATGACGTTCGACGTTTTTGCCGTCAGGGCAGCGATTCGCAGTGGTTAGGTTATGTCCTGGGAGCACTTCATTATCTTGACTCACGCTTCCAGTGGAAATCGGGCGGGGGAGCGGATCTATTCATCGCCTCTGATTTGCCGCCAAACCGCGGTGTCAGCTCCTCAGCGGCACTGGAAATTGCGGTTCTCAAAGCGGCATCTTTGGTTCGTGAGATCCCGTTGAGCGGCGTCGCGCTGGCAACTGCTGGGCAATGGGTTGAAAACGTCATCGTAGGAGCAGCCTGCGGCGTTATGGACCAGGCAGCAATTGTGCTCGGCAGAAAGAATAGCCTCTTTCCCATGCTGTGCCAGCCCTGTCAGCCTTTCGATTTGATTCCCTTTCCACCCGACCTTTGTGTCGTTGGCATCGACTCATTTGCGTTTCGCTCCACAATGAGCCCCGCTTATGATGTAGCCCGGGCAGCCGCCTTCATTGGCTATAAGCTCATCTGCCTGCACGACGAACTGGAAGTGTTCTTCGACAATCACTCGGCTATACCGAGATGGACGGATTCTCGCAGGAACGGCTATCTTTCCAACTTGACTCCGTCAGATTTTCGCGCTAATTATGAATGGCTCTTACCAGAATCACTGAGTGGAAGAGAAGCCTTTGCACAGATTGGCGAGCATGTTGATCCATTCACGCGTGTCAATCCCAACCTGAAATACCCAGTATTGGCCGCTGTTCGTTATGCGGTGCAAGAAAACTTCCGCGTGCAAACCGTTCGAACTCTCCTTGAATCGTCCGCGACTGGAATTTCCGATGCTGCAGTGCAAACTTTGGGAGAAGTGTTCTCAGAATCACACGCGGCTTACGCGCAGTGTGGCCTAGGATCCGAAGCATGCGACGATTTGGTGGCCCGGGCCCGCGCGGCAGGTATCGGCGGCGCGAAGATGACTGGAGGAGGCGGAGGGGGTGTTGTCGCAGTTGTCTGCCGACCGGATCAGCTTCCCACTCTTCATCAGGTCGCGCAGGACTATGCAACATATCGAGGTGCGCCCCCGCGCGTGTTCGAAGGAAGCTCTGACGGGGTAGACGCTTTCTGTTACAAATCTCGCTAACGACGTCGTGCTGTGTGCGTGAACGCAGTTTTTCCACGGGTGATTTTGCATTGATTCTGATTATGTTTCGCAGAGTTTCAGGCTGCGATGTGGTATCGATGATGTAGATGACCAAGCCTTGCTACGGATCGAAGCCGCTTCAGCGTGAGATGTCTAACCAGCTTAATGTTCACTTGCCGTTGGTGCTAGCTGTGGCGGAAGTGCAGGCGCGAGCAAACAGCTTGCTTCACGGCCTACAAGCCTGCACATGCCCAGAATCGCGTCGTCGATGGAAAACACAGTGCCTATCCAACCATCCCGTGTGCGGTCCATCATCAGATACCCGTAGCGCTGAAGCTGGAAAACATGCGCGGCGCCACCGTCGATGGTTTCCGTGCGAATGCCCGGGCCGGCAACAGCGACGTTCGGATTGGCGGATGTGAGATCCTGCACGCTGCGCAATTGGCCGAGCGTTTGCATAGAAACAGTGAGCCGGATGAAATAGGCCCCGTGCTCATCCTGCGCATAGGCCGCGTGGTAGCGCGTATTGTCAGTGACGAATGTATTGTTGCTCAATTCATATTCAGATCGAGCTCCGAAGGCAAAGTCGGCGAGCGCCCAGGCCTGTTTGTAGGCCGGATCGGCGGCGCCTGTCGATGCCAGCGCCTTGGCCTTGTTGCTGCCTTCGGTGAACAGGCCTTTGTATGTGTCGGCGCCGAACTGTGGATGTGTATTGCTGATGACCGTAGAGATGTGTTGATATTTATAGCCAAACTTCAGGCTATGCTTGCCCTCGAGCAGCGAGTAGTTCGCCTTGGGATGTGCATGGATGGATTCAGGACGAATACCTTGTCCACGCTCTGACAAAATCCGTTCTTCCGGCCGCGCCCATTCCTGGCACTATCGATACCGCACTGGTATCGCGAGTAGCGCGCATGGAGAACATTCCAGATAGAAAGAACATGCAGAACATTGCGGGTGGACAATTTGGAACGCGATCATGCAGGTCCTTATCTGACTCTGTAGGCGAGGATCTGGCTCTCAACAGCGCTCCCGCTGATATTGCTTGTGCCCAGCACAAGTTCGAAGTAGGGCAGGTGGCCGTCAGGCTGGCGAATGCTCCGCAGGAATGGTATCAGCTTCAAATCGTCGGAGACGAAGTCCCAAGCGCATTCGGTTCCTGCCATCGATGTGCCTTCCAGGATGAGAACATCTCCGTTGCCGGCAAGATTAGGCAAATAGGCCACGACTGCATAGACTCGATGCTGTTTGTCGGTGTTTGCCGAGTCCCACTGGCGTGGCTCATTCTGGCGCGGCTTCTGATTCAACACCGAGAAAACCCGATGAATCCGATCATTGGAAAAGACAAAGTTCATGTTCTCTTCAAAGAGATAGACCCAAGGATTTGCCTCCGCAGCTCCGACCAAAATGAGGTTGCCCTGCTTGAGGTCGTTGGGGCGAACTTCTCTCGGATAACGCACCTCGACACGCCCTGTCTTCGATTGAGCGATGAGCGCCAGAGTCTGCGCTATTTCGAGATCGACAATTGAGGTATAACGCGCATTGGCCAAGTGGGCGGCGAGTTGTTCCGGTGTGACTGGAGACGGGTTGTCGGCAGTCCTGTAGCTACCGCTCACGTACTCGGCAAGATCGACGTCGCGGCCTCGAAGCCCTTCGTAAATTACCAGGCTGCTATCTCCCGGGATGAGGAGCGTTGTCTGGCCGGGCCGGAAGACTTGACTCCAGAGAGCATGACCTGACGAAGCAGTTTTTCGCGTTGGCTTGCCAGTCGCATGGTCGCGGACGAGCTGGATGCAGAGTGCGGACGCGAGAATCGCGACGAGCATCCATGCCAGCCGATGTGAGGAACGCGGATGCTCTTTTAGTGAAGATCGATCTTTGGGTAATAGAGACGGAGAGGCCGGCGAATCCGGATGGATATGCGAGGGCGGGGATAATGGTCTTGGTTCAAAAACCGGTACATAACTGCCGCGCGGGACGGTCACATGAACCGGTTCGTGCGAGCCTTCTCCATCGAAATAAAGTTCGAGCCGTTGACGCAGGCGGCTAGCCTGTGTGCGCACAATGCCGTCTATCGTCGAGTCGTAATCCCGCGGCCTGCCGAATACAGCTTCGCCTACTCTTTGCTCATTGATTTCGTCGGCGCGGCCTTCGAAGGTTTCCTCGCAAATATATTGAAGCAGCTTGGACAAGCGCTCGCTTTTCAAGAATAACGGAGAGGCAAGCATACGCCGCACCAACTCGCGGTATTCATCTTGATCGGCTTCAAAACAAATTATTGCCTGCCGTGAGGAAAGCATGGCACGCCTCGAATACATCCAGTGAATCAGAGTGATGTGAATGCTGGATCAACGCTGTTGTAACGCAGTTTTTACTGTATCGGATACATGAATCCCCAGACTGGAGTCCGCTCTTTCAAACACTTGGGCTTTGTATCCGTTCTGTCACAGTGAATTCGTTTGGCATTTCTCCTGGCCGCTGCTATTGGTGATCTTGAAGTCGGGCGCGGGTTGCGCGTGAGAGGCAGTCCCGGTAAGCACAGCTCAGCTTGTTTGCGGCGCTCTGGGAGACAGACGGCCAGAAACGGTATCTGCGCTCAATTACCCGTGTGCAGTTCTGGGCTTCATCAATTGGCCCACGCGCGTCGATCAACTTCTGCTTTAACCGGGTTTTTACTCCTTAAGGAAGGTCGTATGATCCGCAAACTTTACCATTTGTGTGTTTTATCGTTCATAATGTTCCCGGTGGTCTCGTATGGGCAGGCAAACGCGGTGGATGCAGCTGTTCACGGCTATATTTTTGATAGCTCCCAGAACGCCGTACAGAATGCTCACGCCACGCTCATCAATATAAGCACAGGGATCTCGCAGGAAACAGTCTCCGACGCAAATGGCTACTATCGCTTTCCGCTGGTTCCGGTCGGAACGTACCGGCTGAGCGTGAGCACCGCCGGGTTTGCCAGCGTGACTCGGGAAGGCGTGGTATTGAACGTTGGCCAGGAGGCGCGTCTCGATGTAACGCTTCCGGTCGGCAACCGGACGGATACAGTGGAAGTGACGGCTAGCCCCGAAATCATGGACACAGGCACGTCCACCATCGGCACTGTCCTCGACAGACATGAGGTCGAAAATCTTCCCATCGCCTCCCGCCAGGTTTATAACTTTTTATTGTTTGCCCCTGGCGTGATCGGCATGCCGACCAGCACATTTTCAACGACGCAGTTCACATTCGGAGGCAATGAGCGTTCACAGTGGAACCTCGATGGACTCGATGATACGCAGCACGGCGGAAACCGTCAGATTCGTCTGATCATCGTGACTCCTGAGGCGGTGGCACAGACACAAACGCTCTCAAGCGGTTATTCAGCAGAATTTGGACGTGCGGCGGGCGGACAAATCAACGTGGTTCTCAAGTCCGGCACAAATGAGTTTCACGGTTCGGCGCTAGGCCAGTGGCGGCCGACGGACCTGCAGGCCATTCCTACGCTGGAAACATCTCAGCCAAACCGTAGCTGGAGTGACGAAGCTTTCACGCTTGGCGGTCCAATTTTCAAAAACAAACTCTTCTTCTTCGGGCAATTCGAAAATAATCCCTATACTCTTCCCAATGCCATCACCATCACGCCGGCGAATGCCGCGTCGCTCGGCCTGCCCAGCAATGAAATTGGCACAGCTCCCTTTGGCGAAACTTATCGCACAATCGTCACCAAGGTCGATTATGCATTGAATGATAAGAACAGCGGTTTTGTCCAATTTGTTCGGTTCACTAATCATCAGCCGAACAACGATAGCGGTTTATCGATTGTCGATCGGGGCTCAAGATACCTGGATCACCAGAACGGTGGCGGCGTGCAGCTCGCAACCGTGTTGAGCCCGACACTTCTTAACGAGGTGCGCTTCGGCACCATCCAGCGCGATACAGGCGACTTTCCAGTCGTGAATAGCTCGCCCGCCGGAGACGTGCTGATCAATATCACCAGCGTAGCCGACATCGGATTTAGTCCTTTAACGACCACCACCACCACCGAGCGCAGCACGACAGCGCTCGATAACATGACCTGGACGCATGGTCTTCACACCATCAAGTTTGGAGGGGAATTCGATCATGAACTTTTTGACAACCTCTCCGGAACCGCACCCACATTCACTTTCAATGGGCTTGCTGCATCGGGATCCTATCCGGCCATTAGCTCTCTTCAGGACTACCTCTACACGGTTGCCGGAACCATTAACCCGGAGACAGGCAAACCGTATACTTACGCGACTTTGACCGCATACAGCGGCAATCCCGAAATTCGAATGGCGTTCAACTTCGTCAACGGTTTTGCGCAGGACGAAGTTCGCTTCAACCGGCATTTCTCTCTCAATGCCGGCGCACGCTATGAGGTTATCCTGTTTCCGGAGTTTGATTCACAGGCGCCTTATCTGCTCTCGCGCAGCGTTCCAAATGATTATCGAGACATCGCTCCGCGCGTCGGTCTTTCCTGGGCACCCGGGAATAAATCCCTTACGGTCATTCACGCGGCATTTGGCCTGTACTACGACATTCCCGGCCTCGCGACCTTCTACAATGCTGGCCAGATCAACGGTCACCGCTTGCTTGAATACGACGTGATCGGTACTGCTGCCAATGCGCCCGTTTTCCCCAATGTTCCGCAATTCAGCGGCACTACGAACGAGATTCCTCCCAGCATTACCGCGTTCGACCAGAACTTCCACAACACCTATCAGGAGCAGGCCAACCTTCAGGTTCAGCGCGACCTCGGCCAGAATTTTCAGCTCACGGTCGGATATCAGTTCGCCGCTTTCAGGCACGGCCTCTATTACGCCGATATCAATCTCACGCCGACGGGCAATGTTCTCGCCGATGGCCGTCCCGTTTACGAAGGAACCAGCAACCGCCCCAATCCAAGCTTTGGCGCCATTAACGTCATTCATTCGGGCACTACGACCAACTTCAACGGCGGATTTATATCTATCCAGAAGCGGCTATCGAATGGGATCGAGTTCAGTGCTAGCTATGAGTACTCTCATGCGCTCGACGACAACATCGGCGAAGGCGGCAGCATCAGCGATCCTTCCAACATCCATCGGGATTATGGCAACGCGGATAGTAATGTCGGCCATAACTTCACTCTGCAAGGCTTGTATGCCACCAAATTCAGCTCTCCTGCGCTGCACTATCTAAGCGGCTTTGAGCTTTCGACCATGACCTATCTCAACTCGGGATTTCCGATTAATGTATTGGCCGGCACCGACCTCAACAACGATGGCGTGCTCAATGACAGGCCTCTCTTTGAGGCGCGCAACTCGCGCACCGGCCGCGGCTTGAAGGAAGAAGATGTGCAGATCAAACGCTACTTCAACATTGGAGACCGCGTTCATTTAGCGGCATTCATCCAGACGGAAAATCTCTTCAATACCAACAACCTCAACTGCACCACAACTACAGGTTGCTCGTCTGCGGTTATCAGCCAGATCAATTCAAGCTCATTCCTTAACGAAACCTCAGCTCGCACTTCGCGCAATGTGCAGATCGGTGGCAGCATTAAATTCTGATCTGCAACACGGGGCTGCACCTCGGGCGCTGCTCGGCGCCCTGCTTAACTTAGGCAATCTCACTTTTTCACTGGAGAACTTTTTCGTGCGATCCGGCCATCTGCAGCAAATGTTCGCACTTATTGGCATTCTTTGTGCGCCGCAATTTGCCGCCGGTCAACAACCGCCAGGCACGTTGCCGATGGAGCATCCAATTCAGGATAAGAATTTCTACTTGTTATCGCTCTTTGAAAAAGATGCAGCCGCGCACGATGCAATCGTCAAGAACCCTGAACTGGATGCCATTGCAAAGGAGCGCCGCGATGCCATTGCGCTGGCGCTTCGCACATGCAAATCGGATGCAGCTTGTGTTTTGAGGGCATTTCTATCGCGATGAAGCTGGAAGGTTCGAGCCGCTGGAAAGCGGTCCCAATCAAGTTGCCGTGCAAGCGATCGCGAAAATAAATTGGCAGAAATATCCATACACGGCAATCGTTGTGCCCGGCGCGGGAGGGTCCGACTACGTCACGCCGCTCTCGGCAGCAGGACGCGAACGCTGCGCATTAGCTGCAGATGCATATCATGCGGACAAGGCCCCGCTGTTAATCGTCTCCGGCGGCTTTGTGCACCCGTCGCAGACTCACTTTTCTGAAGCGATGGAGATGAAGAAGGCGCTTATTGCGGATTTTGGTGTGCCGGAAAGCGCGATCCTCGTCGATCCATATGCGCGCCACACAACCACGAATATGCGTAATGCGGCTCGTGAGATTTTCCGATATCACATTCCAACCGCAAAACCAGTGCTGGTTGTCAGCGATGCATCACAGATCCATTATATTGCTAGCACGATATTCGCAGATCGTTGCCTCAAAGAGCTTGGTTATATGCCATATCGGCTCGTGCGAAGCGAGAGCGACACCGCCCTTGTGATCGAGCCATCAATCGAATCCCTGCAGCAGGACCCGATTGATCCGCTCGACCCCTGATTTACACTCAACACGATCGATACAAATCTCTGAGAATTGCTTTCACGGGTCAATGGAGGACCTATGCACCGCAAGGCTTGCGCAGCGATCTTCATCATCGTGCTCCTGGCTTCCCCGCGGTTTGCGCTCGGTTGGGGCGTACGTGCTCACGCTGTGATCGATCGTACTGCAGTTGATGCGCTTCCGGATGATGGTCCGGTGTTCCTGAAGAAATATGTAGACTACATTGCCGGTTCAGCTAGCATCCCCGATACGTGGCGCGGGGCATCTGATCCCTTTTCAAAGATCGAAGAAGATCCGAACCATGGCTGGTTTCGCGAGCAGTTTGCATTCATGAAGACAATTCCACGCTCGCGCTACGAATTTGTGCTTGCTTTATATCGAGAGAACGTTCGCCTGCAGAAGACTGACCCGGAGAACGCACGCCGCATGAATGTGCGATGGACCGGAACGCTGCCCTATGCAGCGTCCGAGGTTTATGGCCACCTGGTGGCGGACATGCGTCTTCTGCGCAACGCACCTGCTAATTCCAACCAGGCCGCCTTTCTCGAACAAACATGTGCGTTTTATGTGGCCTGGCTTGGGCACTATATCGGCGACGGATCGCAGCCCTTGCATGACACAATTCATCACGATGGCTGGGAGGGGCCCGATCCCAAAGGCTACACGCGCGATCCACACATTCACGGGCGGTTTGAGTCGCAATACGTTGAATTGATCGGGTTGACCGAGCAGGATATTGCGCCGCGCATCGGCAAGCCCGGCCATCTTACCGGCGATGTGTTTGAACTGATCCTCGCACATCTCGATGAAGCTGGAAGTAATGTGGAGGCCATCTATCAACTCGACAAGCGGAACGCGTTTGCCGATCCACACGATCCGCAGGCGCGAGAGATGGTCTATAGCCGGATAACCGCGGGCGCACGGATGCTACGGGATCTGGTGTATCGCGCGTGGCTAGAAAGCGCACTTCCCATGCAAAGGCCAGCGAAACCAGGACCGACGGATGAGGACAATCCGCACTATAACCCGGAGACTGGTTCAGCCCCTGCGAGCATGTCGCCATCCGTCGGGAAATCGTTCGATAGCCGATAGCGAAGCACCTCTGGTCGATTGAAGAACTGATTTTCAGTCATTACTTGGTACTTCGCTCCGCAACGTAATACGCCGATTGATTTGCACCTCGTCAAAAGTTCATCCGGCCGCAAATAGACTGCATTTAACCCATTAAGATCAGGGCGGGGGCCTCGATCATGGTGAAAATAAACGACACGAACAGCCAAAGTGGACAAAGCTTTCGGATAGCCTAGCGTGGGAAGGTGATATCAAATGAAGATCACGAAAAATCTGCCTGAAAAATGCCAATTCTGCTAGCGGACCACCGGCGTTTAACGCAGGTTCAGGCAGCAAAAATCTTAGGCTTGGATCAGTCTAAGATTTCCGCTCGCGGTCGCCTCGCAGGATTTTCGATCGAAAGGCTATTGCGCTTTCTGCTGCTTTGGGGAACTGATGTTTCGATATGGCAGATCGGCATTTTGGCGAGGCACAGCTCAGTGTGAGCTCGGATAGATTCGGTAGGCATTTACTGTTGCGGTGAGCGGTGTGCCCCTCACCGAGGAGACCTTGAGCAGTACCTCAAAATAAGGGAAATGGTTCACATGCAGCATCTTTCTAAAATTGGACAGTTGAGCTTCTGACAGCAGGAAGTCGCCGGCGGCCTCAGTAGCCTCGGCATCGGTGCCTTCAATGAGCAGCGCAACTCCGTTGTGCTCCGTGCTGGGCAAGTATGCCACGACGCAATATTCGGCGGCCTCGGTCTGGGTATATGTCTTTTGCTCGCCGACGGCAGGTGACTGATTTTCTACCGTGACGACCCCATTGTTGCCGAACCTGGTAATAAAATTTGTCCGGTCCTCAAAAAGCTCTGCCCAGGGGTTCGACTTTCGAGCGCCGATCAAGATCACGCTGTCGCGACGGATGAGGTCGGGCATGTAATAGCGTGCGTTGTACAGGTGCAAATGATCGCTCAAGGGATCGAGCGCCAGAATGCGGCGCGCCAGCGCGAATTCATCCGGACTCCCCAGGTTCCAGGCAAGTATCCGGTTCACGGCTGTATGCATGTCGGCGCTGAGATCTTCCCCCTGAAGCTGGCCGAGGTAACTGCGGCCAAGATAGTCCTTGAGTGGAAATGTCTTTTGGCTTAGCGTTTGAACCAGGCCAATGGAAGCATCGGAGAGCACAATATCCGTTTGGGGATTAGCGGACAGGATCCGGGACCAAAGCGCATCTACAGAGGGCTGCTCCTGCCACGCATAAAGAGCCTGATGCAAGACCCGGTAACGGCTCCAATAGAACAGCGCGCAGCCAATTGCGAGTGTAAGAATGAGGAATCCTACAACTGTTCGCCATCCAGGAATCCGCCGGCGGGGCTCTGCGATGGGCGTAGCGACGGGCGTTACGGCAGGGAGCTCCATGGCGGGAACTGCCATGTCGGGCAAGGCGCTCGTCCCGTTTTCAGATTCCGCCGAACGATAGCGGAAAACGGGGACGTAGCTCCCCCGGGGAATCTCCATGATCAGCTTTTCATGATGGCCTTCCGAGTTGAAATACGCTTCGATGCGCTTGCGAAGGTCGCTGACGTTGGTCCGGACGATGTTGTCGATGGTGGTGTCATACGATTCGGGACGGCCGAATACCTGAGCGCCGATCTCCTGCTCGTGGACTCGGTCGCACCCATCCTTCAGGGACCGCTTGCCCATGTAAAAGAGAAGCTCTTGCAGGCGAGTTGCTCTCCTTAATTGCGAGCTTGCAGCCACGCGTTCCAGGAGAGCCCAGCATTTCTCAGAATCGGGCACTCTCGCTCTCCGCGTGGTTGTTGTCGCCATCCTTCTGCCGCCATCCTTCTTTTTCGGAAAAAGTTTGGATCTCACTCGACCGAAAGCAACATTTTACTCAATTCAATCGAATTCAGCCTCACGCCGTGCGCTGCATTCGGATTCAGAACAATGCCGGTTTACAGCCAATTTACGATTCGCTCTCTCTAGTATCAATATCCAAACTACTCAAGCTGCAATCGTCACAACCACATGATTAAAAGGTACTTGCAATCAAACCCTATCGCGAGAAATAACCCTTATGTAGTGCCCACCGTGGGGTACTTTGTGGTCTCCACCGAGAATTGACTTGATTGTTCCATCTCCGAAAATTGACTATCCGTCGTTCTTTGAATACCAGATTCAAGGGAGCCCAGGAATTTCTTTGCTGCCAAAAAGAGAAGCTGAAAGAGATTCTGCGCTGCCGGATAATCGATTGCGCTCTATCAGTGTTGTCATCAATGTTCCAAAATGCGCTTTTCCTGTGTAGAGCCGACGGCGTCGCCTGAGCTGGAGCAACGAGGAACGCAGAATTCGAGACGTATTTTTCTGAGGAGGCGTACGAACATGATGTATCAGGCCAAATCCCCACACATGCAGCAAAGCCAAGCCGGACTGAGAAGCTTCTTGAGGAACGCCTGCCTGATGGTGCCGTTCCTGCTGGCCGCTCACCTCTGCGAGGCGCAGCTCACCACGACGGGAGCTATCAACGGCACTGTTGCCGACCCGTCCGGCGCAGTAATTCCGGGAGCGACTGTCACGATTACCGAAGCCGAGACCAAGACGGTCACACGAACTATTTCAAACACCAGTGGAAACTTTGTCCAAGTTGGTCTGGCCTCGGGGCATTACGATGTGACGATTTCCGCAGAAGGCTTCGCAACCTACCGCGAAACGAACATCTACCTCGAACCGATGGCCACGTACACGGTAAACGCACTGCTGAGGCCGGGCAGCGTGAACGCGACGATCACCGTTACCAGCAGCCAGACGCAAGTGCAAACCACGACGCCGGAGATTTCGAGCACAGTTTCTGGCGAAGAGGCGCAGGAGCTCCCTCTAAACGGCCGGAACTTCGAACAGCTCGGTTCTCTCATGCCGGGCGTCATTAATAGTTCACCTGTGGCCACGATGGGAACCGGAGGATACAGCACGACCAACAGCCTCATCATCAATGGAGGCACCCTTACAAATCCGAGCGGTTCAGGCGAAACCGGAGCGATCTATTACCTGGATGGCCTCTGGATCTCATCGAATGTCGTGCACGACGAAAATATCGTGACACCGAACCCCGATGAGATTACCGAAGTAAAAGCCATGCAGAACAATTACAGCGCGCAGTACACTCTGATGGGCGCAAGCACAGTGGTGGTGGAAACAAAGAGCGGAGGCGACACGTATCACGGCGGTGCCTGGGAATTTCTGCGCAATACTGACCTGAATGCTACCCAATACTTCAGTCATTCTCCCACCCAGATGAACTGGGATATTTTCGGTTACAACCTGGGCGGACCTCTGTTCATTCCCAAGATTTACGACGCGGGGAAGAAAAGAACTTTCTTCTATTTCAATCAGCAATGGGTACGCGAGAAAGCCGGGGCACAGGCCACGGGTGAAGATGCGCTGGCGACGATGCGAGGGCAGGGGACGCCGAACAACGAGCTGCTCTTTCCGGGAACAAGCGCTTCACCGGTAGCGGGCATTGGCGGTCCCTACGGAGTCGCATTCCTCACCGATCCCAGCCTGCCTTCCGGCCATTGCAGCTCGAAGACAAACCACTCATCGTGCTTTCAACAGGATACAAATGGAAACTGGATCATCCCCGCAAATCGGGTCGACCAGAGCGCATTGCTTCTCTATAATGCGATCGCCCCTTTACCGAATGATCTGACCGGCGGTGCTTACAGCGCGACCAGTTCCGCTACGGACTACCTGAATACCAATCCGAATATTACCGATCAAGTGGATCTCTTGGGCAAGGTGGATCAGATCCTCACACCGAAGCTGCGGCTCACCGGCGAATACATGGTCGAAGAACAGACCTTTACCGGAGCAAACGCAGCGCGATACGGAACCCCTTGGTCGACGAACTGGGATCTGTTCGCAACCGATGATCAGGCTTTTCAGGCGCGGCTCACGCAGATTCTTTCGCCCACGATGACGAACCAGACCAGCGCCGCCATTGGCCTCTTCGATGGCAATCATGATTTTGGAGGCGTTCACCTGCTCGATCAGGTTCCGGGCTACCATCAGACTCTGCCTTACACCGGCGCCGCGCTGATGAATTACGTCCCCAGCATTCCACTCTCACAGGGTTGGTCGAAACTGGGCACCGGATCATCGTATATCGTTCCGCGCGCTACGGAGCTTCACGACACCATCACCGACGATTGGAGCTGGTTGCACGGAAAGCATTTTCTGCAGGCCGGCGGCACCATGTTCTGGGGAACCGAGCGCCACTGGTCCTGGCCGAACACGCCCGAAGGGTACTTCACCTTCACGGGATATGCGACAGGAAATGCCATGGCGGATTACTTCCTTGGATTGGCAGCCACATTCAGCCAGGGCAACAACGGAATCCGCAGCTACGGACACTATAAAATTGCCTCGCCCTATGTTGAAGACACGTGGAAGGTCACACGCAGGCTGACGATCTCGGGCGGTCTGCGCTACTCCTGGATGCCCTGGCCGGATGAACAGCCAGGCTACATGGTTGACTTCAACGCCGCTCTGTTCAATTCAGCGCAGGTTCCCACCATCACGCAAACTGGCGTCATTACTTCAGCGGCGGGCAGCTATAACGCGACCAATGGGCTCATCTTGAATGGCCAGAATGGCATTCCGCTGAATCTTTCCAACGCAAGGAAAAACTATTGGGGGCCTACCGGCGGTTTTGCCTGGAATATCTATGGCGACGGCCGCACATCGCTGCGCGGCGGTTACGGCCTCACCTATTACTCAACCGCCGGAGAAGGCTGCGAGGAAGGCGGGTGCATCGGATATCCAACGCTTCTTGCCGTCAATCTTGGCCCGTCCAATTTTGATAATCCCGCCGGGAATGCGACACCTGTGACAGTGCCCGGTGAAGCTGGAGAGGATCTAGCGAACTATCGGGCGAGCCACATCCATACATATAGCTTAAGCATCCAGCAGCAATTTGGCAGTGGCTGGATCATGACGTTTGCGGGAGCTGGAAGCATGCAGGGAGCCGGCAGCAACTCCATCAACATCAACCAGGCTCCGTCCGTTACTGTGAACGGCACAGCCTACGACTTTAACCCCAACCTCAACTCCGCCACTTACTCGAATGCCTACTACGCACCGTATCAGGGCTATGGGAACATCAGCTATTACGAGAACATCAGTTTCTCGAACTGGAATGCTCTTGAAGCCAGCCTGCAGCACCGCACGACCAAGAATCTCTACTTGACTGCTGCGTACACGTGGTCGCACGGGCTGGATAACTATGGCGGCTTCCAGAATTCGTACGATATCGCAGCAGCCTATGGAGACTCGGGCAACGATACACCCCAGGTATTTACTGCGAGCGTTATCTACTATCTTCCGCGGCTTCAATATTCACCGATCTGGATGCGCGAGTTACTGGGTGGATGGCAGTACTCGGATATGACGACGATTCAGAGCGGCGGCACGAGCACGCTGTCACTGAGTACTTCGAACAACGGCCTCGCAAGCCGTCCGAACCAGATCGCGGCGGTCACGTATCCCAAGAGCTGGAGAACCACAGGCAGCACGTGGTTCAGCACCACTTCCTTTGCAAAGCCCGCGAATGGATATTTCGGCGACGTAGGCAACAGCACCATTCGCGACCCCGGAGTTGAAGATTACAACATGGCCCTATACAAGACCTTCCCATTTACAGAGCGGGTGAAGATGCAGTTCCGTGCGGAATTTTTCAACGTGTTCAACCACACGAACCCCAACGGTCCAGCCACGGGTTTTGGTTCTGCTTCCTTTGGTCAGATCAGCGGGGAGAAAGAAGCACGCGAAGGGGAAGGTTCGTTGAAGCTTAGCTTTTAACTTCCTCGCATCGAGCGAATACGAGAAGCAGAACCCAGTAAGCGCCATCTTCTACATCGCAGAGCACCTCGTCGTATTGGTGCGGGCATCGCCCGTGCGTGCCCGCACCGGAGAACAAAATAGCAATACAGCACGCAGACCGCGGCAAGGCCATTCAAACTTCAGGCATTTCTTGCACCGGCATCTGCAAACCAAGGAGAATCTATGAAGCTGCATCTCATTGCAATTCCGGGCTGGGCACGCGGCGCGTGGCTCAAATTCGCCGTATCTCTCGTTGTTCTTGCCGTGGCTGTCTGCGCTGCGCATTCGCAGACCCCCACATGGTCCGGCTCCGACTCTTATCAGGCATGGGTTGGATATAACGGAGACTTCTATGCCGCCGGCGCAAATGGAGGCCAGATCTTCACGGAAGAATCGGTGAATGTGGGCGGCTCGAGTTGGTCCAGTTTCTGGGAGGAAGCAGAGGAAATTGAAGTCGCAGAGGACGCGTACTATTACTCCTATAACAACTATCCCACGCACGACCATTCCGCGTATGTGAATGAGATTAGCGCTCTCTGCAATGGTTTTATCGACAATATGCCCGCGAAATGGATAGGTCCGAGTGGCGGGTACGATTGGTCTGCGGACCGGTTCAACGACGATCTCGATTGGGCGGTCATTGCTTTCACGCGGGCCTATCAAATTACCGGTAACACGACTTTTCTGGCCGCGGCCAAAGAAAACTTCAATACTGTATGGAACCGGGCCCAGGCCGATGTGAACGTGGTCGGCGGTGTCACTGAAGTTGGCCTCGCTCAGGCACAGCCGCCTGCAGGGGTGACTCCATCGAACAATCCGAATAACTGGTCGCCGAATCTTGACTCGCCTGTAAATTTCACGTTTGTGATCGCGGGATATCTGCTCACGGATAACACCGGCGACAGCACCTACGAGAACGAAGCCAATGAAGTGTATGCCTGGGCAATAGCGAATCTCTATACGACCTCTGCAAACAATGGCGGACCGTGCAGCGGCAACTCCAGCTTGACCTGCGGTAAAATACGCGATGCCAATAACAGCGAATACAACACCGGCGTCTTTGCAGGCTATCCAACAACGGGCATCGGTCCAACAGACTTCGCCTACAACTATGGAACCGCGATCCAGTCAGCGGTGCGATACGGAGACAACACAACGGCACAATACGTCGCTAACTATTTGATGTACAACATGAATAATTCAACTTATCCTTATGTTCAGCCACCCTATAGCTACGGAGGCAACTCCTACAATATCCTCCCCAACTGGTCAGGTAGCGCGAATAACAACGACTCTAATGATGCCGGATACAATGGGATTGCCTTGCGCGGTATTGCCTTTGGCGTTACACGGAATGCTCTGAACGCAACGACCGAAGCGTGGGCGCAGGCAAACCTACAGGCAGCTTGGAACCAGCGGAATTCAAGCAACGTGATCTGGGCAAACTGGGGATCTCCGACCACTGGAGATCAATACTCCTGGGGTGACAGCGCTGCCCTTGCCGGAATGCTGGATATTCCTGCTCCGGGCGGGTATCCCCAATAGAAAGCCGGTCTGATCCTCTAACTGCAGCACAGGACAAATGAACCTATCCACAAGAATAGTCTCAATTGCCGCCTGCATAACGGCGTATCTGTATGCCCATTCTGTGCAAGCTGCAGAGTGGGCTGGCGAGCATGGCGTAGGCGCGGCCCAATCAGAAGAAACAGGGGCCGCGCGCGCCGCAGCGTCTACGGTCCTGTTCCCTGATCCGGTCCGTGACGGCGCGGCTGTGGTGTGGAACCGCACACGGAAAGCATGAAGAGCGGCTGGTTGTTAACATGGCGGAACAAAGTGAAAAGTACAGTACAGATTGTGATCGCAGTCTCTATCCTTCTGCTCGGCGCATCGGGAATTGCACAGACGCCGTATCGCAGTAAGACCGTATTTCGTTTAGGCGTATTTGACGGCGCCTCAAACGAATTTGCGGCGGGTATGCCGGCAAAGCCAGTCGTTGTTGACGCGGCCAGCCCCGATTTTGCCAGCCAATGGTATGCAAGCCAACCCGCTCTTGTGCCGTCTACACAGACGGAAGGCCGGGCTACCGTCAGCAGCGCTCCGCGCAG
>JASHQE010000100.1 GCA_030037705.1 Acidobacteriaceae bacterium | reverse complement strand
ATGGGATTCTTCTTGTGCGGCATCGCCGAGGACCCCTTTTGTTTCTCCGAAAAATACTCCTGCGCCTCGCGCACTTCTGTCCGCTGCAGATGGCGGACCTCGACGGCGATCTTATCGAGTGTGCCGCCGATGATGGCTAGAGTAGAGATATACGCTGCATGGCGGTCACGCTGAATCACCTGCGTGGCGACCGGCGCGGGCTTAAGTCCCAACGCGGCGCAGACTTTTTCTTCTTGTTTTGGACTGAGATGGCCGAAGGTGCCCACAGCGCCGGAGAGCTTGCCCACGCGCATGTCTTCGGCGGCGGCATCAAAGCGGGCCAGATTACGCTCCATCTCCGCATACCAGTTGAGCAGCTTGAGGCCGAAGGTCGTCGGCTCGGCGTGGATGCCGTGCGTGCGGCCAATCGTGGGCGTGTGCTTGAACTCGATAGCGCGGCGTTTGAGAACGGCCAGCAAAGCGGTGAGGCCCTCGCGGATGAGATGCGAAGCCTGTTTTACCTGCAGGGCCTGTGCCGTATCAACAATGTCATTCGAAGTGAGCCCGTAGTGCAGCCAACGGGACTGGCCGTCCAGGCCTTGATCTTTCATCGACTCTGCAACCGCCGTGGTGAAAGCGATCACGTCGTGCTTCACTTCAGCCTCGATCTCGCGGATGCGATCGACTGAGAAGCTGGCCCTGGCGATGGCCTCGGCGGCCGTGGCGGGAATGACTCCGTCTTCAGCCAGCACGGTGCTGGCGGCCGACTCCACCTGTAGCCAGCAGCGGTATTTGTTCTCTTCCGTCCAGATGCGGCCCATCGCCGCGCGGGTATAGCGTTCGATCAAGTTCAGCTCCCGGCCGTCAGCTCTCAGCTTTCAGCTCAATAGTGGGCATATCATCGTAATTTGACACGCGAAGATTGGCAGAATGACAAGCGCATCAGCCTTGGCCAACTCTTGATTGTACGAGGGGAAGCAGGTTCAGGAGCAGGAATTCGGGTGCCCCAGGTCTGTCCGCCGCGGCGGAAGACCTGGGAAAGCACAGCCCTTACTCGGCCACAATCAACTGACTCCTGATCCTTGAAAACTGATTACTGTCCCCGTGTCCCATCCTTTCGTCCGCTGCGGCGGACTTCTGTCGAAAGGGCGGGAAACCACAGACCCAGATTAAATGCGAGGAATCTGCAGGCGGACGCATAACTCATCCAGAAGCAGGCCACGGCCGGGCTGGTAAGGCTGAAACCATTCGCCATCGATCACCATCTGCGGAATGGCCCGCTTGCCGACGTGGCGGATCAACTCGTCGGAGGCGTCGGCGTTCGCATCGACGTCGATTTCAGTATACGGAATGCCGTGAGAGTCGAGAAACTGCTTGGCGGCACGGCAGTCGCGGCACCACGCAGCCGTATAAACCTGCACGTTCATGAACTCATTTTACGGTAGTGGGTCTGTTTGAAGGATACAGGCTTTAGCTCGAAGGGTACGGGCTTCAGCCCGTACATCAAACCACACAAATTGAGTGGGGCTTTAGCCCCTGAGGCACAGGCAATTCCAAACCGACCCACTGCCCATTTTACAGGGATTTCGCTGTTATGATCTGTGACCATGACCGCAGACGAGATCAAGCGCCTGCTCAAGCTGGAGCCGCATCCGATCGAGGGCGGCTGGTATCGCCGCACATACACTTCGGCGGTCAGTGTGGCCCTGTTGCGCGGCGTGCGTCCCTACGGCACGGCGATCTACTACTTGCTTGAAGAGGGAACCTTTTCGGAGATGCATGTGCTCGCGTCCGATGAGATCTTTCACTTCTATCTCGGCGATCCGGTAGAAATGTTGCAGTTACTGCCCGACGGGCGCTCCGCGCTCTTTACGCTTGGACAGGATTTAAAGGCTGGGCAGCATGTGCAACTCGCGGTGCCCGCAGGCGTGTGGCAGGGCACGCGGCTGGTGGAGGGCGGCAAGGTGGCCCTGCTCGGTTGCACCGTCACGCCGGGGTTCGATTTTGCGGATTACCGCAGTGCAAGCGCGGAAGAATTGATTCGGACGTGGCCGCTGGAGGCAGAGCGGATCAGGACGCTGACGCGAAAATAGCAAGCTTGCAAGTTAGCTGCACTGCGCGCGTTGCGCAAGTTAACGCCGGTCGCGGAAGAAGTTACGGAGCAACTCGGCGGATTCTGCGGCGAGAATACCGCGCTCGGCCCACATCTGGTGATTCAGTTTGGGGTGGTTCAGCACGGAGAGCACGGAGCCGCAGGCGCCGGCTTTGGGATCGGCAGCGGCAAAAACAAGTTTGTCCAACCGTGCGTGGATCATGGCTCCGGCGCACATGGCGCAAGGTTCGAGGGTGACATAAAGCGTGCAGCCGTTGAGCCGATAGTTGCCGAGGGCTCCGGCTGCCGCGCGCATCGCAACGATTTCGGCGTGGGCCGTCGGGTCGTTATCGCGCAGGACGCGGTTCTGGCCCCGGGCAACAATGGCGCTGTCGCGCACGATGACCGCGCCGATGGGCACTTCGCCGGCTTCGCCAGCCAGGCGCGCTTCGGCCAGCGCGGCCTCCATGGCTTCCTGGTCGGAAATCATGACTCCGATGGTATCGCGGCCGGTTGCTGCTGGGTCATGCAGTGCAGCGTGCCCAGGCCCCAGACGAGATCCACACAGTGGATGCCGATGACCTCGCGGTCCGGGAACACCGCAGCCAAAGTGTTCAGCGCAATGCGGTCGTTGGGATCATGGAAGGTTGGCACCAGCACGAGCCCGTTGGCGATATAAAAATTCGCATAGCTGGCCGGCAGGCGCTGACCGCGAAAAACCACCGGGCGCGGCAAGGGCAGCTCGACGAGAGTGAATTGCCTCCCATCCAGCGTGCGCGCGGCCTTGAGCCGGGCGAGATTTTCGGTGAGCGGCGCATGGTTGGCGTCGTTTGTGTTGGGCTCGACGGCGGTCACGATCGTATCCAGGCCGACGAAGCGCGTGATGTCGTCGATGTGGCCGTGGGTGTCGTCGCCGGCGATGCCGCGCTTCAACCAGAGGACTTGGTCGATGCCGAGATAATCCGAGAAAACCTGCTCAAGCTGCTCGCGGCTTACGCCCGGGTTGCGCTGCTGCACTTCGCTCAACAGGCACTCCTCGGTGGTAAGCAGCGCGCCCGCGCCGTTCACGTCAATCGATCCGCCTTCGAGCACCACTCTATGCCGCTGCGCATCATTCCCGCTTGGGACGACCGGTTGCCACTGCTGAAGATGGAGTGCCTCGGCCACGCGGTCTGGAAGCTGGTCATCGAGATGCCAGTCGTCGTATTTGGCCCAGGCATTGAACCGCCAGTTCGTAAGGCCTACCCGGCCTTCTGCGTTTCGGACAAAAATCGGACCCGAATCACGGGTCCAGCCGCGATCTGTCGGCCATGCGTGGAAGCTCACATTGTTGAGATCTGCACCGGCGCGCTTCAGGATTCCCTTGACGCGTTGCTGCGCAGCCGCGTTCTCGACGATGAGGTGTACGCGCTCGCGCGCGGCCAGCAGACGCACGATCTCGGCATAGATCCACGGGATAGGCTGAAACTTGCCGGGCCAGTCTTCGGGGTTGTGGGGCCAGGCGAGCCAGGTGGCCTCATGCGGCTCCCATTCGGCGGGCATGCGATAGCCCAGCGCGCGTGGCGTCGAGTCCATTGCTATTTTGATTCTCCGCTCGGCCGGTCGAGAAAACGCTGCGCGATGGGTGCATAGGCATCGATGCGGCGGTCGCGCAGGAAGGGCCAGTTGCGGCGTGTCTCTTCGATCAGCGCA
>JASHQE010000099.1 GCA_030037705.1 Acidobacteriaceae bacterium | reverse complement strand
TTTTTGAGGTTGTAGCCCATGGGCAGTTCGTAGATGCCGGGCCGCTCCACGTGACCGCTGATGCCGAAGAGCCGCGTGCCGCCGTTGCGCGGCGTGCCCACGGCTGAATACGCCTCCGCGCCCATCGCGATCACGTGAGGTACGGTGGCAATTGTTTCGGCGTTGTTGATGATCGTGGGTCCGCCATAGAGACCGACTACGGCAGGGAAGGGCGGCTTGATGCGGGGTACGCCGCGCTTGCCTTCGAGCGATTCCATCAGCGCCGATTCCTCGCCCACCTCGTACGCGCCCGCGCCAGTTTGGGTAATGATCTGGAATTCATTGTCGGAGCCGAAGATGTTTTGGCCCAGGAAGCCACGCGCGTAAGCGTCGGCGACCGCCTTCTCCATGATCTCGAGCAGATAGCGGTACTCGCCGCGCAGGTAGATGAAGCCGGTCTTTGCGCCGATGGCCAGCCCTGCGATGATCGTTCCTTCGATGACCGCGTGCGGATCGTGCAAAAAAATCAGATGGTCCTTGCAGGTGCCCGGCTCACTTTCGTCGCCGTTGACAAGAACATATTTGGGCTTGGCCGATTGCTTGGGAACGAACGACCACTTCATGCCCGTCGAAAAGCCCGCGCCGCCGCGCCCGCGCAGGTTCGAGGCCTTCATCTCGTTGATGACCCATTCCGGCCCCTGGGCAATGCATTTCTTCACGGCCTCGTAGCCGCCGAGTTCGATGTAACGGTCGATCTTCGCCGCGCCCTGGCCAAAACGGCGCGAGATGATCTTCACCTCATCGGGATGCGAGACCAGCCTAGGCATGCGCCGCACCTCCCTCTGGTTGCGCCTTCCGCCCCGGCGACGAAGACCCGCCGCCAGGGGCTCCGGCCCTCCCGCGATATTCCCTAAGGATGCTGGGCACGAGATCCAGTGACAGGTCGTCGTGAAAATCGTAGTTCACTTGGATGGCCGGCGCCCAGCAGCAGGCCCCGATGCACTCCACCTCTTCGAGCGAAAAAACTCCGTCCTTCGTAATGCCTTTGTGCCCGATGCCCAGCTCTTCCTGGAAGCGTTCATAGAGATCGTAGGCTCCGCGCAACATGCAGCTGATATTCGTGCAAACCTGAATATTGAATTTGCCCGCCGGTTTGAAGCGCAGCATCGAGTAATATGTGGCCACGTTGCGCACGTCCAGTTCCGTGATGCCGATGCGCGCGGCCACCTCGGCGATCACCGCGTCGGAGAGATAACCGACCTCATCCTGCGCGTAGAGAAGCATGGGAATCAGCGCCGAGCGCTTAACCGGATATTTCTTCACCAGCGCGTCAAAACGTGCAGCGAGTTGTGGCGAAAAAAGGCTCATGCTTTCGGTATTCGAGTTGCCGCTCATTCCATCAACTCCCGAGCCCAGCTTTCTGCTGCCATATCCATCTCTTCCTCGCATGGGCTATTCGTTCCCTTGTCACGCAACCGGCCCGTCTCTGTCAGTTCGAGCACACCGCTGCTTCCATTTTCGCGCATCCAGGCGACTGCCGCACCATCGCGGCGCAGATTCAGCCATTTTTCTCCGCAACGTGCCAAAATGCGCGCTTGGTCCCACTCGACCTCGGCTGTACGATTCTGATGCAAACCATGAGCGGTCGTGTAGCTGCGCAGAAGGGATGCAAGGGAGATCCAAAGTTCTGCACAGAGCTGCGGGCCGGCCGGTGCGATCGAAGCAAGCAAGATGTTCTCGCGTCCCGGCGTCGCGAGCGCTGGCCGGCAGTCGCTTTTCAAGAAAACTCTCCGGAGAGAATGCTCGAAATGATGTCGATTGCAGTGTCTTCAGGATTCAGTCCGGTCACAATGACGCCCGCCCCCTCCTCAGTTCGAAACGATTCCGGCTCCGGGGTGCGCTGATTGAAAACATATTCCCGGCGGCCGATTTCTCCGCCCGTCGGAGGGCCGCTGATAATCGCTCTGATCCGCGGCTGACTCGGCCTGACATCAAGCTCCACGCTGCAAAGCAACGATGTGCCGAACGTGAAACAAAACCGCCCGGAAAAACTCGGCGAAAAGCTCCGGTCAAGCGTCGCCACACTTCTCTTGCTCAGCTCCGTGTTCGCCTTGTGCATTTCGGCAACTAAATGCGACTTTACCCTGTCAAAAAAAACAATCGGATTGTGCTCTTTCCCCTCCGGCTTGCTATGGACGCTATTGGCGGCGTCTTGCAAGGCCTTGGCCTTTTCGGCCAGCTTCGCATAGTCGACCACTTACTTTATCTCCTCTATCTATCAATTTCACCCAACACAATATCAATAGAACCGATAACGGCAACCAGATCCGCCAACAACCTGCCTTTGCACATGGTTTCGATCGCCTGCAGCGTAGCAAACGAGGGATTGCGCATGTGCACACGGTAGGGCTTCGCCGTGCCGTCGGAAACTACGTAATAACCCATCTGTCCGCGCGGGCTCTCGATGGCCTGATATACCTCGCCCGCGGGCACCGCGAATCCCTCGGTGACGATCTTGAAGTGATGGATCAGCGCCTCCATCTGCGTCTTCATCTTTTCGCGGTCGGGGAGAATAATCTTCGGCGCGTCCGCTTTGACCGGGCCTTCGGGCATTCCGTCCAGCGCCTGCTGGATGATCTTCACGCTTTCGCGCATCTCAATGAGCCGGACCTCGTACCGTGCCCAAGTGTCACCCACCGTCGAGGTCGGCACCTGGAACTGGAACTTTTCATAGCTCGAGTACGGCATGTCGCGGCGCAGATCGATGTCCACACCCGAGGCGCGCAGGGGAGGTCCCGTCACACCGAGCGCGACGGCGTCCGCAGCCGAAAGATAACCGACCCCCTTCAGCCGGTTCGCAAAAATCGGATTCCCGGTGAGCAGGTTCGAGTATTCGTCGATCTTTTCGGGGAAGGTTTTGATAAACGCCTGGATGCGATCGAAATAATCGAGCGGCGGCTCCATCGACAGGCCGCCGATGCGGAAGTAGCTGGTCATCATCCGCTGGCCGCTGACAGCCTCAAAGAGCCTTTGAATCTCCTCGCGCTCGCGGAATGTGTACAGAAACACGGTGAGCGCGCCGATGTCCATGGCGTGCGTGCCCAGCCAGACCAGATGAGAATTCAGGCGCGTCAGCTCGGTGAGCAGCACGCGGATCCACTGCGCCTTTTCCGGGATCTCCAGCGCGAGCAGTTTTTCGACGGCCAGACAGTAACAGAGATTGTTGGCCATCGGGCTGAGATAGTCGATGCGGTCCGTGAGCGGCACCACCTGCTGATAGAACTTGGCCTCGCAGGTCTTCTCGATGCCGGTGTGCAGATAGCCGATCTCGGGATAGATGCGGACGACCACCTCGCCATCGATCTCCAGCACCAGACGCAGCACTCCATGGGTCGATGGATGCTGCGGCCCCATGTTGAGAACCATGTGGTTGTCGCTGCTCGGTTCGAGAGCCGGCGCCTCGATGACGGAACTGGGCATGGTAGTCGGCATCAGCGATATCCCTCCACCGGATAATCCTTGCGTAGTGGATGCCCCGTCCATTCGTCCGGCATCATGATGCGGCGCAGATTGGGATGGCCTTCAAAACGGATGCCGAATAGATCGAAGACCTCGCGTTCGTAGAAGTTCGCCGCGGGCCAGACCGTCGTAATCGATTCAACAGCAGGATCGGCTTCATCCACCATTGCGGCGAGCCGGATGCGTTCCTTGTAGCCATGCGACAGGATGTGATAACTCAGTTGAAAGCGCGGCGAGGCTGGATACCAGTCAACTGCGGTCAGATCTTCGAAGAAGTTGTAGCCGGCCGCCTGAATGGTCGAGCACGCGGCGCGAATCTCGTTGGGCGCAATGGTGAGCGTAAGCTCGTTTCGGTCGAATTTTGCGTCTGTCAACGCTTCAGGATTCCAGCCCAGGATCGCCCGCACAGCCGGGTGTTGCGGCAGTCCGCCAAGGACCGCAGCTTTGCCGAATAAAGAAGGTGAGTCGATCATTCTAGAGATCCGCCTTGTCCAGACTCCAGTCCAGAATGCCCTTGCGCACAATGTAGTAGAGGCCTACGGCGACAAAGCCCAGGTACACCAGCATCTCCCAGAAACCAAACAGCCGCGAGACGCCGGTAAGCGCGGGCAGTTTGCGATAGATGATGGCCCAGGGCATCATGAAAACCGCCTCTACGTCAAAGAGAATGAAGAGCACGGCGACCATATAAAAGCGCACGCTGAACCGGCCGCGCGCGTCACCCACCCCTTCAATTCCGCACTCATAAGCAGCCAGTTTGACCGCGGTATTGCGATGCCGGCCTACGAACCAGGAGGCCGTAACCATCCCGGCACCGAGCAAGACGGCGGCCAGGATCTGCATCAGCAGCGGAAGATATTGCCAGTGGTAGGGAATCTGAACCATTGCCGCACGCCTCGTAATAAGTGCTGAAAAATGAATGAAAAACCCTTTTTCCTGGAGCGGCAGCCTGGGTCGCTCCATAAAACAGAACCTGTTTTGAGATTAGGTTTTCAGCCTCATCCCGTCAAGGCAAAGCGCACATGGGTAAGGGATGCGCACTTCATGTTGGAGGGTCGAACCGTCTTCTTCGTTCCGGAATTGCATCGGTCACGGCGCAAGGATCTTTCTCATCGGTCGCGCGCCTGGAAGTTCCAGGGTGGTCTCAGGATGGAGGTTGAAAGTTGAAAGCGGACGGATTCGGCGCTTATTGTCCCAAGACCAGGACGGTAAAGAGAAGCAACCAGGCGAATCCCATGGTGTGCCAGAACCAGGCGGTAGCATCCACGGCAACCTGCCGGTAGTCGACCCGCTTCAGCCAGCCCAACCCGCACAGGCAGAAGAGCAGGGCCAGAATGCCGAGGATCAGGTGGGCGGCGTGCAGCCCGGTAATGACATAAAAAAAGTAGCTTGCAGGTGTCGACCAGCGGTCAAAGGCAAAACCCTGCGCCGTTAACTGCTTCCACGCCACGGCTTGTCCGGTGAGGAACAGGGCGCCTAAAAACAGGGTTGCACCGATCCACGGCAACGTTCTGCGCAGGGCAGGCCGGCCCAGCCCGAGCCATTCCTCGAGCACATCGATCTCCCGGAAGATATGGCGCCGGGCTATCTCCATACTCAAGCTGCTCAGCAGCAAGATGGCCGTATTCAGGAAGAGAACCGGCGGCAGCAGCACGGGATGCCAGTCGCCGATCTGCCGCAGTGTGCCGGGGTCGAGACGCGTGCTTGTCTGACGCGCATAAAAGAGCACCACGAGCACGACAAAAAACATCATGTCGCCCGCCAAAGCGCAAAAAACGAAGGCTCTTACGCGATGAAGGAGCTCCCGCGGACCGTGGTGCGCATTCCTCCAATCGTCATCGCCGCCTCCGCCTCCGCCGCCGGTAGGCCGCCGGTCGACGGGCGGTTTGCCGCCAATGCCCGGAGATTTTCGTTCGGTTTCCGCAGGGACGGGCGTGAAGATGGAAGGCATGGCCGCCTCTTCTATAAGGTTACTCCCACTTCTGCTTGGACGCATCCAGATTCAGAAGAGTGGGCTCAAAAACCCCGGAGTCCGTTCCATTCTGTGAATGCGGACTGGAGATGAGATGCTGGAGGCCCTCTATCAGGTGCGCGCGGCCTGCACGGTTTCAACAAAGAGCCGATGGACCCGGCGATCCGTTGATAGCTCCGGATGGAAGGTCGCGGCCATGATTTTTCCCTGCCGCACCAGTGCCGGCGAGCTGTCGCGGAAGGCGAGAGCTTCTACGCCTGCGCCGATCTCGGCAAAACGTGGAGCACGTATAAAGACCATCTCCAGCAGGCCGCCAGGAAGCGTGGTTTCAGAATGAAGGATGGCCGAGTCGATCTGCCGTCCGTATGCGTTGCGCTCGACGACCGCATCGAGTACGCCGAGGCTGTGCTGCGCTGGATTGCGCACCTCGCGCGCCAGCAGAATGGCCCCGGCGCAGGTACCGAAGACAGGTTTTGAGCCACAAAACTTTTCCAAAGCCAGAAAAAATCCGTGCCTCTCGAGGAACTTGAGCATGGTGGTCGATTCGCCGCCGGGCAAAATCAGTCCATCGACCTCCGCCAGTTGCTCCGGTTTGCGTACTTCAACCGGGGTCGCGCCAGCTTCTTCCAGCGCAGCAGCGTGTGCAGCGTAGTCGCCCTGAATCGCTAAGACGCCGATGCGTGGCAGGGCGATTCTATTCGTCTCTTTTACGTTACCCGTCACGAGGTCCGTCGGAAATTTTATTGGGCATAGAACTCATAACTCATGGATTATTAGCTTGACACGCATTATTTCTCGTGTAAGCTGACATCCTCAGGAAAATGGGGACCTCAGCAACCAACACGGTTACGTTGGACCAAATTAATTTGCGCTATGCCATTCCTGTATTTTACTCGACCAATCCCTGGCTCAAATACTTCATTAATTCGCGCTACCGGGATGGAAAGCATTTTGTTTGGTGCAGCGAGGCATATGATGGGAGCCGGCAGAAGGTTCAAGGGCAACCCGCCATGGCGGCAAGCTCATCGCCGATCGAGATTTACCGGGAGTTAGTTAGGGATACACAGAGAAGAGACCAGCATAGTTTTAAGATAACGCAACAAAAAAACAGCCTTACCTCAATCGCAACCAAGTGGCGAAAAGAAGGTTCGATCAGCGAGATTGAACTCAAAGAGATTATCGCGCTGGTTACGGATACTGATTTCACAAATTGGCGGCCACTGCTTTACGTCATCCCGAAATATCAGATCAATGCCTCACGAATCACGGTTGTCGATCCAGACGAGCGTGCTGGCAGAATTCACCGCGAATACACCATTAAGGACCTGGATTCATCGGAGTTCGATGCGCTGGAGGTCAACCTGTGCTGAAGGCAATTTCCCATTTGGAGCCAGACCAGGCGATAGACACGCTTTCCAATGCGAGTAGGCTTGTTTTTCCTATTTCCCCTTCTCAAAATGATTCTGCTTCATCGCCGGTGGAATTTGAGGCTCTTGGGGAGGCCGGAAAACAGGCCAGACTCAAAGCTTCAAAGTTAAGCGCTATTCAATCGCAGAACTTCCTGGAGCTTTCGCGAACGGATATTCAAAAGCTCCTATCAGTTATTACGGATAACATCAGCGCGTTGGTGCTTAGCGGTGAAGACAAGTCCGAGATCTTGAAACGCGTGAAGCGCGAGAATAAGCAAGCATTCGCTTCGTCAAGTGCAGCAAGCATATGGGCAATTCTCAGCTATTCAAAAATCACGATGGCCGCGCTTTGCACCGTTCTCGTTTCGGCACTGCTCTATGGTTTGGCTGAACGCTCCATGATGCAAAAGGAGACAGCAGCTAAGGACTTGGAAATAAGTTCTCTCAATTCGCAATTATCAAAGGCGAGCAAAGGAGAACATGATCTCGCATTAGAAGAATTGTCAGAAAAAAATGAGGAACAGGTGAGCTCCCTTGAAAATGAAGTATCTATGCTGCAAACGGAATTAAAGAGAGCCAACGCTTTGAATTCGAATGAATCCAAGCCCGTGGCCTCGTTCACCGGATGCGAGGGGGTTTCAATGGCCCTAGGCAGTGACGGAATGCTGCGATGGAAGATTGCTCATCTTGAGGCCGGGAAAGCGCTGCATTTTGAAATTAAAGGCAAACGTCGGGACGGGAGTGGGGCGATCATGACGCAAAATTTTACATATCAAATTGAGTTGACTCAATTTGCGGAAGAGTATCTGCAACCACTCACTTCGATCACGAGTGTTAAAGCGAACGGACTGCCATGTCACTTAGAGGAGCAGGAAGCAATTACTAAATGAGGTTCATTCTCGATCGGTGTCACACCCCTTTGACGGCCCATGATCCTGGTTCATCTCAATCCTTCTGAACTCCCCTCTCACCACCCCCGTGTCTGAAGGAGTTGCGACTCCTCGATCGCTGCGGCAGCCAGCCCCTTCATCGTGCCGGTTACCTGCTCGCTTACTTCGGCCAGAATCTTGGGATCGTTATAATGCGTCGTCGCGATCACGATGGCCTTGGCCCGCGAGACGGCCTCTTCGCGCTCTTTGGGGTCGTTCTCCACGTCGAGCGGCGTGGCCCGTTCCTTCATAAAGATGCCCGAGCCTACAAAGATGGCTTCGGCGCCGAGCTGCATCATCAGCGCTGCATCCGCCGGCGTGGCGATGCCGCCTGCGGAGAAGTTCGGCACCGGCAGCTTACCGTTCTGCGCCACCATCCGGATCAACTCGTAGGGCGCCTGGTGTTCCTTGGCTGCAGCGTAGAGTTCCTGCTCGCTTAATACTGTGAGCGCCTTCATCTCTTTCACAATCTGGCGCATGTGCTGCACGGCGTGGACCACGTCACCGGTTCCGGCCTCTCCTTTGGTACGGATCATCGCCGCGCCTTCGGCGATGCGGCGCAAGGCCTCGCCCAGGTTGCGGGCGCCGCAGACAAACGGCGTCGTGAAGGCGTGCTTGTCAATATGGTGGGTCTCGTCGGCTGGCGTTAGCACTTCACTTTCGTCGATGAAGTCGACCCCGATCTCCTGCAAAATCTGCGCTTCCGCAAAATGGCCAATGCGCGCCTTAGCCATCACCGGAATCGATACCGCCTGGATAATCTGCTTGATCAAACCGGGTTTGGCCATGCGGGCCACGCCGCCCTCGGCGCGGATCATCGCCGGCACGCGTTCGAGAGCCATGACCGAGGCAGCGCCGGCTTCCTCGGCGATGCGCGCCTGCTCGACGCTCATCACGTCCATGATGACGCCGCCTTTCAGCATCTCGGCCAAACCCACCTTCAGGCGCAGGCTCGTTCCAGCAAAGTTCTTATTTTCATTCTTTTCCGGCATTCTCTTTGAACCTCGACTTACCACCATCACAGCTCTGTGCGGCCTATCCCGCGCGATGGCTCCCTGTTCCCAGTGTAGCAGCGATGCGGTTTTGCGATGGCCGTTCCACCCCATGCCGCGGAAGTACGTCATGCTCTTAATACCTTCCAATCTCACTGTCTCTCTTCTGGTCACTTTTCTGCAGGGCTTCGCGGCACATGACGTCCATGCAGCCACTGCCATCTCCCGGGGCGGAATCGCCGCGCGGCGCAGCGCCTCCGGGTGAAGCGGCAGAGACGATGCCCGGGCAGGGACTGGTTCCTGCTTCGCCAGCTCTTGAAAGGAACAAGCCACTGGCTTTGAGTCCGCTGTTTTCGCGGCTGCCGGTGGAGGTGGATGTAGTGCTTCCGGTGCGGGAGTTTCGGGTTCGTAATCTGCTCGCGCTCGCGCCCGGGCAGGTGATCGAGTCGCAGTGGGGACAGACAGACGACGTGCCGTTGAGCGCCGGTAACGTACGGCTGGCGTGGAGCGAGTTTGAAGTGATGGAAGCGAGACTCGCAGTTCGTGTGACCCGGCTGGCATAAGCGCGCAGGAAGGGAACCGGTGGGCAGAAAAACAGCATCAAGCAATCCGGCGATCAACGGATGGACTGACCGGGAATGGGCAGGCTGGGGATGGATGGGCCGGCTGCTCGCGCGGCTGCGCGGCGCCCAACGCACCCAGCCACGACTGGCCCTTGTTGACCGCATTGCATTGGCGCCCCGTCACTCGCTTGCCTTGGTGGAAGCTGAGGGCCGGCGGATTCTGGTGGCGACTTCGGCGGATGGCAGTCCTGCCTTTTATCCACTCGATGAGCAAGGGGCTTCGCAACCGCGCGCAGCATTCCGGCGTGGATCGAATCTTCCGTCGAGGGTCTCGTGGTAGGCTCCGCAGTTCATCCATGGATTGTGCCCACGCGCATGGCGCTGGTCGCGACTGCCTCCGTGCCGCTCCTGCCGGATCTCAACGCCAAGCTCCATCCCTCCGATTCGACGCCGTGGACCATCCTCTTCATCCTGACTCTGGTTACGGTTCTGCCCGCGATCCTCATGGCGATGACGCCGCTGGTGCGCCTGCTGGTCGTCTTTCATTTTCTGCGCCAGGCGCTCGGCACGCAGACTGCTCCCTCCAACCCCACTCTCATGGGTCTCGCGCTGATGATGACCTGGTTCCTGATGACGCCGGTCCTGAATCAAGTCGATCAGCAGGCGGTCGAGCCCTATCGCAACGGCCAGATCACCGGCATCGAGGCTCTCGACCGCGGCGCGCAGCCGGTGAAGCACTTTCTGCTCCGCTACGCGCGCGAAAAGGATCTGGCCCTGTTCACCGCGGCCGGCCAGATCCCGCGTCCCAATACGCCCGACGATCTGCCCATGCGCGTGGTCGTCCCGGCCTACATTCTCTCGGAGCTCAAGGCCGGATTCGCCATTGGCGCGGTGCTGTTTCTCCCATTTCTTTTGATCGATATGGTGACGGCTTCGATCACCACCTCGATCGGCATGTTCCAACTGCCGCCGGTGGTGGTCTCGACGCCGCTCAAGATTCTGTTGTTTGTGATGGTTGACGGCTGGAACCTGCTCGCTAATTCGCTGTTAAAGAGTTTTTAGTTTGCTCTTGAAGAGTTTTTGAAGGTTTCGCATGACGCCCGACATGGTTGCCGAACTGATGCGCCAGCTTCTGAAGGAGGCCCTGATTCTGGCCGCGCCGGTGCTGATCGCTGCGGCTGGATTGAGCTTTGTGCTGAGCCTGGTACAGACGCTCACCAGCCTGCAGGAGCAATCGCTCACTTCAGTGCCGCGCCTTGCCGCCGTGGCTCTCATTCTGCTCGCCGGCATGCCCTGGTTCCTGGAGCGCATGGCGACGTATACACGGCTGCTGCTCGGCGATCTGCACAGGTATCTGGGATAAGCGGAGTTAGCGGTGTTAGCCGCGCTACGCGCGTGTTAGCGGAGTTAGTTGGATCACTTCGGGCTAGCCCCGCTAACTCCGCTAACCGCGCTTCAACAGAAATAAGAAGGAGGACAACCATCACCGACTGGACCTACTTTCTGAGCGCGCTGACCCTGGCCCTGGTGCGGGTAAGCGGGATGGTGGCCTTTGCACCCTTTTTTGCATCCAATGCGCTTCCCCTGCGTGTCAAAGCGGTTTTTGTCGGCGCGGTTGCCTTTCTGCTTGCGCCGCTGGTGGCGGCGCTGCCCGATGCGCACGTATCCGTCGATTTCTCTTCGCTCGTCGGCGAGTTAGCCGCCGGCCTGGTTTACGGCCTTTCGCTCGTATTGCTGAATGAGATGCTGCTCTTTGCAGGACAGATCGCGGGTTTGCAGTTCAGCTTCTCGCTGGTCAATCTGCTGGATCCGGCCTCGGCGATTCAGACGCCGCTCCTCGGCGACCTTTTTCAACTCATGGGCACGCTGGTCCTCGTCACCGCCGGTCTCGACCGGATTTTGCTCGCTTCCCTGGTGCGCAGTTTTCGCGTGGTTCCACTGGGCGAATTCGCCCTTACGCAGCCCACGGCCCTGGCGATCGCGCGCGCGTCGACCGGCATTTTCTTGGCGGCCGTTGAACTGGCTGCGCCGATTCTTGCCGCAACCATGCTGGTTGAGATTGCGGTCGCTCTTCTCGGCAAACTCAGCCCGCAATTGCCGGTGATGGCGCTGACGGTGCCGCTCAAGACCATTACCGGATTCGTCATTCTGGTCAGCTCAATCGCGCTGTGGCCGCGGTTCATCGAGTCGCGTTTTGCCGGCCTGCTGGACATGGCGGAACGGTTTATCGCCGTTTCAGCCTCGCGCGGCGCGGGAGGGTAGATGCCGGGAGAGCGCACCGAACAGGCCACGCCGCATCGCCGCCAGAAGGCGCGCAAGGAAGGCGACATTCTGCACAGCCGCGAACTGACCGCCGCGGCCGGAACCCTGGCTGGCACGATTGCTCTTGGCAGCCTCGGGGGCCGTGTGCTTGAGGCCTGGAGCAGTTCTTTTGCTGCCTTCCTCGCGCTGGGCGCGCCCGCCCGGTGGGAGCCGGCCACGCTCGAACCTACACTCGCCGCCCTGCGCCGGCTTGCTCTTGCAATCCTCGGTCCGCCGGCAATGGTCATGGCTATGGTCGCAAGCGCAGCTCTTGGCGTGGGCCTGTTGCAAACCGGCGGCCTGAGCTTTCACGCGGGCGCTATCGGCTTCAAGCCCGGGCGCATCAACCCGGCCTCCAATCTCAAAAACCTTTTTTCGCTGCGTGCCGTGGCCAGGCTCGGCAAATCGCTGCTGCCCGCAGCGCTGCTTGCCGTCTTCGCGGCGCAGCGAATCGGCCGGCAGATGACGATTCCGCCGTTTTCGACAGCGCGCCTCGAACAGCTCGGCTCGGATGTCTATGGGCTTCTTCTTGCTGCAGCGTGGCTGCTCTTTGCCTGGTCGGCGATCGATTTCTTCGTCGAGTGGCAGAGCCGCGAGTCGCGCCTGAAGATGAGCCGCCAGGATCTGCGCGACGAGTACAAGGAGACCCAGGGCAGTCCGCAGATTCGCAGCCGCATTCGCGGCCTGCAACGCCAGATGCGCCGCCGCCGCGTGAAGGCCGATGTGGCCAAAGCTGCCGTGGTGCTCACCAATCCCACGCACTACGCCGTCGCGCTTGGTTTCGACTTCGCCACCATGGAGGCGCCCAAAGTCGTCGCCAAAGGCCGAAACCTGCTGGCAGAGGAGATCAAGGCCGAGGCTCGCTGGGCTGGCGTGCCGATCATCGAGAACCCACCGCTGGCCCGCTCGCTCTATCGTTCCGTCGAGGTGGGCCAGGCCATCCCAGTCGATCTCTACGCCGCCGTGGCCACGATTCTCGCCTACCTTTATCGCCAGCGCGTCGAAGCCGAGTTACGCGAACGCCGGGCTTCCGCCCCCTCGCACTTTGGAGGAGCACATCGATGAGCACTGCCGCTCTCTCGCCCAGTTCTGCGCCGCCGCAGTCCATTCTCGAACGGTTGCGCGAGTACCTGCTGCCGCTCGCCGCCATCAGCATGATCTTCGTCATGCTGGTGCCTCTGCCGGCTGCGGGTCTGGATTTTCTGCTCGCCCTCTCCATGGCTGCTTCCTTCATTGTCTTTTTATCCGCGGTGCAAATCCGCCGCGCTGTCGAGCTCTCTGTTTTTCCCACGCTGCTGCTGCTGCTCACGCTCTTCCGGCTGGCCCTGAACATCGCCTCCAGCCGGCGCATTTTGCTCCACGGATCGGAAGGCACGGCCGCGGCGGGCAAAGTCATTGAAGCCTTCGGGCAGTTCGTTGTGGGCGGCAACTACGTTGTCGGCTTCGTTCTCTTCCTCGCTCTGGTCGCCATTCAGTTTCTCGTCGTCTCGCACGGCGCGGTCCGCACCGCCGAAGTCACGGCCCGGTTCACCCTCGATGCGCTGCCGGGCAAACAGATGGCCATCGACGCGGATATGAACGCCGGCATGATCGACGAGGC
>JASHQE010000098.1 GCA_030037705.1 Acidobacteriaceae bacterium | reverse complement strand
CTTCGAAGCCGGCACATCCAGCTTCTGATGGCGCGCCCGGATCGCATTCCGGATTCGCGCCAGAAAATCCGCTACTGGGTCGGTCAGACTCATTCCTTCTCCTTCATCCCCCGTTCGTCCGTCCGCCGCGGCGGACGGAAACCTGCGGGAATGGCTTGGGGCTTAAGCCCCAGTGATCAGTTTTCAGTGGTCAGTCAATCCTGCTTCGATTTGACTTAGCGGCCATCATCTGCACAAACAACTGACCACTGATCACTGACAACTGTCTTACTACCAGCTCGACTTGTTGACGCCGGGAATCTCGCCCTTGAGCGCCAGCGACCGGAAACACAAACGGCAGATGCCGAACTTGCGCAGAAAACCGCGCGGACGTCCGCACAATTGGCACCGGTTGTGTTTGCGGCTGCTGAACTTCGGCTTCCGCGCGTCCTTCACTCTCTTTGCAGTGGTTGCCATAAAACCCCTTCAACCCCAGCTACTAGCTTCTAGCTACTAGCTTCTAGCTCCATCCGGCAGTTTCACTCGTCAGAAAGAACCCTTCTCGTTTTGGCCTCCGTTGCCGGCTCTACCTCGATCAAGCTAGAAGCTAGCAGCTAGAGGCTGCCTTTACGCTCCCTGCCGGAACGGCATACCGAAATGGCGCAGCAGCGCGCGCGCTCCGTTGTCGTCCTGGGCCGTGGTCACGATGGTGATGTTCATGCCCTTCAGTTTCTCGACCCGTGCGTAGTCGATCTCGGGAAAAATGAGCTGATCGCGCAGGCCGAGCGTGTAGTTGCCGCGGCCATCGAAACTTTTAGTCGACACGCCGCGGAAGTCGCGCACGCGCGGCAGCGCCGTCGAGATCAGCCGGTCCAAAAACTCGTAGGCCTTATCGGAACGCAGCGTGACCATCGCGCCGATCGCCATGCCGGCGCGCACCTTGAAGGCTGCAATCGACTTCTTGGCCTTGGTGGTCACCGGCTTCTGCCCGGCGATCAGCGTCAGGTCTCCGACCAGCGGATCGAGCAGCTTGTTGTTCTGCGTCGCTTCGCCCAGACCCATGTTGATCACGATCTTCTCCAGCTTCGGCACCGCCATCGGGTTCTCGATGCCCAGCTCCTTCTGAAGCGTCTGCTTAATCTCTTTGTGATACTTCTCTTTCAACCTTGCCGCCATACTGCTCACTCCGTTCGCATAGCTGACAGCTAAAAGCTGTCTTCCTACTTCTTCGTCGGCAGCGTCTGCCCGCATTTCTTGCACACCCGCACTCGAATATCGCCTTCGATTTTGTGGCCGATGCGCGTGGGCCCGCAATTTGGGCACACCAGCGCTACATTGGACACGTGAATCGGCGACTCCTGTTCGGCGATGCCGCCGCGAGTGTTCTGCCCGGTCTTCGACGAAACCGTCTTCTTGACCACACGCACATGCTCTACCAGAAGCGTACCTTTATCCGGAAAGACGCGCAGCACGCGGTGCGTCTTGCCGCGGTCAGAGCCCGTGAGCACCTTGACCATATCGTTGCGATGAATATCCAAACTCGGCATCTTTTTCTCCAGCCTTCAGCTTTTAGCCGTCAGCCCTCAGCTCATCTCGCTTCAGCCACATTTCTCAACTCAGCACGGACAAGCTGAAAGCTGAAAGCTTAGGGCTGAGAGCTGTTCTTACACCACTTCCGGTGCCAGTGAAACAATCTTCAAAAACTTCTTCTCGCGCAGCTCGCGGGCGACCGGCCCGAAGACACGCGTGCCCACCGGTTCATGGTCGTCGCCGATCACCACCGCCGCATTTTCATCAAAGCGGATGTAGGTGCCGTCGCGCCGGCGATGTTCCTTGCGCGTGCGCACGATGACCGCCTTCACTACCTTGCCCTTCTTCACGGTGCCGTCCGGTGAAGCTTCCTTCACCGCCGCGGTCACAATGTCGCCGAGTCCGGCCTTCACACCCAGCCCGCCGCCCAGGGGCAGAATCACCTGCAGCTTGCGCGCGCCGGAGTTGTCGGCCACCGCGAGCATGGTTCTCATTTGTACTGCCATGGTCGTTTCTCCAAAAACAGCTATCAGCTTCTAGCCGCTAGCTCCTAGCTTCATCTCACCCCTGCCTAATGCTTTCACCCCAGCACGAACAGCTAAAAGCTAGAGGCTAGGAGCTGCATTTCAACTCACCGGCTCGTGGGCCGTATCTTCAATTTGCGCAAGCATCGAGCGCCGCACAATCTCTTCAAGCGACCACCGCTTGAGCTTGCTCAACGGCCGCGTCTCGCGGATGCGCACCATATCGCCCAGCCGCGCCGAGCTCTGCTCGTCGTGCGCGTAAAACTTCTTGGTCTGGCGCACGATCCGCTTGTACTTCGGGTGCGCCTTGCGCATCTCCACTGCGACCACAATGGTCTTCTGCATCTTGGTCGAGACCACCTGACCGACCTTCTCATTGCGGCGCGCGGTGCTTGCCGTGGCCTGTGCCTGATCCTGAGTCGCCATGATCTAGCGCGCTCCCTTCTTCGTTTCCGTTGCAGCAGCCGGGCTGGTTTCGCCACGGATGCCGAGTTCCCGTTCCCGGGCTACGGTCTTGATCTGCGCGATCTCTTTGCGCAGCTGACGAATCTTCTTCACGCCATCGTTCTGACCCAGCGCCACCTGAAAGCGCAAACGGAACAGCTGCTCCGCCGACGTCTTCTCCTGGTGCTTGAGCTCTTCGTCGCTCAAATTGCGAATCTTCTGGAGTTCCATCTCTAAGCTCCTAGCTTCCAGCTTTCAGCTCCTAGCTCCATCTTGCTTGCGCATCACCCTTCGACTCAGCACGAAGAGCTAGAAGCTAGAGGCTAGCAGCTAAAAATCTGCACTTCTACTTCGCGGCCGCGACCGTCTTCTCCGCGCCCGGCCGCATCACAAACTTGGTCTTGAGCGGCAGCTTGTGCGAGGCCAACCGCATCGCTTCTTCAGCAATCTCCGGCGCAACGCCTTCCATCTCGAAAAGGATCTTGCCCGGCCTGACCACCGCAACCCAGTGGTCGAGCGGACCCTTGCCCGATCCCATGCGGACTTCCGCCGGTTTCTTCGTGATAGGCTTATCCGGAAACAGCCGCAGCCAGATCTTGCCGCCGCGCTTGATAAACCGCGTCATGGCGATACGGCTGGCTTCAATCTGCCGGTCGGTGATGTAACCGCACTCCATCACCTTCAGGCCGTACTCGCCGAATGACAGCGTTGAGCCGCGCCACGCCTTGCCGCGCCGCTTGCCCTTCTGCTGCTT
>JASHQE010000097.1 GCA_030037705.1 Acidobacteriaceae bacterium | reverse complement strand
ACTTGGGGATGAAAGTACGGGCTGTCGTTCTTCGCGACGCTTTCGTCAGACGCGCATGAAAATTACTTCGGTCATAGACGAAGAACCGGCAAAAGCGCAATTTTTCAGTTGCGTCCGGTCACGCGCCTCTGTATTTTTTGTGCGGAGGGTTTTCCGATGAAAGCACGCAATATCGTATTCGGCTCCGTTCTAGGCTTTGGGCTTTTAACCAGTGGCTTCCTCGTTGGGCAGGATGTGAGCTGGCGCCGTCATCCCAATCTTGCCGCCGCGCAGCGGTTCATCGATCAGGCTTACGCCAAGATCGGTGATGCTCAACGGGCCAATGAGTTTGACATGGATGGTCACGCAGCCAAGGCCAAAGAATTGCTTGATCAGGCCAATCGAGAGATCAAACAAGCTGCTATTGCAGCCAACCACAATTAATTTTCCCTATCCAGAATCGACAGTTTAACTTCACACGGTGCGCAGATCACTCAGTCTGCGCGCCCCCGCCTTTGTGTGCCCTCTATTCAACCGATTTTTTTGATTGCAGCATAGGAATTCTGCGCTGCCGGTCTGTGCCATTCCGGCATATCTTTCTCGAAAGAAGGTGCGTATCTTTGCCGTACACATGATCCCGGAGTCGCAGCTTTGGTGATCTTTGGAGACCGGTCACTTACCTGACCCACCTGCGGACGCGCGACAGTCGATAACTTCATCGCCCAATGAAACCCCCTCGCTTTCATTCGGCTCTAGCTGTGAATAGCGTCTCCACGGCATCCGGGATGCCCACAGGCGCAAACAACCTCTGTCCGCCCAGCCGCGCCCTCACAATGGGCGCTGCAATATTTCGATCCATCCGCTGGAACACATGAACATGCAGGATTTGCGCACTTCTTCGTTTGGGCCATATATCCTTTCCTCCGTGCGCGGGGATCAACAAGCCCAGCGCGGGTATGGCGACTTCGATGCGGTCTGCGCGCCAAAGGATGGTGGACGCGAAGCCGTCACTCGCACCCTCATCTAAGCCCGCCGACTATAATTTGGTCTGATTTTAGAAGCGGGGATTGGTTGATGAATCCACTCAGGTTAAACCTGCCAAGGCGAGGCTTTTTGAAGGTGTGTGCGGCTGCTGCTGCCGGCGCGGCGATGCCTGGCGGAATCTGGATCGGAAGGAGGAGCGAAGCGGCTGCGGAAGCTCCGGCCTCAGGGCCAGCGGACCTCGCGAAAAACGTCCATCCAGAGATCGGTACCGGATGGCGCGGGCACATGTTTCCCGGCGCGGTGGCGCCGTTCGGGCTGGTGCAGCTCAGCCCGGATTCGAGCGGCCTTCCGGGTCCTCCCTGGAACGGGCAGGGCACGTATGAACAGTGGGATCATTGCTCGGGTTATCACCATAGGGACAATGTGATTGCGGGATTCAGCCACACGCACGTGCAGGGCACCGGTGGGATCGACCTGGGCGACATTCTGGTGATGCCGTTGGTCGAAGGACGCAACTGGAGCTGGGATCCCGGCATCCCCGATGTGGAAGCCGAGATGCAAAGCGAGGCGCTGGGTCTTGATTCCGGCTGGGTGTTTGGTGGACGGGACGCCGGCTACCGGTCGTTCTTTTCGCACGAGCGTGAAACTGCGCGCGCCGGTTATTATGGCGTCCATCTGCTGACTCCCGATGTGCACGCGGAGGTTACCGCAACCACGCGTTGCGGCATGCACCGCTATACATACCCGAGCCTGCCCGCGCAGACACGCCAGGGCATTCTCGTGGACCTGGTCCATGGGCTGGGCAATCAGGTCTATCAGGCCGAGCTAAAGATCGAGAGCGCAACCCGCATCAGCGGCATGAGGTCCACGCATGGATGGTCTTCCGACCGGGAAATCTATTTTGTTCTCGAGTTTTCGCGGCCGTTTACGTCGGCCGAGACGCAGGTGGATACAATGGCCAGCCCTGCCGCGCCGGGCGATGAGCGAACCGGCAAATTGATCAAGGCAATTTTTACGCACGCGCCGAACGCGGAGCCGCTGGTCGTTCGTGTGGGAATTTCGGCGACGAGCATTGACGGCGCACGCAAAAATCTGGCTGCGGAGATTTCGCACTGGGATTTTGACGCTGCGGCGCACGCGACCGCAGCGGAGTGGAGCAAAGAACTGGAAGTTTTCGGCGCAGAGCTTTCTGATAAGGAGCTCACCGAAGCGTTCTATACCGGTGCGTATCACGGGCTGGTCGCGCCGGCGAGCTTCAATGACGCAGATGGAACGTATCGTGGACAGGACCGGCAGAATCATCCCGATCCAGAGTTCACGAAGTACACAACGCTTTCCATCTGGGATATTTATCGTGGCGAGTTCCCGTTCCTCATGCTCGCGCAGCCGCATCGGACGCGGGATATCATCCGCACCATGCTGGCCGATTACGAACAGCTTGGTTTGCAATCGCTGCCGGTGTGGCCGTTGTGGGGAAACGAGACTTGGAGCATGACAGGATTTCATGCGGCGGGCATGATTCTCGGCGCTTATGCGCGCGGCTTCCGGGATTTCGATGCAGAGGCGGCCTATGCGGCGATTCGCAATACCGCGCTGGCCGCGCGGGACACAGCACCCGCGGGAGCATCTGCGCGGGACATGCAGAGATCGCGCGACAACGCAAAGCTGCAGGAGATGTTTCGCGAGCACGGCTATGTGCCCATGGATTTGCACGGAGGTTCAGTCTCGCAGACGCTCGATTTTGCCTATGATTACTGGTACGCGGGAGCGATGGCCGAGTTGTTGGGCAAGAGCGACGATGCCACGATGTTCTATAAGCTCGGCCAGAACTATAAAAATGTCTTTGATCCGTCGACCGGTTTTATGCGCGGCAAAACGGCGGACGGCAAATGGCGCGAGCCGTTCCGTCCCGATGAGGAGTACAACGACTACGTGGAGACGGATGCCTGGCAGGCGAGCACGAGCGTTCCGCACGATGTGCCGGGGCTGATCGAACTACACGGTGGAGACGCAGCCTTCATTGCCAAAATGGATGCGCTATTTACCGCGCCGTCTTACGTTGTCAATTCACGGCCGGATATTACTGGAATGGTCGGGCAGGACGCGCAGGGAAACGAGCCGAGCAATCACATTGCCTATCTCTATCCATTTGCGGGAGCGGCGTGGAAGACGCAGTACTGGGTGCGCAAAGTCGCGGCGCTCTATCGCAACACGCCTGCGGGAATTCCGGGCAACGACGACTGCGGTCAGCTCTCGAGCTGGTTTGTCTTTGCGGCGCTCGGATTTTATCCGGTGAATGCGGCCAACGGCGTGTACGTAATCGGCAGCCCACTGGTGAACCGGGTTGCGATCCGCAATCCGAAGGGCAAGGCGTTCACGATTGTGGCCGAGAATAATTCCGAGGAGAATGTTTATATTCAGCGGGCCGAACTGAACGGCCGGGAGCTGACGCGCTCATGGCTGAAACATGCGGAAATTGTGACCGGCGGCGAGCTGCGCTTCTGGATGAGCGCAAAGCCCAATCAAGAATGGGCATCGGCTCCCGCAGACCGGCCACCATCGGGACTGGTGAAGGATTGAGCGACTCGATTCAGACGACGGCATATCATGGAAGCGAAGAAGAATCGTGCGTTGCGCGGAGGAGATCCCGATGTTTAGGTATCTCGTGGTCGGGGTGCTGACGGTATCGGCAGTTGGCCAGATTCCCGCATCTGGATCTTCGGACGGTTCCACGGCAACTCCCAGGTTTCAGATCGCTACGATTAAGCCGAGCCGTCAGGAAGAATCTCGAACCATGCAATATCAAGGTAACCGGTTCGCAACAACCGATACATCTCTGGTCGATCTGCTCAAGTATGCCCACGGACTTCATGAGCAGGAAATTGTCGGCGGGCCCAAGTGGCTGAAGACGCAGAAATTTGATCTTGTTGGCGATCCGGAGACCCAAACCAGGCCAACTGCAGACGATTTTAAGGAGATGGTGCAGAATCTTCTGACAGATCGCTTCCGTCTTACGGCTCACCGGGAAACGA
>JASHQE010000096.1 GCA_030037705.1 Acidobacteriaceae bacterium | reverse complement strand
TTACCCTGGAGGGCCTGGACGGATCAGGTAAAACCACGCAGATCAAGCGTCTGGCGGCATGGCTGGGCAAGCGCGGGATTCCCGTGGTGCAGACGCGCCAGCCGGGAGGAACGGCGACCGGCGACCGCATCCGCGAACTGTTGCTCGACGCGCGCTCTGGCGCGCTCGACCCCATGACCGAGATGGCCCTGATGTTTGCTGACCGCGCTCAGGCGATCGCCGAGGTGATTCTGCCGGCGCTCGATGCGGGCAAGACGGTTCTCTGCGATCGTTTTACTGATTCAACAGAGGCATATCAAGGCGGAGGGCGCGAGCTGGGCTCAGAGGCCGTGCTCGCGTTACATCGGCTCATCTGCGGCGATCTGCAACCTGATCTGACGCTTCTGTTGCTGCCTAGCCTTGGAGCTTCTCTCGCACGCGCGCGCCGCCGCAACGATCGAACGGAAGAGCAAACCGGAAAAAACGAGGGCCGGTTCGAGCAGGAACAGGACGCGTTTTATCTTCGCGTGTGGCAGAAATACCGCGAGATCGCGGCGCGTGAGCCGGAGCGCATGGTGCTCATCGAAGGCGATCTGACCATCGAAGATGTCCACGAGCAGATTGTGGAAGCGGTCGCCGAGCGGCTGGTGCTGGCCGGGTAAAACGCTTGAGCTGCCATCCTCGACATGCGCGGTCAATTGCTCTACGCTCGAACGATGGGCTTCCAGGAATTTCTTGGCAATGGGACAACCGTAATGCACCTGCGCAAGAGCGTGCGCGCCGGGCGCTTTCCGCACTCGCTTATTCTGTCTGGCCCGCGCGGAGCAGGGAAATACACTTTGACGCTTATGCTCGCCAAGGCTGTGAACTGCCTGGAGCCGGTTGCAAGCGATGGCTTACCGGATTTCTGCGGCCGTTGCGCCAATTGCACGCGCATCGCCGATGCCGCGAACCTGGAGGAGCGCGTTGCCGAAGCCGTGGCGGCACGCGAAGAGCTGCGCGAGACTGACAAACGCGAGACGCGCGTATTGGTTCAGACCCATCCGGATGTGCTCGTCATCCCGCCAGACCCGCCGCAATTGCTCATCAAGCTCGGCCAGGTGCGCCAGGCAATTCACGCCGCGTACTATCGGCCTCCGCTGGAAGCACGCCGCGCCTTTACGATCTTCACATCATCGGCGTTCATGAAAGAAGCTGCGAATAGCTTGCTGAAAGTTCTTGAAGAACCGCCCGGCCACACAACGCTTGTTCTGCTCACAGAAAACCCCCAGGAGCTGTTGCCCACGATCCGGTCGCGGGCGGTGATTCACCGGTTGAGCTCGCTGTCGTCTGCCGAGCTTGAGATGCTGCTCGCCGAGCGCCGTCCGGAACTGAAGCCCAAGGATCGCGCTTTGGCTGCGCGCCTCGCGGAAGGCGCGGTAGGCCGCGCGCTGACTATCGATCTCGGCGCCTATCTCACCAGCCGCCAGGATGCGCTGGTCATTCTGCGCACCGCATTGCGCGAGCCGGACTATTCGCAGCTCTTTCGTGCAACGGAAACCTATCGCGCCGGAGCCGAGGGACAGGAAAAAACCATCCATTTGCTGCGCGCTTTGGGCAGCCTGCTCGAGGATCTTTTGCTGGTAATAGCCGGTACGCCGGCTCTGGTGCGCAACATCGACCTGGCCGCGGAACTCGCAACGCTGGCGCAGGGCGTGAGCATCGAATGGATGGATGCGGCTAGCCGCGCAGTAGTTCGGGTGGAGCAGGGTATGCGCCGTAACCTGCTGCGCTCACTCTCGCTAGACGCCATGGCTGTTACTTTCGATCCCTCGTAACCTCCCCTAGCCTTGACAGGCGCGATAAAATAAGAGCAACCCTCACTGAGCGGCAGGCATCTTTTTCGAGTACGAGTTCTCCCACGCAGCGGTTTACACAGGGGTTCCGAGAGACAGTCTGGCAGGAGCGGTCGTGTCCCCGTGCATGATTCCAGCGCGAGAGGAGAGTTTTTACCCGCGAAAGATCTGTCCGAGAACGTACGGTCCAAGAAGGAAGTAGGAGACGATTTGAACCGGAAAGCTGGACCATATTTTGATTCTTGCTTTGGGAAGGACGGCTGTTTATGAGTAGCTCATCGGTGTTGCCGGTGCGGCGCGACGAAAATGGACCTGATTCCAACAGACCTCCTGCGCGCAGCAGGAAAAGGATGCCCACGCCGCTTCCGTTTCGCTTTCCAGCGCAGGGCATGGAAGCCGAAGTACAGAACCGACATGCTGAGTTGTTCTATCTGCAAAAACAAATTCAGTCGCAAACACCCATGGTGATTGTGCTGGAGGACGGCGAGCGCATCGAAGGCTGCATCGAGTGGTACGACCGTAACACACTTAAAGTACGAGGACGATCGAAGACGCTGGTCTATAAGTCCGCCATTAAATACATGTACAAGCTCGGAGACGCCGGTCCATCATCCTAACTCCACTTGGAGTGCGCAGCCTTGCGCAGGCGGTCGCGGATCGCTACACCCAGGCCTTTGTCAGGTGGCAGTGGACAGAGGATCACAGAACATTCCTGCGCATCGAGCGCGCGCAGACCGGCGTAGAGCGAGCGGGCCATCTCTTCCGGCGCGGCCCAGCGCCCCCACGCGAAGACTTTCGCAGTAGCCAGCTCTTGCGGCAGCACGACCTCGGCCGGAAGCATTACGCCCAACCGCTCGCCGCGCCAGTTCCTTGCTGTTTCTGCGAGCATCGATTTCAGATGCGGCAGCGGCTCATCCAGCAAGATCAGTTTTGCCCTGGGCGCATAGTGCCGCAGGCCTACACCGGGTGAAGGCAGTGCTCCGGGAGAGGTTTCGACTAATTTTTCTCCGATGCCGTAGAGTTCAACCGGGCCGGCAATCTCACGAATCTGCTCGGCGGTTATGGCGCCAGGGCGATACATCACGATCGGGCTCATGCCAGGGTCGAGTACTGTGGATTCGACCCCATGCGCCGTCGGTCCCGCGTCCAGCACGGCATCAATGCGCCCGTCGAGATCTTCGAGGACGTGGGCTGCCGTAGTGGGACTGGTGCGGGAAAAGAGATTGGCGCTCGGTGCGGCGATGGGAACACCGGCGCGGCCTATCAGTTCGAGCGCGATCGGATGCGCCGGCATGCGTATGCCCACCAGGGGCCGGCCAGCCGTTACAGCGTCAGGAATCGCGGACGCGCGCGGCAACAGCAGCGTGAGCGGTCCCGGCCAGAAAGCTTGTATCAGGAGGGTTGCCGCCGCGGGCACTTCGGCCGCAAGCCCCTTCAGCATGGCCTCTGAAGCGATGTGCACAATGATCGGGTCCCATGCAGGCCGCCGTTTGGCCGTGAAGATCCGTTCCACGGCCGTTTTATCGAGCGCATTGGCTCCGAGGCCATACACCGTCTCCGTGGGCAGTGCGACCAGTCCTCCGGCGCGCAGAATGCCGGCAGCCTGGTCGAGCGCCTGCTGGCTCTCGGGCGTCCATGGATGATCGGGATCGACGGTGAGCCGCAGTGTTTTCACTCTTGTATTGTCGCTTCCGGAGCACCGCCAGAGCCAGCGCTGGCCGTATACTTGCTGATACCCATGGCTGTTGAGACCGAGATCAAATTTCGGGTAGCCGACCTTGACGATCTCCGCCGCCGGCTGGAGTCGGCAGGTTTTTGCCTGGAGACGGCACGCAGCTTTGAAGACAACGTTCTCTACGACACTCCCGACCGCCAGATGCGCGCGCGCACCGAGATTCTGCGCATCCGCCACTACGCTGGCAAATGGAAGCTCACGCACAAGCGTTTGCCGGACTCCGGTCCCGGCGAGGACCGCCATAAACACCGCATTGAAACCGAGACGGAGGTCTCCGACGGAAATGCGCTGGCGGAAGTCTTTCGTTCTCTTGGCCTGGTGGCTGCATTTCGCTACGAGAAATGGCGGACCGAGTGGGGGGACGGCGGGGGCCATTGCGTGGTGGACGAAACTCCGATCGGCAACTATGCGGAACTCGAAGGCCCTGCCGACTGGATTGACCGCATCTCGGATCGATTGGGCGTGCATCCTTCCGAGCGCCTTACTCTGAGCTATGGCCGTCTCTTCGACCTCTGGCGGCAGGAGCACGGAAGCACGGCGGAAGACCTTACGTTTGCGGCCGTCGCGGCAAATAATCCATTTTGAATCTTCTTTTCCGCCAGGCCATTCATCCGCTATTCTCAAAGGGCGCCCTTGCAAATAGGCATTCCGTCTCAGGATAGAATGAGATGTACTGCAGGCTGATGGGAGCAATCGTAGCGTTATGCCAGACGTTTCAAGGTTTCAAGATGGTACCGAGAGAAACGTCGTATCCATTGCCCTCATCGGTCCGGAGGACCAGTCCCGCGGGGCGATAGCGAATGCTTTATCCCGCCACTCCGACGCAACTATTTACGAGTTCCCTTCCTACTCCGCAGCGACCGAGCGGCTTTCGCAGCTCCTCGAAGATCGCTATGACGTGGTCGTTATAGACGCTTACAGCAACTCCGATGCCGCGCTGGACCTTGCTGAAACCATCTGCACCGGCAGCCATTCTTCGGTGATGGCTTACTCCTCCCAGGCGGACGTGAAACTGGCAATCCGCTTTATGCGCGTCGGCGTCCGGGAGTTTTTTTCGCTCCCGGTCGATGCAGCGGAGGTGGTGGAAGCCCTGAACCGGGCTACGACCCGCCAGCCTGTTCCGCAAGTCGATCAATTTTCCACCAAGGTGCTTGTCTTTCTCGGCACCAAAGGCGGATGCGGAGTGACAGCTCTGGCCTCGAACTTCGCGGTCGCATTGGCGCAGGAGTCGGAAAGGAGTACGCTGCTGGTCGATCTCGGCCTGCCTCTGGGGGATGCCGCGATCAACCTGGGGATGGTGACCGAATTTTCCATTGCCAATGCGGTGCGTGAATTCAACCGCTTGGACGCAAACTTCCTGCGTACGCTGCTGGCTACGCACGCCTCAGGCTTGTCAGTGCTTGCGGCTCCAAGCGATTTCCGTGTCGATCTCTCTCCTGACAACACGGCCATCAACAAGCTGCTGCTTGTGGCGCGTCAGAACTTCGAGTACATCGTGGTGGATGCGGGTTCCAGGCTCGACCTGTTGAATTCGTCTCTCTTTGAAGAGTCTTCCACGATCTATCTGATCACCCAAGTAGGCATTTCGGAGCTCCGCAACGCCAACCGCATGATCTCGCAATTTTTCCCCAGGCGCACCGAAAACCTGCAGATCGTTCTGAATCGGTATAAGCCGGCGACTCTTCTGTTCGATGACAAGCACATTGAGAAGGCATTGACCCGCTCGGCGCAATGGAAGATTCCCGACGATTACCAGAGCGCGCGCCGCACGCAGAACTCTGCGACTCCGATGGCGCTGGCGGACGCGCCGATTTCGCTCGCTATCCGGCAGATGGCGAGGGCTGCCTGCGGACTTCCCACGGAAAAAGAAGAGAAAAAGCGCATCTTCAGCTTTTTCCGGTAAAAATGCCCCTCAATGCTGGCTGGACTTCACATATAGATCGTTTGTCTCCGCCGTGGGATCAGCTCTCCGCTCCGTGGCACACCTTGTATTTTTTGCCGCTCCCGCAGGGGCAGGGATCGTTGCGGCCGACTTTTTTGCCGGTCCGGCGCTGTGTGGCTTGCGTAGCCTCGCCGCCGCCCTGGCGGCTGGCCGCGGCGAGCTCCCGCTGTTTCTTGCGCTGAAACTCTTTCTCAATCGCGTCGATGGTGGTGGAAGGCTGGCGCGTGGGAATCGCAATCTCGCGCGGTGCGCCATCGCCTGTCATGGGCTGCGACGCGCTGGCCACGGGCGGTGCTTTGGGCACAGGCCCGCGCGGCCGCTGCGGAAGGCCCGGCTGCAGCCCTCCATTTGTCGAGAGCTGGCTCTGCGATTCGCCGCGAACAGGCTGTCCATCCGGGCCGATGATCTGCATCCGGAAGAGGAACCGCACCGTGTCTTCCTGGAACTTCATCATCATGGCCTCGAAGAGATCGAAAGACTCCTTCTTGTAGGCAACGAGCGGATCTTGCTGCGCGTAGCCGCGCAGGCCAATGCCCTCCTTGAGATGGTCCATCGAGAGCAGATGGTCTTTCCACAAGCCGTCGATCACGCTCAACATCACCATCCGCTCGTGGTAGCGCATGGTTTCGGCGCCAAGAATCTTTTCCTTGGCCTCGTAGCTTTCCTTCAGCTTGGCGAAGATCTCGTCGCCCAACTCGTGCCGGCTCAGCTCTTGGGGCTTGATATCGGTGGCTGACAGATTCAGCCCGAACTGGTCGAAGAGTTTTTCTTCCAGGCCTTTCAGGTTCCATTGCTCTTCGCGCATGTTTTCCGGAGCGAACTCATCAAGCAGGCCGGAAAGGATTCCGCCGACATAGTCCTCCAGAATCAGCTCACGCTGGTCGACCCCTTCAAGCAGTTGGCGGCGCAGGCCATAGACCGCCTCGCGCTGCTTGTTCATCACGTCGTCGTACTCGAGCAGGTGCTTGCGCGACTCGAAGTTCTGCGCCTCGACTGCCTTCTGCGCGCCTTCGATGCGCTTGGTAATCATCCGCGATTCGATGGGCACGCCCTCTTCCATGCCCAGCCGCTCCAGCAAGGTGCTTACCCACTGCTTGGCGAAGATGCGCATCAGGTCGTCTTCGAGAGAGAGATAAAAGCGTGATTCGCCGGGATCGCCCTGGCGCCCCGCACGGCCACGGAGCTGGTTATCGATCCGCCGCGACTCGTGCCGTTCCGTGCCTAGAATGAACAGACCGCCGGAGTTGATTACCTCATCGTGTTCCTTTTGCGCAGCTTCGGCATAGCGGCCGTAGGTCGAGGCCCACTCCGGCTCCGCGACCTCGAACTCCTGGCCCTGATAGTAAAAGCGCAGGAACCCCTGCGGCGCCATGGGATTGATGGCTCCTTCTGCCACGCTGATCGCTCGCGCCTTGCCGGCCTTCACCATCTCCTGCCGGGCCATGAACTCGGCATTGCCGCCCAGCAGAATGTCGGTGCCGCGGCCCGCCATGTTCGTGGCGATCGTCACCATACCCAGCCGTCCCGCCTGCGCAACAATCTCCGCTTCGCGCTCGTGGAACTTGGCGTTCAGCACCACATGGCGCACGCCTTTGCGCTGCAGGATTCCCGAAAGCCGCTCCGATTTCTCGATCGACGTGGTGCCCACCAGCACCGGCTGCTGCTTCTCATGCAGCACGGCGATGTCATCGGCGACAGCCTTGTATTTTTCCTTTTCGGTGCGATAGACCACGTCGGGATTCTCGATCCGGCGCATCGGCTTGTTGGTCGGGATCACCACGATCTCTAGTTTGTAGATCTTCTCGAACTCCGCCGCCTCGGTCTCGGCCGTTCCAGTCATGCCGCTCAATTTTTGATAGAGCCGGAAATAGTTCTGGAAGGTGATCGTCGCCAGGGTCTGATCTTCTTTGCGGATGGTCACGCCTTCCTTGGCTTCGATCGACTGATGGAGCCCATCGCTCCAGCGGCGGCCCGGCATGAGGCGGCCGGTAAAGGTATCGACGATGATGACCTCGCCATCTTTCACCACATACTCCACGTCGCGCTTGTAGAGCGCATGGGCCTTGATGGCAGTCTCGACGTAGTGCTTGAGCTCCCAGTTTTCCGCATCGGCGATATTGCCGATGCCGAGCAGCTTCTCGATCGTCTCCCATCCCTGGTCCGTCACGCCGATGGTCCGTTGCTTCTCATCGACGATGTAATCGCCGCTCAGGTACTTTTCGCCTTCTCCTAAACGGATGCCTAGCTCCGCCTGGCGTTTCGAGTCGCTCCACTCCACCTCTTCGCCGAGTTCGAGGCGGGGAACGATCTGCCGCACGCGCGCATATTTGTCGGTGGTCTGGTCCGTCGGACCGGAGATGATGAGCGGCGTGCGCGCCTCGTCGATCAGAATCGAGTCGACCTCGTCGACGATGGCGTAGTAGTGCCCGCGCTGCACGCAGTCCTTGATATCGAATTTCATGTTGTCGCGCAGGTAGTCGAAGCCGAATTCGTTGTTGGTGCCGTAGGTGATGTCGGCCCCGTACGCTGCACGGCGTTCGTCGTCGCTCAGGTCATGCACGATCACGCCTACGGTGAGCCCGAGGAACTCGTAGATCTTGCCCATCCACTCGGCGTCGCGCTTGGCCAGGTAGTCATTCACCGTGACCACGTGCACACCGTGCCCAGCGAGTGCATTCAGATAGCAGCTCAGCGTGGCCACCAGCGTTTTGCCTTCGCCGGTGCGCATCTCGGCGATCTTGCCCTGGTGCAGCACCATGGCGCCGATCAGCTGCACATCGAAGTGCCGCATCTGCACGGCGCGCCAACCAGCTTCGCGCACTACCGCGAAGGCTTCAGGCAAGATCTCGTCCAGCGCGGCCAGTTCGGCCGTTTTCTTCTCCTCGGCATCCGTAATGCCTTCCAGGCGAGCGGCGATCCGCGCTCGGAACTCGGCCGTTTTGGCACGCAACTGCTCGTCTGAGAACTGCTTGATGCCCGGTTCCAGGTCGTTGATCTGAGCCACGATCGGCAACAGCTTCTTGACGGCCCGCTCATTTGCGGTGCCGAAAACCTTCGCTAATAACTTATCGAACGGCACAAACTTCTCCATCTACAAGTGTAAATGGCAAGCGTAAATCTGAGGTTGAAACCAGGGGCCGGAACCGCACAGCGAGCAGAAGAAAACCCCCGGCAGGAATCGCCGGGGGTCCGATTTTGCGGAAGTGCCGCAGTTTCAGTTGCTGTAGAGCAAAATTCCCGCCGCCTTCTCTTCCGTCTCGTCCGCGCTCACGGGACGATAGAAGAGCTGGTTGGCGTCGAGGTAAACCTCGAGGAAGGCCGGCCGGTCCGGAATCTGGCCGGCGATCAGTGCTTCTGACAATGGGTCCTCCACATACCGCTGCAGCGCCCGGCGCAGCGGACGTGCACCGTAGCTCCGGTCGGTCAGGGTCTTTTCGAGAATCCACTTCTTGGCTTCCTCAGTAACGGAGATCGTGATCGACTTCTGCGCCAGGTTCGCGTTTAACTGCTGGACGAGCAGCTCGACGATCTGGATCAGGTCGGCATCGGAGAGCGACTGGAAGAGGATGACCTCGTCGAGACGATTTAAGAACTCGGGGTTGAAGGTCTTCTTCACCTCGTTCTTCACCAGCTCCTCGACCTTCTCGCTCACCAGGTCCTCACGCTCGCTTTGGAAGCCCAGCCCCTGCTTCTTCTGCAGGTGCCGCGCCCCGATATTCGAGGTCATGATGAGGATGGTGTTCTTGAAATCGACCGTGTTGCCCAGGCCATCCGTCAATTGCCCGTCTTCAAAGACCTGCAGCAGGATGTTGAAGACATCCGGATGCGCCTTCTCGATCTCGTCCAGCAGCACCACCGAATACGGCGAACGCTTGACCCGCTCGGTCAACTGGCCGCCCTCCTCGTAGCCCACGTATCCCGGAGGCGAACCGATCAGCTTCGAGACCGAGTGCTTCTCCATGAACTCCGACATATCGAAGCGGATCAGCGCCTTGTCTGACCCGAAAAGGAAATTGGCCAGCGTGCGCGCCATCTCTGTTTTGCCCACGCCCGTCGGTCCAAGGAACAGGAAAGAACCGATGGGCCGGTGCGGCGATTTGAGGCCCGCACGCGATCGCCGAATCGCCCGCGCCAGCGCCGAGATCGCCTTGTCCTGCGAGATCACGCGCTTGTGCAGCTCTTCTTCCACGCGCAGCAGCTTCTGCGTCTCTTCTTCCTTGATGCTGGTCACCGGAACGCCCGTCCAGCGCGAAACCACGTCTTCGATGTCCTCGCGGGTGACAATGCCCGCCGCGGAGTCATCCAGGTGGTACTTATCACGCAGGGCGCGCAGGTTTTCGCGCTCCTTGCGTTCCTCGTCCGAGTAGAACCGCGCCTTTTCGAACTCGTGGTTCGCAATGGCCGAGTCCATCCGGTGCACGATGAACTTGATCCGCTTCTGCACCTCGGTGATCTCGTCGGGCAGTGAGGTCTGACGCAGTTTCACGCGCGCCCCGGCCTCATCGATCAGGTCAATCGCCTTGTCCGGCAGGAACCGGTCCGGAATATAGCGATTCGAATGCGAGACGGCGAATTCGACCGCGGCATCGGTGTAGCTGACCGCGTGGAACTTCTCATAGCGGTCCTTGATGCCCATAATGATCTTGATCGCATCCGTTTCTGTTGGCGGCGGCACCTTTACAGCCTGGAAGCGCCGCTCCAGCGACCGGTCCTTCTCGATTGACTTGCGATACTCGCCTGGCGTGGTTGCGCCGATGCACTGAATCTCGCCGCGTGAGAGCGCCGGCTTGAGGATGTTGGCCGCGTCCAGCGATCCCTCGGCCGATCCGGCGCCCACCAGCGTGTGCAGCTCATCGATGAAGACGATCGAGTTCTGGTTCTCCATCAGCTCTTTCATGATGGTCTTGAGCCGCTCTTCGAACTGGCCGCGGTATTTGGTTCCCGCCACGATCAACGAGAGATCCAGGCCCAGAACCCGCTTATCGGCCAGAAAGCTAGGGACTTCGCCGTCGGCAATGCGCTGGGCAAGACCCTCGACGATCGCCGTCTTGCCTACGCCGGGCTCGCCAATCAGCACCGGATTGTTCTTCGTACGCCTGCACAGGATTTGCACGACCCGCTCCAGCTCGCCGTCGCGGCCCACAAGCGGATCGAGCTGCCCGTCCATGGCGGCCTGCGTCAGGTCGCGGCTGAACTCAGCTAGCAGGCTCGATTCCCGCTGCCGCTGCTGCGGCGGAGCCTTTTCCTGGGTCACGCGCGCCAGCTCATCGCGAATCTGCGCCAGCTTCAGGCCGCGTTCCTGCAAGATCTCTGAAGCAAAGCACTTTTCTTCACGCAGCAGGCCCAGGAGCAGGTGTTCGGTGCCGATGTGCTTGTGTCCGAGCCGCTCGGCCTCTTCCGCAGCGTAGGCCAGCACCCGCTTGCACTCGTTCGAAAGCGGCAGGTCAACGCTGGTTGAAACCTTTTCACGAATCGTTGTA
>JASHQE010000095.1 GCA_030037705.1 Acidobacteriaceae bacterium | reverse complement strand
CCGCATCGGGCTGGACGGCTGGAGTTACGGCGGCTTTATGACCATGTTTGCCATCACGCAGACCCATCGCTTCAAGGCGGCTGTAGCCGGGGCCGGCATCTCCGACTGGCTCAGCTATTACGGCGAGAACTCGATTGACCAGTGGATGATTCCCTACTTCGGCGCTTCCGTATACGACGATCCCGCTGTATATGTCAAAAGTTCCGCCATCAATTTCATCAAGCAGGTCAGCACGCCCACCCTGGTCGTCGTCGGTGACCGCGATGGAGAGTGTCCGGCGCCGCAGTCCTTCGAGTTTTGGCATGCGCTGCGCGATCTGCACGTCCCCGCCCGGCTCGTCGTTTATCCCGACGAAGGGCACGGCTTTGTCGATCCCGCCCATCGCCGCGACGTTCTCGAGCGTGCTGTAGCCTGGTTTGCTCAATATATGCCCCCGGAACCCTGATGGGCGGAATCCTGTCCTGCTCGCCATCTTTGTGCCGCGGAGTCTATGGAAAGAGAATCGCAGCAGGGGCAGGCCCGTCCTGATACACTTTTTTCTTGGAGTATTTGAGAGCCTCTTTCGCCCTCCTGGCTGCACGCAAGGTCGTGTCGCAGGGGCAGGTTGTCTGGGCGCAATTCGCTATCGGCAGGCCATCCTTGCGCATGGGTGCGGACGGCGATAACTCAATCTTTCTACCTATTGTTTTGAGGAAACCGTTTCGCGGTTTTTGAAGGCGGAACGGGGAGGATTCATGCGGCGGTTTTTGACGCTAATTTTTCTGATGAGCCTGGCCATTCCGGCCGGAGTTACCATCGCTGGCTGTACCCGCAACCCGGCCGGGAATTATTGCAATGGTCTCGGCTACGGGCAGAAAGACACGGACGTATCGTACATTGTTCTGCAGCCACAGATCGCCGGTATCTCCCTGGCCTACGGGCAGACCATCCAGGCACAAACTCCCAGCGCCTATACGTGCAAAAACAACACCGCCAGCGTCAGTTCGAAGAGCTACACCTACGGCACCACCAACAATCAGCTGGTCGATATCTCGCCCACCGGCAATATCTGTGCCGGCACGTGGAACCGGAACACCGGCGGCGGCATTGCAGACTATACCTACTGCAATTATCCTAACCCGTTGCCATCGACGACTGGCCTGCCCTACGGCATCGCGTATATCACGGTCTCGGCGGATTCCGTCACATCCAATCCGGTGGCGGTGTATGTCCATGCGCCGATTACCTCAATTACCCTTGTTGGGCCTCCAGGATGCCAGTCACAAGGTACCGTGTCACAGCTTGACGCCGCGGCCTACTATGATCTGAACGGCACGCAAACCCTGCTTTGCGAGCCGAGCTCCGCTTCGGTCCCCTCCTGTGAATCCTCCATCGGCACCATGAACTTCGCCGTCGGTACCTCTTCCGTGGGTACCATCAACTCGGCCACCAACCAGATCACGGCCGAGCAGCCCGGCACCACGGCGATCACCGCTTCCATCGCGGGTTCGGGCTCGTCCGCAGGTTATTTCTCCACCTGTCCTCCGGCATCGATCCAGGTCACTCTCGCCGATGGAGCTACCTCCGGCACCATCGCCCAGGGTGTGCCTCAGAATCTCACGACCACGATTCTTGATACCAACGGCCAGACCATTACCGGCCTCACACTTGCCTATCAATCGACAAACCCGATCGATATCTCGGTCGGCACCGGTGGCGCCATAACAACAAGCTTTCCTGGAACCGCATCCATCAACGCCATCTGCCAGCCAGCAACATGCGATCCTGCTCCCATCAACGAGCTCGGCTTGAATGGCACCGGCCTCTCGATCTCCTCGAATCCGGTGACCATTACTGTTCCGGGTACGGCCAGCGACTTTGCCTGGTTCTCATCTCCGGGCCAGTCCCAGTACTTTGTGCCGATTGAACTGCTCAGCGGCACTGTCGGTTCCAACGTGCGCCTGCCGTATGTGCCGAATTCCATGATGATGGACCGCGAGGGGGCCAATCTTTACTTCGGTTCGGGACGCGAACTGATGATTTACAGCACAACCAGCGACAGCTTGACCAAGCAGGATGCGACCGCTCCCGGTGTGGTGCTAGCGGTCTCGCCGAACGATGCTCAACTCCTCATTAACGACCAGGCTCGCCAGCTCTTTTATCTCTACAATGCTTCTGCCGGCGGGGCTACGACCTTCGGCGGCATGGGCGTGGCTGCCGCGTGGACTCCTGATTCACAGACGCTGTATATCGTAGATAACGCGGAGATGAACACGCCCTCAAGCTGTTCGACGCCGTTGATCACCGGGCATACGGACACGCTCTACGTCTACAACGTGAATACCGGGTGGACGACCGAGTCTCTGCCGCCCAGTCCTTTGCCGGCCAGCGTGTTGCCGACTTGCTCCACTGAGCCCAACACGGCATTGCCGTTGACGGTGCAGACCCCCGCCATTACCATCCCCGGCGTCGGAGCCTATCTGCGCGGTAATCCGACAGTGGCTCACACCTGGTGCCCGACCGGAACAGTTGGCAACAACAGCACCATCCAGTTCTATCCCGAGGACCCCAAGGCCACGGACGTAAGCGTGCAGGCGGATGTGCTGGGAGCCACGCTGGATGGAGAGCACATTCTGGCTGCGGCGACGAGCGGCAGCAATATCGCACTTTCCGATATTGGTGTTACCATTCCGACCACTGCGTGTCCGGAGACCACGACGGGTACAGGCGCAAATCAGGTGCAGACTCTCGGGGCGATCTCCACGACCCCCACCCTCGATGGGGTGTTCACACTTACCGGCGGGTCCGGCGTGACTGTAGGCGCTGTCGATCAGGTTGTGACGGGCGCTACCCCGACCACGGTCTCTGCAACCTCAGCCGAAGGCATCGCCTTCCTTACTTACTCAGCAAGCTCGACAACCGGCGGAGCACAACTGCCCTATTATCTGCCCTCCGCGGGAACGTCGGGTGCTGTGACCTTTACCGGCAGTTCGGCCGTAACCGCACCATTGGTGGGCGCCTTCTCTCCGGATAACACCATCTTCTTCGTCTCAACCGCCGGCGATAACAAGATTCACTACATTAGCATTCCGACAACGGTGAACGCGACGACGACACCCACCGATACGCAGCAGATCAGCCCTAACCTTCCCTCCTGCACTCCGGTGGCGAGCGGCGGCAATGATGCGGGCTGTACCTACTCCGGGGCGGGAACCGTTGTTCCTGCTACGGCGATCGCTGTGAAGCCGCGCTCCGCCACATAAGCTGCGGGCACGTAAGTTGTGAAGCTGCGAATGCAACTATCGAGGCCGGCTGCACGCCGGCCTTGATAGTTTTGGAAGAGGTTCAGCGATTGGCGCTTCGCGGCCTCTCACGCAGCGCACGATAGAATCGAATCATGATCAAGGGAATCTCCTTTCTGCGTCCCGCGGGCAGCGCAGCATCCTATGAAAAGCTGGCGGGCTTCTTTGCCGCGCTCGGTTTCGCGCCCGGCAAAGGATGGAAAGAAGAAGGAAGCTGCGGCGCGTCGTTTCTGGCGCCTCTCGGCAATCTCGAGTTTGTTGAAGGCCAGATGCCTTCAACCGCCGATATCCTGGTGGAAGTCACATCGCTCGATGCCGTGTATCAGGCCGCCGAGATCTGGCTGCGCACTCAGGATGGCGAAATTGCAGGGGCGAGGCTCTCGCCGGTTACGGAGACCAATTGGAAGTCGCGAATCTTCACGGTCGAGCCCGTGGCTGGATTTTCCTTCAGCTTCTGGTCGTGGATCGATCCTCTGAAGGGCAAGCCGGTTGCGCTGGAAGGCGATCTCTCCGCCGAGGGAATGAAATTCTCCATCGTCGTCGCGCGCTGGAATGCGGTCATCACCGACCGTCTCCTCGACGGCGCGCTTGATGCGCTTCTGCGCAGCGGCGCCAGCCGCGCGGAGATTCAGGTCGTCCGCGTGCCCGGCGCTTGGGAGATCCCGGCCGCTGCACGAACCATCGCCAATGCCGGCCAGGTGGACGCCATCGTTGCCCTCGGTTGCCTCCTGCGCGGCGAGACCGCGCATTACGAAGCCATTTACAACGAAGTCGCGCGCGGCATCGGCCAGTCGCAGCAGGAGACCGGCATTCCCCACAGCTTCGGCGTGCTCACCTGCGAGACTCTTGAGCAGGCGCTCAACCGCGCCGGAATCAAAGCCGGCAACAAAGGCTTTGAGGCGGCTGCGGCAGCCATTGAGATGGTGAGCCTCCACAGGAAGCTCAGCGAAGGCGGTTCCGCTTGAGCTCAGGCGCGCGCCGCAAATCCCGCGAGCTGGCCATGCAGATGCTCTTTCAGGCGGATATCGGCCGCCAGACGCCCGACCACGTGCGCGCCACGTTCTGGAAGTCCGCCGGCGAGATTGAGCCGGAGGTCCGCGGCTTTGCCGAAGATCTCTTTCGGGTTGCCATCGCCGAACAGGAAAAAATTGACAAGCTCATCACAGACCACTCCAAGCACTGGCGTCTCGAACGTATGCCTGCCGTGGACCGCAATCTTCTACGCATGGCCGTGGGCGAGATGCTTGGCTTCAAGGGCACGCCGTTTCCCATCGTCATCAACGAGGCGCTCGAAATTGGCCGCCGCTATTCTGCGCCCGAGTCCATCAACTTCCTCAATGGCGTTCTCGATTCCATTGCGCGCAGCCTGCTCCCGAAATAAAGAATTTCGCAAACACGCAACCTTCGTAATTCTTTCGTCGCGGGTCGCTCTCGTGTGGCTGCTGTTATCCTAGAGATCGTGGTTCCCCGCACACACTTGAAGGGCATTCTTGCCCTCCTGCTTCTTCTCCCCCTCGTGCTCATCGCCTGTCACAAGGAAGAGCAGGCCGTCGAAGGCGTGGCACAAAACGCCGTGAAGGCGGAGAAGCAGGCCCAGGCGAATGCAACTGAGCGCGACCAGGAGCGCGCTCAGCTCGAACAGATTCCGCTGCCCACCAAGAGCCTGTATATCGATGTGCGCGAGCCTTCCCAGTGGGAGAATCCTTTCCTGGCCGTCGGAGCAGACACCATCACTCTCCGCATCCTTCTGCCGGATGCCAATCCCAGCACGGCAACCCAGGGAACGCTGCTTCGTCCCGAGGCTGCCCGCCGCCAGGAACTCCAGTTGCGCCCTGCCGATCTCGCCAAAGCCATCATTGCGATTCCTTCCGGCGCATGGCATTACGGCCGCGTGATCGCCGTCGCCGAATCACCTCTTGCCGCGCCCAAAGACCGCCGCAAGGTCCGCCGCAATGTGGAAATTACGATCCAGCAGCTCAACGACCTGGGCGTTGTGGTTGAAGAGTGGCCATCGCGGTAGTTCGGTGCACAATTTAGGTAATGATTGGTGTATAACCGGCTGCACGGAAACCTCACGGTCTTGGTGCGCAGAATCAGCCCGGGAAACAACCTGTACCCAACGCGCTACCATTCCCTCGTGAGCACTTCGCCCTTTTCTATTCTGTCCAACCAACCGCAGTTGGCCCATGAGAGCTTTTCCGCGCACCGCGAACTGGAATCTCTTCTAAAGAAAAATATCCGCGGCGAAGTGCGCTTCGATCCCGGCTCACGTGCGCTCTACGCCATGGATGCCTCGAATTACCGCCAGCTTCCCATCGGCGTGATCTTTCCTCGCGATGCGGCCGACGTAGAAGCAGCTCTGGCCGCCTGCCGCAGCGTAGGCGCCGCAGTGCTTCCGCGCGGCGCGGGCACCAGCTCTGCGGGGCAAAGCGTGAATGTGGCCGTCGTCTTTGACTATTCCCGCCACATGAACGCGCTGATCTCGATCGATCCTGAAGCCAGGCTCGCCCGCATTGAGCCGGGCATCGTTCTCGACCGCCTGCGTGATGCGGCCGAGGTTCATCATCTCACCTACGCGCCCGATCCCGCCACGCACTCGCGCTGCACGCTCGGCGGCATGATCGGCAACAACAGCTGTGGCGTGCATGGTCTGCTCGGCGGCAAGGTCGTCGACAACGTGGAATCGCTCGACGTGATCCTCTACGACGGCACGCGCCTCACCGTCGGTCCAACTTCACCCGGGCAACTCGAACCGCTCATGCGATCCGAAGGCCGCGTCGGGGACATCTATCGCGGGCTCGCGCGTTTGCGCGATCGCTACGCAAATCTGATCCGCGCGAAGTATCCGCGCATTCCGCGCCGCGTCTCCGGCTACAACCTCGACGAGCTTCTGCCCGAAAGCAACTTCAACGTGGCCCGCGCACTGGTAGGTTCCGAAGGTACATGCGTCAACATCGTCTCCGCTACGCTGAATCTCACGGCCAGCCCGCCACATCGCGTTCTGGTCGTCCTTGCGTTTCCTGACGCGTTTCTCGCCGCAGATGCAGTTCTCGCCGTTCTCGAACACAGGCCCATTGGCCTTGAGGGCTTTGATGATTCGATGGTCAACAAGATGCGCAAGAAGGGACTCGCCATCGAGGACGTGGCGCTGCTTCCGCCAGGCGGCGGATTTCTGCTCGTCGAACTGGGCACCTGGGATGCGGCCGAGGCGCAGGCCAAAGCCGCAGCGCTCGCACACGCTGCGCGGTCCTGGCCCGATGTTCTCACCGCCCGCATCTACTCGTCAGCCGACGCCGTGCGCATCTGGAAGGTCAGAGACTCGGCCCTCGGTGCAACCGTCTTTGTTCCCGGCGAACCCAATGGTTACGAGGGCTGGGAAGATGCTGCGGTTCCCCCGGGCAAACTCGGCGCGTATCTTCGCGGCCTCACCGGGCTCATGAATGAATACGGCTACCGCACGCCAATCTACGGCCATTTCGGTCAGGGCTGCGCCCACCTCCGCCCCAACTTCGACTTCCGCACCGGCGAAGGCATCCGCAAATTCCGCGAGTTTATCGACCGCGCCGCCGATCTGGTTCTTAGCTTTGAAGGTTCGCTTAGCGGCGAACACGGCGACGGCCAGTCGCGGGCCGCTCTGCTGCCCAAGATGTTCGGTCCTGAAATCGTCGCGGCCTTTCGCGAGTTCAAGGCCATTTGGGATCCCGATAACCGCATGAATCCCGGCAAGCTGTCCGATGCCGTGCGTGTCTACGATCCGATCGAAAACCTGCGGCACTATCACGAAGTTCCTCCAAAAAGTGAAAGAACGGAGTTCGTGTTTGCGGCGGATCATGGCTCGTTCGAGCGCGCCACGGAACGCTGCGTAGGCGTAGGCGCCTGCCGCAACATGGAAGGCGGTGTGATGTGCCCCAGCTATCGCGCAACCGGCGACGAGCGGCACTCGACTCGCGGCCGGGCGCATCTTCTGTGGGAGATGCTTGCGGGCTCTCTCCGCGAGGAGGGCTTTGCGAGCGAGGCAGTCCACGAAGCCCTCGATCTCTGCCTCAGTTGCAAAGCCTGCAAAACCGAGTGTCCCGTCCAGGTCGATATGGCCCGCTACAAATCCGAATTCCTCGCCCAGCATTACAAGGGCCGGTTACATCCATTGCGGCATTATGTCTTCGGCTTTGCAGATCGCCTGGCCCGCTATGGCTCGCTTGCGCCGTTGCTGACGAACGCGCTGCTCACCGGCTCATTGACCAGCCCGCTTATCAAGCGCCTTGCCGGCGTTGCGAAGGAACGGAAGTTGCCGCGCTTAGCCGCCCAAAATTATCGAAGCTCAAAGCCCGCGCGCGTGCGCGAAGCGCAACCGCCTGGACGGCAGGTTCTCTTGTGGATGGACACGTGGAATAACTATTACCATCCGCAAACGCTTGCCGCTGCCGAATCTGTGCTGGCCGAGGCAGGCTTCGAAGTTCAAGTTCCACGCGACCATCTCTGCTGTGGCCGTCCTCTCTACGATTTCGGCTTTCTCTCTGCGGCGCGCTCTTATCTTATGCGCGTGCTTGACCGCATGGCTCCGCAGATCGAGTCTGGGCTTCCTTTCGTCTTTCTTGAGCCGAGTTGCGCCAGCGTCTTTCAGGATGAACTGCTCGAGTTGATCCCGGATGATCCGCGCGCGGGACGCCTGAGCAGAAATATCTGGCTCCTTGCCGACTGGCTCGCCGCCAAAGCCCCGGATTTCGCCTCCGGCCGTCTCGACGGTGCGCGGATTCTTATTTACGGACACTGTCATCACAAGTCGGTTTTTGGTGGTCCAGCCAGTGAAATCACAATCCTCCGCCGCGCCGGCGCAATAGTGGAGCCTATCCAGGCCGGTTGCTGCGGAATGGCGGGACCTTTCGGTTTTGAAGCGGATAAATTTGAAATTTCAAAGACGATCGCCAGTCAGGGATTGATGCCCGCGGTGGAAGCATCGCCTTTGGCGACGCTGATCGTTGCCGACGGCTTCAGTTGCCGCGAGCAGATTGCGCAGCTTTCCAGCCGCCGCGCAATGCACTTTGCTGAAGTCCTTGCTCACACCAGTGGCTGCGGCGGATAGTTTGGCCGGAGAGAAATTGTCGATCAAAATCTTCGGTTTTTGTGTGAGGTGCTGCGTGATGGATGACGATTGCTCTTGCAACTCGCCGTCCTCCGTTCGCGTCCAATGCGCAGAGGCCGTCCGAGAAATACGCTATCTCAAGAAGTCGCGGCAATTTTGCGGGCTCCGCGCCCAGCCGTAATTTGCGGTAAGCTGGGTAGTTTTGATACGCTCAGGCATCCTTCAAGTGCAATGAAAGGAGTCATTTTTATGGCAGACGAAAACAAATCCTATGGAATGGCGTGGTTTCTGGCTGGATTGGGCATTGGCGCCTTGGTGGGTATTCTTTATGCTCCCAAGAGCGGCCGCGAGACCCGCGAAGATCTCGCCAATACCGCCCGCGAGGGCACCGAGTACATCCGTGCACGAACCCGTCAAGCCGCTGAAGAAGTCAGTGCCTTTGTCGATAAGAGCAAGGAGCAGGTGACCGCGCTGGTGGATAAAGGCAAAGAGCAGGTGAGTGAATATGTCGATCGTGGCCGTGAGGCAGTCGATCGCGGACGCGCCCAGTGGGAGGAGTTTGTCGAACGCGGCAAGAATCTCGTGGCGGAGCAGACGGGACGTGTGAACGCGGCGGTTGACGCCGGCCGTCAGGCTTACAAGTCCGCTACGAGCGACAATTGAGGAACGGGATTTTCCCGGTACTCATTCTGGTCCGTTATCCTAGTCCGTTGTCCTGGTCCGGCTTATAGATATTGGACCGTTGCGGTTGAATCCTCGTTGCACGCTAAGGTGTGCCGCGGCGGAGACGCAGACTTTGCTGCAGCCGACGGCGGTTTTACGAGCCGGGTGCTGTTTCCCAGATTTGCTGTGCGAGATCGCTGACGATGTCCGACGCTAACTCTCATACCGTTCTACTTGTGATCGCCGCTGTCGTGGCCCTTGCGTTGCTCTTGCAGGCGGTTGTGCTGCTGGCTATCTTTATTGGCATGCGCAAGGCAATCAGCTCCGCGCGCAGCGAGTTGGAAGATCTGCGCGACATCGTTCTGCCCCTCATCCAGGACGCGCGCGAGTTTTTCACCCGCGTTGCGCCCAAAATCGAACAGACCTCTGTTGATTTTGCCGCTCTCACCCACACGTTGCGTGCACAGACCAAAGACCTGCAATCGGCGGCCGCCGAATTGATTACCCGCCTGCGCCGTCAGGCCGATCGTCTTGACTCCATGGCCACAAGCGTCATGGACGCCGCAGATCGCGCCGGCGACTTTATGAGTCACGCCGTCAATAAACCCGTGCGTCAAGTCTCAGGCATCCTTGCTTCTGTCAAGGCAATCGTCGAAACTCTTCGCACAGCAGAGTCCGTGCCGCACAGGCATGAGAGCCATAATTCCACCGACCCCGAGATGTTCGTCTGATCCGGACGCCTGGCAGAGATAGGCGAGCCTGGCGGCAGTCTTGGCTATAGCAGTTCCCGAATGGGTGTAGTCCGAAAGCACGGACGCCACCCTACACGACTTTCAAAAAGTCAACATTCATTCGGGAACTGCTCTAAACGATCCATCCCCCGCCTACGACTTCGTCTCCATCGTAGAAAACTGCTGACTGGCCTGGAGTGACCGCGCGCTGGGGCTCGTCGAAGGTCACAATGGCTTCATCTCTGCCTGCCGGCTCCAGCATAGCCCATGCGGGTTCGTGCCGATGCCGGATCTTTGCCTGTACCCGCATAGGCTCTGCCAGCTCTGGAATGCTGATCCAGTTCAGCCGCCGTGCGCGTAGCCTGCGCGTCGCGAGCTCCGCATCTGCGCCCACCATGACGCGATGGCTTACCGGATCGATGTTCAGAACATAGAGCGGCGATGGCGAAGTGAGGCCGAGTCCCTTCCGCTGACCTACCGTAAAGTTGACGATCCCCTCGTGCCGGCCGATCACTTCGCCATTGGAAGCCACGAACTCACCTGCAGTCTCAGGAACCTGCTCGCCCTGTTCCTCGAGATACGCGGCAAGAAACTGCTTGTAATCGCCGCCGGGAATGAAGCAGATCTCCTGCGAATCGGGCTTCTCGGCCAGCCGCAATCCATGCTGCCGCGCGATCTCCCGCACCTCGGGCTTCGTCAGTTGTCCCAGAGGGAAGAGCGTGTGCGCCAATTGCTCTTGCGTCAGGCCGAAGAGAAAATATGTCTGATCCTTGGCCTGATCCACGGGCCGCTTCAAGATCCATCGCCCGCGCCGCTCGTCATATTCGTTCACCGCGTAGTGGCCGGTTGCGATCCGGGCAGCCCCAATGCTCCGCGCCGTCCTGAGCAACTGGTCGAACTTGATGTGATCGTTACACAGCGAGCAGGGAATTGGCGTGCGTCCAGCCAGGTACTCATCCACAAACGGACGCACGACGTCGCGTTCGAACCGTTCCTCCTGGTTTACAACGTAATAAGGAATATTCAGGTGTTCAGCCACGCGCCGCGCATCGTACACATCATCCAGAGAACAGCATCGGCCAGCTTTGGGTGCATCCGGAATCCCATGCTTGCCCGCGAGCCGCATCTGATCCCAGAGCTGCAATGTGAGCCCGACAACCGTGTCGCCCCTGTGCGCGAGGATCGCCGCTACCGTCGAGGAGTCCACTCCTCCGGACATGGCTACGGCAATGGTTGTGTTCTCAGCCATGTTGCTCCTTGTCTCCAGCGGAGCTAGCGGTGTTAGCAAAACTCAGCGCGCCGAAGGACCTAGCTCCGCGAACGCCGCTAACCACGATAATTCCGCTCACCCCGCTGTTCCCGCCGCCACCGGTGAAAGCGCCCGCAAGTGTTCCACCGCCTCTGGAACCACTTTCAAGGCATGATCCACATCGGCTTCGGTCGCCGTCTTCAAGAGGCTGAACCGTAAGCTCGCGCGCGCTGCATTCCTGTCCAGTCCCATGGCCATCAACACATGGCTGGGCTCCGTTGACCCCGAATGGCACGCCGAGCCGCCACTTACGGCTACGCCCTTCAGATCGAGCGCAATCACGAGCGCCTCGCCCTCCAGTTGATCAAAGCGAATATTCGTCGTGTTGGCTGTACGAGGCGCGCCGGCGCCGTTCACACCGGTACCGGCAATCTGCAAAATTCCTGCTTCCAGCCGGTCCCGCAAAGCAGCTACGCGCTCCACCGTCCCATCCGCGAGCCCCTCC
>JASHQE010000094.1 GCA_030037705.1 Acidobacteriaceae bacterium | reverse complement strand
CGGCCGGCGATGGTGCCGTTATCGACCACGGTGACCTTGGGGCTGGCGACGGGTTTGCCGATGAGTCCGGCGAAGGCGGAGGTCTTCTTGCGGTTGAAGTCGGCTTCAAGGCCGTGGCCGACGGCCTCATGGAGCAGGATGCCGGGCCAGCCGGGGCCGAGGACCACCTGCATCTCGCCTGCGGGCGCAGGAACCGCACCCAGTTGGAGGATCGCGCCACGGGCAGCTTCCTGGGCCAGGTGCTCCGGGCTTTTGCTGCCGATGAATTGATCGAGGCCGGCGCGGCCGCCACCGCCGGCGGAGCCTTTGGTGATGATGGCGCCTTCCTTGGCGATAACGAAGACATTGAGCCGGCATAGAGGCTGGGTGTCGCTGGCGAAGGCGCCGTCGGATGCGGCGATGAGGATACGGCGCAACTCTTCGCTGTAGCTGGCGCGAACCTGGACGATGCGCGAGTCGAAGGCACGGGCGGCGCGGTCAGCGCGCAGGATGAGCTCCAGGCGTGCGGCGAGATCGAGATCAAATCCGCCGAGCGGGACGGGATAGAGGTCGGCGGCGCGGGTCTCGGTGAATCCCTGGATGGGCTGTTTGGCTGGTCCGGAGGCAATGAGCGCGGCGGTGCGCGCGGCGTGGAGCAGACGCTCGGGGCTCAAATTGTCGGTATAGGCGTAGCCGGTGCGCTCGCTGCTTAACACGCGAATGCCGCAACCGGCGCTGGTACCCTGGCTGGCCGATTTGACGATCTGCTCGTCGACGCCCAGCGCGGTTGCCATAACTGACTCAAAATAAAGGTCCGCATAATCGCCGCCGGCGCTCAGAGCCTCGCCCAGGCAGCGCTCGAGCAGCCGCTCGGTGATGCCGAACTTCTCAAAAAAGTAGCGTTTGTGGCTGGGGGGCGGGGAAGATACCGGAAGGTTGGTCATCGCATTTTTAGTGTACGCCCAGGCAACCAGCAAGCTGGCGGCTGCGGCTTTGGTGCTACCCCATTTGGGTACTGCAGATTATGTAAAAGCGTGATAGGATTCGGCCCATGAAGAAAATTCTCGCTGCAACCTTGCTTTTGATGGTGTTTGCCGCGCCGGCCGCTTTTGCCGCGCATCACCACCACCACCACCATCACCACCGTCCTGCCTGAGGCGGATCCCGGCTCAACACTCACTCGAGCATCGGGCGAGCATCGGGCCGGGCCGCTTCACGCGAGCGCTTCTTCTCGCCCTACGGCGGACTTGCGGTAGGGAGGCATGGTAGTTTTTTGCCATGACAGAACCGGACGCCCTGCGTTATCCCATCGGCCGATTCAGACCGCTCGACGCATATACCCCCGAACTTCGCCGCGAGCCAATCCACACGCTGCGCATGCCGCAGCCACGCGGACGCTGGCGCTCGCTCCATCACACGGCGCACATCACTGGCCTGCGCGAACGGCAGGGCTGGTAGGGGTATAGATGGCCGCTGGCGTTGAGGTCACATCTGCCGCGCGATTGGCCCGGACCATCGAAGCCTATCTTGAAGATCATCCGGCAGCAGCGCTGCTCGAAGATGGACGTATGCTCTTTGATATGCGCGGGGCGCATTACTCGGTGGCCGAGTCGCACGGGCGCTGCCTCTTGCAACTCTGGAGCGATGAGCGCAATGTGATGCGCACCGTGGTCGAGATAAAAGAACGCGCGCAGAGCCTGCGACTCATGACGCGGCGCATGGGAGCAGCGAAGCCTCTGGCGCTCGACCTGGTGCCGACGAGCGACCGGCGCACGCCCACGGCGCGAGGTTCAGCGCGGCGCAATTATCAACGGCTGCTGGAACGCGTGCTCGCGCGCAGTTTTCCCGCTGCGAGGGTGGATGGGTTTCGCTCCGCGATGGACCTGGAGCACAGCTTCGGTCCGGCCTATGTGCGTGGCCGGTTGCTGCGGGGAACCGCGGCCGATGCGGTGATCGGCGTGAACGAGGCGGAATCCGCCGACATTGTAGATGGCATCCTGACCCTGGGCATTCTCTGGCTCGACTACTGCCGGCTGAAAGGCGAAGGCCGGCGGCATTTCGGCGGGCTTAAGGTGATTGTCCCCGCCGGCGCGGGTCGCACCACAGCAGAGCGAATGGCGTGGCTAAACCATGCGGCTGCGGAGTTTCAGCTCTTCACGCTCGATGAACGCAGCGAAGAGCTGACCCAGGTTGATTTTCGCGATACCGGTAATCTTGAGTCGCGGCTGGTTCATGCTTTTTCGGCGACTGCGGCTATCGAGCGTTGCCGTGAAGGAATCAGCCGTTTGATGGCGGTGCTTCCCGATGGAGCGCGCGACCGGATCGAAGTGCGGGCCAGCTCGACGACGATCGTGGGCCTGCTGCTGCACGGGCTCGAATTTGCGCGGGTGCGGCATGAAACGGCTGCCGGCTCGTTTGCGCATTACAACGAAGTGACCTTTGGCGCGGGCGCGCATGAAACTCCTCTGAATGACGAAAACGAAGAGCTTTGCCGCGAGCTGTTCGCTAGGCTGTTTGCCAGCCGTCATTCTGATGGACCGCATAACGATTCGCTCTTTCGCATGCAGCCGGAACGCTGGCTCGAATCAAAGCTCCGTGCTCAGATTTCCAGTGTATTTCCCGGTCTGCGCAGCGATCTTGTATATACGCAGGTTCCGGCGCTTACGAGCGGCAGCCGCGGCCTTCTCGACTTGCTTACGCTCGATCGCTCGGGAAGGCTTGTGGTTCTCGAACTCAAGGCCGATGAAGATTTGCATCTGCCGCTGCAATCTCTCGACTACTGGATCCGGGTTCGCGCGCTCAATGAAGACCGCCAGAGCACAGCCGGCGGCACAAGACCGTTCTCCGCCTTTGAGCGGCAGGGCTACTTCGAAGGCTTCGAGGTTTCGCCGCTCGCGCCCAAGTTGTTTCTTGCCTCTCCGGCGTTGCGCATTCATCCCGCCAATGAGACAGTGCTGCGCTATCTTGCGCCGCAAGTGGAATGGGAGTTCGTCGCGCTCGGCGAGCACTGGCGTAAAGAGTTGAGCGTGGTGTTTCGCAAGCGCAGCAGCGATCGGCAGGCCCTAGGCCGTATCGACATATAGACCAACTCTAAGTTGCTGAAAAGTAAGTCAAGCACTGTCATGTTGAGCGGAGTTGGGAGCGTCCTATGCTCCCAACGGAGTCGAAACATCTGCGGTTCCCCACCTCGGGCACTGATTTTTGACCATGGTTCACCAAGCTATATGTCGATACAGCCTAGTTCTCTGAACGTCTGATTAAGTACTGCCTCTGGGTGCCCCAGGTCTTCCGCCGTGGCGGACCGCGGCGGATGAGACCTGGGAGAGCACGATGCTAAAGATACAAATTCATGCGGTCGCGGCCCTAGTTCCTGGAGCGGGGTAGTGATACGTTCCCTCGCGCGATTTATGATGGGTGCAGGTGCTGATGGCCTCAGATCATCCCAAAGTGCTGATTGTCGACGATGACCCCTCACACTTGGAGATCTATGGGCTTCTGGTGCAGCAAGCGGGGTACGAGCCCGTCTCCGCGCTGGTGAAATTCGCCGACGCCCATATCCCGTGCGACGATTCAATCGGTCTGGTTTTGCTCGATTACCGGCTGCACTCTATCAGGACCTCTGCGGAGTTTGCGCAGGAGATTCGGGGGCTCTTTCCGGCCACACCAATCATTGTTCTCTCCGAACTGTGGAGCTTGCCTTCCGATATTGCGCCGTTCGCGACGGAGTTTGTGCGCAAAGGCCAGCCCGCAAAACTGCTGCAGGTCGTCCATCGCCTTTTGCCGCTTCCAGAAGTACGCGATGAACAATGATCGAGAAAAGGCCGGAAAGTTTTTGAGGCAACCCATTTCGATAAGAACGTATCTTATTCTGTACGTTTTTCTGCGTCGTCAACTCGGGCTGCGTGCTCAATAACTTAATTTTGTATCGTTTCATGCACGCCGTAGCTCTCTGGCGCGCTGAAACCAAGCCAAATTGTTTTTCATGGTACTTCGGTACATCATGCCATCGCCGATTCCATCCGAGCCGCCGCAACCGGATGCGAAAGCGTTTCGGCATCTGATGGCCGTGTTGCTCTTTCTGCTGCCTGTATCTGCACCGCCGCAGGCCAAACCCTCCGAATATGATGTGAAAGCAACGTATCTTTCGAATTTCGGGAAATTCATTCACCTGGCCGGGTCCCGGACTGTTCCGCAGCATCTGACTCCACAAAATCCGACCTTTGACATCTGCATTCTCGGGCATGATCCCATCGGTCACCAACTTGATGACATTACGGCAAAGGAGTCCATCGATAACCGTACCGTCCGCGTGGTACGGATTGCCGATGCCTATGCGGCGCGCGCGTGCGAGGTGGTGTTTATCAGCCTTGATGAAGGCGATGGAATCCGCGCCGATCTGGCGGCGCTGGGCAACGCCGATGTCTTAACGGTGAGCGACGCGCCCGGATTCCTGAAAAACGGTGGCATGATCCAGTTCCTCACGCAGAGGAATCGCGTGCGGTTTGCGGTCAATCTCGATGCCGTGGGCCGCACCCATTTGATCTTGAGTTCGGAACTGCTGCGCGTAGCCTGCTCAGTTACGGGAAAAACCGCGAAGGATCAGCCATGAACCTCTGGAATCCCCGTTCCATCGCAGGCAAGCTGACACGCATGAATCTGCTGGTGAGCGGCACCGCGCTGCTGCTCGCTTACATTGCCTTCCTGGGTTATGACCTGTACACGCTGCGGCAGGATCTTATCAACTCGCTGACTACCGAGGCCGGCATTGTGGGCGCGAACAGCGTTACGGCGCTCATGTTTGACGATCAGCAGGCCGCGGAAAATACGCTCACTGCCCTGGCGCGTTCACCTCACATTCGCTGGGCCGTGATGGTAACGGCGAAAGGTGGAGTGTTTGCCCGGTATCAACGGCCGGGATCGGGCGCACCCGAACTGGGAATCACTCTGGCTCCCGGGAGGGATCTCGAATACTGGTCGAGAGGAACGAACATTTTATTAGGCAGCCGGATCGAATTCCAGGGCAGAGGGGTCGGCGCCGTGTATCTGCTTGCCGGAACCGGCGAACTGGTGCGCCGGGCTGGCCAGTTTGGCCTTCTCTCCGCGTTGATTCTCTCGCTCTGTTTTGCGATCGCGGTCTTCGCCACGTCGACGATTCGCCATCTTGTCACTGACCCGCTCACGCAACTGGCGGGGAAGGCGCAAACGGTGAGCCGGGAGAAAGATTACTCCGTGCGCGCACCGGTGCCGAACAGTAGCGACGAACTTGCGCTCCTGGTGCAGTCGTTCAACGGGATGCTGGAACAGATCCAGGAGCGGGATCGCGCGCTTGAGGAGTCTCGCGACAAATTGGAACAACGAGTGCGGGACCGCACCGCAGAACTGACCGAAGCAAACAAGGAGCTCGAAGCCTTCTCGTATTCGGTGGCACATGATCTGCGCGGGCCGTTGCAGCACGTTGTGAATATCGCCTTCTTATTGCAGAACGCAGTCGGGCTCAGCGGTCACGGGAGCGAGCTCGTTGAAAAGTTGATCGAAGGCGCGGATCGCATGGCGCTGCTCATCGACGACCTGCTGAATCTCTCCCGCGCTACCAGCACTCCGCTTTACCGGAAGTCTGTCAATCTCAGCCAGATGGCGGAAACGATTCTCAAGAACCTTGAAGCCGAAGAATCAGAACGGCAGGTGCGCTTCTCCATTATGAGAGGGGCACGCGCGGTGGTGGATGAAGGGCTGATTCAGGTGGCGCTCGCAAATCTGCTGCACAATGCGTGGAAGTACACATCCAAGGCCGATGTGGCGGAGATCCAGTTCGGTTTTATTGAGAACGGCACTGGCCCGGTCTATTTCGTGCGCGACAATGGCGCGGGATTCAATCCGCGCTACGCGGACCGGCTGTTCCGTCCATTCCAGCGCCTGCACGCGCAGAGCGAGTTTCCCGGCACGGGCATCGGTCTAGCCACGGCGCAGCGCATCATCTCCCGGCACGGCGGAAAGATATGGGCAAAAAGCAGCGTAAATCACGGCGCGGTGTTTTATTTCACGCTGCCCCAGGAAGCGGAGAATTAAAGCGGTTCCTGAATGGATGTGAACCGAAGCCACGCATTCAAGTGGCCTTTTATGTCACTCAAAAAAGTCGGCGGTAATTCGGAA
>JASHQE010000093.1 GCA_030037705.1 Acidobacteriaceae bacterium | reverse complement strand
AGTCCGCAGATGCCGTCGGCAACTGAGTTGAGCAGAATTTCCTGCTCGCGGTAAAGCTTCTCTGCGCGGTCCCGCTCGTGCGAGCGGGCCAGCATCTGGCCCAGGGATGCAGCTACGGTCTCGACGGCCGCCATGGCCTCGCGGTTTTCACGGAGGCAGAAGTGGCAATAGAATTCGAGAACCGCCAGCACGGTACTGCCGACACGCACAGGCACCGCACAGCCGGAGACCATGCCATGGCGCTGGGCCGTCCGGGTGTGGGGGTTGGCGGGCAGGGAGGCAAGATCGGCAACCCACACCGGGCGGCCATCCTGCCAAGCGCGTCCGGGAAGATCATCGCCGGCCGTCAGCTTCAGCCCCATGCTTTCCTGGATCAGCGTTTCGGTGCGCCGCCCAGGCGCTCCCCATGCGGAGCAGAATTCGAGCCGGTTCTCGTCAGCATTAAGCTCCCAACGCAATGCAACGTCCCAACCCTGCGAGACACACAGAGCTTCGAGAATGCGCATCGCCGCGATCTCCGGCGAGGTGTTTTCGCCGACGATCTCGCTCATCACCAGTTGCAGAGCCACGCGGCGCTCGCGCTGTACGATCAACCGGAGCACGAGCACTGCAGCCGCAGCACCAGCGGAAAAGATCAGCACCTCATTGAAGGCCGCTCCGGTGGCGAGGCGCGGCGCGATGCCTCCCAAAACGATGGCCAGGGCCAGACCCGTTATGATAGGCGAGATAAAAGACGAGCTGCGCCCCGATATGATTCGACCAGGGTGTCCACTACTCCGCATTGTCCGAATCGCATCGGCGCGTTCGCTCATGCACCCCTCAGCAGTTCCAGGAACTCTCATTTTGCATTCCCGGCTGCTTCAAAAACAACTGTTTTATCCCGCAACAGAAGGAATCTTATCAGATTAGAGCACGAAAGTAACCATTCTTACTAAAGTAAGATCCTATATTTTTCAATGGCTTACATAAGATGCGCTTTGCAGAAGTGTAAACGCTTGTATACAGGTGAAGCGGATTGCTACATCCGGCCCCGTTTAGAAAATCCCGAGTTGCTGCGTCCCGAATCCGGCAACTTCAAATCCTATGCACTGAATCCTGCGAGGATCAGACAGGCTGCGGCGTGAGATCGCCTGTTGCGCTCGGTCTCTGACCGTTTGATTTTGCACCATCCTCGGGTGCCCCAGAGCCTGCCCTGAGCTTGTCGAAGGGTCTCGATTTTGAGACCTGGGAAACCTGGATGCCAATGTACGAATTCATGCGGTCAGAGACAATGGTTGCTTATCTACTTCTCGAGCAGTTATACTCGGCCGTTCCATAACATAAATAGAGTGACTACAACTTTTTCATGACCCTGTCATTCTGTTCTTCTTCTACGGATTCGCTAAATCGATAGCCTATATGCGAGTCCGTCAGCAGATACTTGGGGGCTGCCGGATCGTCTTCAATCTTCATGCGAATCTGCCGGATGAACGTGCGCAAATATTCCAGTTCATTTCCGTATTCAACTCCCCACACGGAACGCAAGAGCTTGGCGTGTGGAATCGGCCGTCCCGCATGAATCATCAGGTAATGCAACAGTTCGAATTGCTTCGGAGTCAAGTGGACGGAACGTCCTTTCTTCTCCACCAGGTGCCTTTCAGGATCCAGAAGCACATCGCCGATAACAATCACCGAGTTTGTGTCATCAGTGGCTTTATTACGCCGCACCGCAGCGCGAAGCCGGGCTGTAAGTTCTCGAAGCTGAAACGGCTTGGTAATGTAGTCGTCTGCGCCGGCGTCCAAGGCCTCCACTTTACGATCCTCACCCCCCTGCACAGTGAGCATGACGATGGGCAACCGCGGCGCGGCTTTGCGCATAATCCGGCACACCTCGATCCCGCCCATGCCGGGCATGTTGATATCGAGCAGAACGGCGTCAAATTGAGCAGTGCGAACCAGAGCCAGCGCCTCTTCTCCGCGCGCGGCCTCGACAATATCGAAGCCGAAGTTCCCCAGAATCGTGCGCAGCGATAACCGGATGGACCGTTCATCATCGACAATGAGCAAGTTGCCGGATTCCTTATTCACTGTTTCGTTCCTCCATCTTGAGGTAGTGAGAGAAAGAAAGTCGTTCCTTCGTTCGCATCGCTGATCACCCACACATGGCCGCGATGCGCCTCAACCGCCATCTTTACTGTGGAAAGCCCAATGCCGGTTCCCGCCGCTAAATGCATCGTTCCCTCGCTCCGATAGAAACGCTGGAAAATCTTCTCCCTGTCCGTGATCGGAATCGGCGGGCCGAAATTGTGAACCGAGATAAGCACCTCCGAATGGCTCTCTCTGGCCGCAACTTTGACCACAGTTCCCACAAAAGAATACTTAGCTGCATTATCGAGATATTGCGCCAATGCCATCGACAGCAGGTCCCGGTCGCCGCGAATTTTGAGAGAGTGATCCGGGACGGAAACCTCTACCGGATGACCCGACATGCGCCCGCGTTGCTCCGTTAAAGCGGTGGACACAAGATCATCAACCGCAATTTCGTCCCTGGCGATGCTGATCTCTTCTGCTTCTAACTTCGCCGTCTGCAACAATCGCGTACTCAACAAACTTAGCTTGCTCGACTCGGCATCAATCAGCGCCACCAGTTCCTGTTGCGGTGGATTCAAAATGCCAACCTCCGAGAGTCCGGCGGCGGCCGTCTGAATCGCGGTAAGCGGCGTTTTGACCGCGTGCGCCAGTGAATCCAGTACTGCGGCTCGAAGCCGTTCGCTCTGATGCGCCGCTTCGATCTGGCTCTCCTTCTCAAACGATGCGCATCTGTCCAGGGTAATCGCCGTCAAAGATGCGAGCGCGTCGGCGACAAGCTGTTCTAGTTCGCCCCGTACCGCAATCGCACCAATGGAAATGGCTCCCGCTCTTAACAGCCTTCGCGATGTTTGAGTCGTTTTATCGTCATCGTCAGCCTGCGCCAGGTAACACTCTTTGGCCAGATCCCGCTCGCCTTCTTCCCAGACCCCCGCGGTATCGCACTTTCCAGAATTTGAGTCGAAGATCGCTACTGCCCGAAGCGAAAAGATCCGTTGGATCAAATGCGTTAACTGCGGTCCAGGCGCTTGGTGGAGATTGATGAGCAGAGTGCTCCGGCTCAGCTCATACAATTGCTCCATCGAAGCGCGCTGCAGCTTTGCCTCACGCGAAGTCAGCCGCTCTCGCGAGGACAGACGACTGACCAGAAGCGCGCTGATCTCGAATGCCCCCAACGCCACCCAATCCTGCGGATCGGAAACGGAGAATTGCAAGACTGGCGGATAAAAAAAGTAATCCAGGCAACTGCAGGCAAGTAACGACACGATCGACGCCTGCCAGAATCCGCAGAGGATTGCCTCACACACCACAATCAGCAGGAACAGAAATCCAACAGGCGCCGGATTGAAATGCAGTTCATATCCTGCAAAGGTGAGCAGGCCAACGACCCAGCATCCGATCAGGCTTTCTGTAGCAAACTGCGCGCCGGTGGGATGAGTTCTCTCCCCTAACAGATCTGATATTTTCATGCTTCCATGGCTTTCCGGATTGGCATGCTTGTAGAGAGAGCGTAGCCGGGCTGGCATCAATAAAACATAAATAAAGTACAAAGAAAGTAGGTGCCGAGCCCCGCACTTAACCTTTTTGTTCGCAGGGCTCGGCCAAACTATATGCTTTCAGCCGCATTCCTATTACTTTGCGCTTGCCGACAGGCCCTCATAGCGTGCAGCCTGTTGGCTCATCTGCTGTGCCTCATATGTAAAATACTCATAACGATTTCGTGATGAGTCGACCGGCCTGGGATATTTGGCTGCAGGCCCACTGACATTTTGACTGCGCCTGTCCCATTCCTGCTTTTCTGATTTTGCCTGCTCTTCAAAATCCCGCTGGCGCGACCGGTAGTAGCTCGCCAAGGCCTGATATTGCTGCGCGCTATGCGCTTCGCGGATCATCTGCTGCAGTTCGGCGCGGCTGTACTTCTCTGAAGATGGTTCCGCGCACAGAGTTCCGGCAAGCGCTGTTGCTGCCAGCGCGATCATAACCTGTGTCTTGCAGATCATCGATATCTCCCCCTTCACGAAAAGCATGGAACTTATCTTGTGAAGGAAGCATGAAGCCGTTCATAACTAGACTGCAGTTCTATATAATCCTTATAACTTTTTTATTACTTCCCCTCATACAAAGATCTTCTGAACTACTCCTCAGGTAATACTCTGGGAAAGAGCAGGCTTCTACTGTGACAGACTGACATCATATTCATGCAATGAAGATGCGGCTGAGGTTCTCGTTCACAGTAGCAGATTATTTCTGCGCGCGTGCTTCTGTCACAAAGCCCAAAAATCTTCGCGCCAATTCCTGGATCCGGTGTTCCTGCCGTTTGCGTACAGCCTCTGTGGGCAGCAATTCCGTTCCGACGCCCAGTGCCGAAGCACCCGCCCGAATGAAGCCAAAGGCAGTTTGCTGATTCACTCCGCCAGCCGCAATCAGTGAAATGTGGGGCATTGGAATCTTCAGCGAGCGGATGTACTGGTCCCCTCCCATGGGCGCGGCGGGAAATATCTTCACAAAATCACCGCCGGCTTTCCAGGCAGTGATCACCTCCGTAGGCGTAAGCGCGCCGGGAATCGCAAGTATATTGCTCCTCAAGGCAACAGCGACGACTTCCGGGATCAGACCTGTGCTGGTAAGGAATCGGGCTCCGGCATCGACGCACCGCCGCGCAGTTTCCGTATCGAGCACTGTGCCCGCCCCAGCAACCATATCGGGAAATCGCTGAGTCAATTGCTTAATCACGCCGATCGCATTCGGAACCGTCATGGTGATTTCCGCGATTAAAATCCCAGCATGATAGGCCGTTTCAGCGGCAAATAGAGCGTCCGCCGCCGAGTTTGCACGGATACCGGGGATAATTCCAACTTCTTCGATGCGAGCTTTAGCTTCTTCCCGTGTCATGTAAAATCCCTGTCCTGAGCTAGATTACTCCCGCCCTCTATTGAAACACTTCACCCCCGGCTGCCAATTGAGCTGGCTGCCATGAGACCGGCATCGATGAGTTGAGCGTAAGCCAAGCTGAATCTAAGTCTCTGACCGTTTGATTTTGCTCTATCCTCGGGTGCGGGTGCCCCAGAGCCTGCCCTGAGCTTGTCGAAGGGTCTTCCGCCGTGGCGGACCGCGGCGGAAGACCTGGGAAACCTGGATGCCAATGTACGAACTGCGCATCGAGCGAAGCTTCTCCGGCCCGTAAACAATTGCGACCATAGAACGCGCCTGCAAAGTCCGATCCATCTACTTTGCCTTACAGGATTACTGTTGGATGCATCCCGCGCAGACTACGCGCTCGGCGCATAGGCCGGCCGAGCGCACAGGAAAGCGCGAATCCGCGATAGGTGCGCAGAAACCTTTTGGAGCAAGCCCAATAAATTGTCTATGTGGTGATGGGATGCATGGGGCTCACCGTACGGTGAGCCCCACATATTAGAACGTGTTTCATCCATGGCCGCCGTGAATCGCCGGCCTTACGGAACCAGGCTTGCTGCCGGATTCCATACATGCCTGTTCAGGCAGAACCAGCTTTATGAAACACGCTGTAGGCGTGTTGATTTATATCCAGCTCTAAAACTTCACCATCAGATCGATGTCGACATAATGCTCGTCGCGGCGGAGATCGGGATACCAGATGCCGCCGTGGGCGCCGCTGGCATTGGTACCGCAGTAGGCGCCGACATAGGAGGGAGCGCCGGTTCCGGTGGTGCCGTAAGGGACCTGGCCTGCCGAGTAAGGGCCGTTGGGGTTGGGAACCGCCGAGCCGTCCATGCAGACAAACTGCGTCGGCGCGCCATTGTTCACACCCCATGGAGCCCCGGCAAAAGCTGGTGGAGTCATGCCGCCATGGCCGTTCCAGTAGGGAATGTTGGTGCCGCGGATGCCATACTCCCAGCGCCAGGTAAACCACTGCCGCGGCATGTAGTCGAAGGTAACCGTAGAGTCCCAGGCCTTGAAAGGGTCTCCGGGATTCATAGCAAAATACGGCGAATCGAGAGCCGCAGTCGTAGCCGACATACCATTAATGGGCGGAACGAGGACGAGATAGAGGCCGGGGTTGTTGATTTCTCCGCCGCCGATGGTGAACCCGTAAGTGTCTTTCTTGAACCAGGTGCGGTCATAGAGCATATAGCCGACGAAGCTCTGCTTGAAGTTGCCGTTTTTATCGTTGTGGCAGTTGACCCCGGCGCCGTACTCGCAACCCAGGTCGCCGGTTAGGCTGAAAGCCTTCTTGTCAATGAATTTGCCTGGCTTGTCGTAGTACTTGATCTCGATGCTGTTATCGGTGTGCAGGCGGGCGCGGCCGGGAGTCTCGAAGTCATCGTGGCCTAAGCCATACTCGTTGCTGATGATGTTCATCCACGGCGTGGGCGTCCATTTGATCTGGCCGCCGAGTCCTTTGCGCGCATTGGAGGAACCATAGGACTGCCAGCCATTGATGATCCAGGGCTCGATCTTCAGGTGCTCAGTGGGAAAGATCTGAATGCGGATGCCTTCGAAGAACCACGGGGTATTAGATGAAACATAAGAGGGCTGATAGGCCCAGTTATCGAAGTTGTAGTAACTGAAGAGGCCAACATAAGACATGAAGATACCGGCATCGAAGTTGAGGCCATGCATTACATTGGGAATCTGGTAGCCGCCATAAGCCTCGGCGAGGTAGCGGTCGGCATCGGCAATGTCCCACTGGCCTTTGCTATAACTTGGGTCATTACGCACGGTGGCTGTCGAGTACATGCCGAACTGGGTCATGAAGCGGGCATGGGCATTGTCGAGATGGAAATCACCGCCGAGGCCGAGTTGCTCCAGCTCGATCTCGTTTTCGCGGAAGAGTTCGCTTGATCCGCTGATGGTGTCATCTTCGGGTCTGCCGAAGTCATAGTTATATGTAATATCGGCGCGGATCTCGGGTGTAAAAAACTTGGAGTCGAAAGCCACATCTTTGTTGCGCGGATTGCCGTTGAGCCAGGTCCAGTCCCAGTCAGAGAACGCGGCCGCGTGTGGATCGGGCGGCGCAGGCGCAGTAACCGCCTGAGGATTGACGGTCTGCAGAGAAGCAGGCTCGGCAGCATGAATCAGAGGAGCATGGTTTATGCCCACTAGCTCCTTCTCGGCGGCGCTCAGGGCGGCGGCATCGCTGCTGCTCTTCTTTTCTTCGGCAGCCGCATGTTCCTGCTGAACTTGCTGCTCCAACTGCTCAATGCGATTCTTGAGGATTGCGATTTGCTGTTCAACCGTGAGATGCTGTTCGGCCGCGGCATCCGGCGCAGTTGCTCCAGCGGCTGCAGTCTTCGCGTCGGACCCGGACGGAGGCTCGGAGCGCGCCACCATGTCATTCGCTTGCGGCGCCTCTGTTCCACTGGTTTGCGCTGCTCCTGTAAACGTCATACCGGCGCTGAATGCCGCCAGCGTCATGGCTTTCCAAAAGGCACTTCTCATCTTCACCTCTCGCTCTCTAAGCGAAATCGATTGACACATCAGAAAAACTCAACCCGGCAATTCACACACAGCCTTCTTATCCCGGTCGCGCATTGAGACCGGAGCGCTTTCTCTATGAAGTTTTCATCTATCTTTTGACATAAGCATGGAACTTGGCTGATCCCCCGCCTCTTCTCCCGATGCTATTGGAACCTATAGCGTATAAGTGAGGCGTAAACGATATGTGCGATATTTATAAGTATGCGGACTTATGGCACAAAGAATGGGCATAACATGCGCGCGCGTATCCGCGCTATATCCCACAATGGGCAGCGAGGAGACTAGATATTAAAATTGCAATTCCTGAGAGGAACCGCCGCGACAATTCGTATTTCTACACCGATGCCTCGCGGCACGCGCACACGCGATCGATTCCTCGTCAAAGTTGAGATAACACTGATACTGGGACCAGATTCAAATAAATGACATAAAGAAGGCATGAATACGTCGGGAACTTTTCCCGCTCCGGGTATTTTCCCAAGATCATCCTGCAAGAACGCTCTTTGTTATATATCCCGCTTGCCGCGACTCATCTCAAATCACGTATGACAAACGTCGAAGACACAGGCTCGCACCCCGAGAACAGAGTTCGCGCCGTTCTATTACATCCACAGAAATTGAATCTTGTCCAGCGAAGCCCGGTTCGTGGTGAGCTGAAAACCCGGCCCAGAAAACGGCAGTTGAACATGTTCTGCCCGCTCGCTATATATACAGCCAAGGCTCATCGGAACCGGCGAATTCTCAGAGTGTGCCGGCCGGAGCGATAAAAGCCGGTTACATACATAGTGGCCCGCCCCTTCGTTGAAAAGATGATCTGGCAAATCCGAAGCAATGCCGTGCCTCGCGGAATATTGAGCAATTCACCGAGCCGGTGATCGGCACTGGTGGCATCAATCTCCTCATCGGCGTACGCCAGTTCCACTCCGCAGTCGCGCTCAAGCTTTGCAAAGAGCGACACCTTTTCGAGCGGTGCGTCCATAAGCGCGCCAAACTCCTCGGCCGAGAGATAGCACACCTCGTGCGCCACGGGCTCGTCGTCCGAAGATCGTACACGTTCGATCCGTAGAAGGCGGCTGTTCGGCGATAATCCGAGGCGAGCCGCAATTTCGTGTTCGCGGTTCACAATACTTGACGATACAATCCGGGAGCGAACCGATAGACTCAGGCTCGCCATCTGCTCGGTGTACCCGAGCAGCCGATTGAAATGAATTTTAGGCTGCGCCACGAAGGTTCCCGCTCCATGGCGGCGCTCGACCACCCCTTCCCGCGCCAGATCCGCAAGTGCGTGACGGGCGGTCATGAGGCTCACGCTGTAAATCTTTGCCAGTTCTCTTTCGGAGTCGACTATATCGCCCGGTCCCAGTTGGCCAGATTCGATCCGTTCGCGAATTGCGTTTTGAATTCTCTTATATGCAGGTTCTGTGCCGTTGTGGTTCCCAATCGTCATGAATGCCTCGATCGCGAAGGCGACAGGATCGCCCGGCGTTATCATGGTTGGCCCAGCTTCAAAAATACCTCACGCGGATGAATCGCCGCGGCAAAAGAAAGCTATAGAGCACTTTAACAATCTCCGAATCTGCTATATAGCTGCCAAATCCGACTGCGGAACTGCCCTGGCGCACGCCACTGGCTGGCCATGATTTCTAAGGCCACAGCATGCACCGGCCTGCGGTTAAACCACAGCCGGAAAACTACTTCTTGTGCGAGCATACAGCATGATTAGCCCAATTGTGCAGGTATTTTTGTGACAAAATAAGGGCTTCGCTAGGGCAATTTACCTAATTTTCCGGCAGCTTCTGCACACCCGGCATCCTTCCCTGTTGGCGTGATAGAAAAAATTCATTGTATTTTCCCCTTGACTTCAAAAATCATCTGCTATATAGCTCTATCAAGCTCGCCGAGAGCGTTCTCAAAGCAAATTCTGCGCCAGTTCCTGCTGTCAATGAAGGAGGTCCCAATGAAATTGCAGATTCGCACGCTGCTTTCTCTCTGTGGTGCTGCCGCTCTGCTCGCCATCATGTTCGCGGCGCCATCGCCTGCCGTAGCCCAACAAACAGCCGGTTCCATTACCGGTCTCGTAACGGATGCTTCCGGGTCAGCTATTGCCAATGCAACCGTAACCGCTCGTGACGTTGACCGAGATACGAAGTGGGTCACAACGACGACAAATGCTGGTCTTTATGAATTCCCCACTATCCCTGTGGGCAAAATCGAGCTCAAGGTGGAAGCGCCGGGTTTTGCCACCGAGGTGCGCAATCCCTTTACACTCATCCTCAACCAAGTGGCCAAAATAGATTTTCACTTGAAGCTTGGCGCGGTGAACACCACAGTCACTGTGTCGGATGCGCCGCCGTTGTTGCAGACCGGCTCGACGGAGCTTGGCACATTGATTGACGCGAGCGCGGCTACAAGCCTGCCGCTGGCCACCCGCGATATCAACCAGCTTACGCTGCTGGCTCCCGGTGTGCTTAGCCCGAATATCTTTGCCTTCCAGTCGCCGCAAACGACCTTCGGCACGGGCCGGCCTTACGTGAACGGAGCACGAGAGCAGGACAACAACTTCATTCTCGACGGCATGGACGTGAACCAGCCTGACAACAACGATGTCTCGTACACGCCGGCTCCCGATGCAGTGCAAGAGTTCAACATCATTACCAGCAACGCAGCGGCCGACTTCGGGAACTACGCCGGCGGCGTCATCGTGGAGTCGGTCAAGTCGGGCACCAACTCGTTCCATGGCGGCGTCTACGAGTACGTCCGCAATACCGATCTCGATGCGAACACCTGGCAGGATAAGGCCAATGCGTTCATCACCGGTTACGGCACCGCGACCACGCTGCCGCGTCCGGTGGTGCAGTGGAACGAGTTCGGTGGTCAGGTGGGCGGGCCGATCATCCGGAATAAACTCTTCTTTTTCGCCGACGAGGAAACTTCTCTCTACAACCAGCCGAAGACCGCGCAACAAAACACGGTTGTTCCCAACGCAAGCTTCTATACGCCTTCGACGGGCAAATCCGGTGCGTCGGTTTATGATCTCGGTTGGTTCTGCACCTCGAGCGGAGGCGCCTTTAATGCGAGCGGCCAGTGCGTTGGCGGCGGCCAGCTTTACATGCCTTCCGCCGGCACAGCCGTTGCCAGCCGTTCGATTATTCCTTATGACCAGGTTCCGGTTTCCTCGGTGAGTCCGGTTGCCAAGGCCCTCGTCGCTTTACCTGCGTTCCAGAGCGAAGTGTCGTCACTCAGCTTTTACCAGAGCGGTTATACGCACAACTATCAAGGCGACATCAAGATCGACTGGCAGGCTTCCGATAAGGATCACATCATGGGCCGCTACACGCAGATGTACACCCACGTGATCCAGTCGAACGGCACGGACCTGTTATCTCCAAATCTCGAGCGCCAATACCCGCTGAAGAACATCGTGGCGGATTACGTGCGCACCATCACTGCAACACTGATCAACGATCTGCGCCTGGGCACTCAGATCTTCCCGGCCAATGACCAGATCTATACTTCCGCCGTCACCGGCAACATCAATACCGAGATCGGTCTTTCCGGCGTTCCGGTAAATGTTCTGCCTGCGATGAGTGTGGGCTATGGGCCGAGTCAAGGGATTGGAGGCAGTGATGGTCCCGAGGTCTTCCACGACACCACCAAACAGGCCGAAGATTCCATTACCTGGACGCATGGCAAGCACGCGATTCACAGCGGGTTCCAGTTCCTCCACTACGCAATGAACGATACCTATGCGGGCAACAATGGTGAGGCCGGAACGTGGAATTTCAGCGGCCAGTACACCGGCAACGGAACAGCCAACGGCATGGGATATGCAGACTTCCTGCTCGGTTTACCGGAGGCAGTCGGAGTCGGTGAGCCCGTCCATTTCCACCTTGTGAATAGTCTCTTCAGCGGTTTTGGGCAGGATGATTACCGCTTTACGCCGAGCCTCACGCTGAATCTCGGCGTGCGGTATGAAGTGAACACGCCGCGCGGCGACCGCAACCAGAATAACAACGTGAACTTCGACCTGATCACCGGAAATCCGGAGATCGGCACGAACTACGATACTTACTACGGCATCGGCGATGTACAGCCGCGCTTCGGGTTTGCCTGGCAGCCAGGCTTTGCACCGAACACGGTGATTCGCGGCGCCTATGACATTTCGAGCTACATGGAGGGCAACGGCATCAGCAACATGGCCGTGATCAATCCGCCCAATTCGATCACCATCAACCAGACCAATACTGCGGGCAGCAACCTGCTGTATCCGCAATACACGTTAAGCAACGGATACGCTCCTTACCAGAACGCCTGTACGGCTGCCGAGCTTAAGGCGTTGTCTGCATCCTGCCTAAGTGGCGCGGTCACGCACGCTACCGATCCACATCTCCGGCCAGCCATGAACCAGCAGTGGAACCTGACTGTCCAGCACCAGTTCCACGACAACTTCACAGCATCTCTTGGTTATGTAGGCAACAAGGATGACCACATGTCGGATATCTTCTGGTACAACCAGAAGGTGCTCACCAGCGCCACGCAGCAGGTGAAGGATGAGCAGGGCAACCTGGTCACGGTGCCTGCCGTTGCGCCTGGACCTTACATGCAGAACCTTGTGGCGGCAGGCGTCGGTCAGGCCCGCTATAACGCTTCGAATGCAATCTCGAGATTTGAAGCTTTGGAAGCGACGGTTTCTCAGAAGAGCTACCATGGCCTCGACATGCAACTCAACTACACCTGGTCTAAGTGCCTGAGCAACTCGCTGGGTTACTTCGGCTCTTATGGAGACGAGGAGGGCCTCGGCGAGCAGCAGAACGAAGCCGGCGGCAATTTCTTCCAGAACGAATATGACCCCAAAGGCGACTACGGCAAGTGCACCATCGATGCCGCATCGGCCTTCAACGGTTACGGCATCTACAGTCTGCCTTTCGGCAAAGGCAAGATGTTTGCGAACGGCGTTTCTCGCGGAACTGACGAACTGATCGGCGGTTGGAGCATTGCGCTCGATGCGACACTCCGCTCCGGCTTTGCCGTCACGCCCTACGCCGGCGAATACATGGGCTCCTTCAATCCTGCTTCTGCGTCCAGTCTTACCGCACCTTCGTATGTGCCGCGCGCGGATTGCGCGGCAGGCTCCGCCTATCCCGGATTTGGCCAAAGTTTGCAGGCAGTGCAGATCGGATCCAGCATCGGCGTGGTCAACCTCAACCCCACCGCTGTTCAAGATCAGGCCGATGGTCAGTTCGGCAACTGCCAGGTTGGAACGCTGCGCGGGCCCAACATCAAAACGGCTGACCTCAATATCAACAAGTCCTTCCCCATCACAGAAGGCACGAACGTGACCTTCATGGCTCAGTTTATGAACCTGACCAACACACCTATCTTCAGCATTCCGAATACGTGGGATGACAACTATAGCTCGTGCGAATATTGCACGGGCGTCCGCACGACCGGCCCGAACGGCGGCGGATACGGTACGGTCGGAGTGTACGGTTTGATGGATGGATCGAATCCCGGCCGGCAAATCGAGCTCTCACTCAAGCTCTCCTTTTAACCAGAAGCGGCAATCGAGGCTGCCAACGAACCCCATCGCAAAGATGGGGTTCTGTTTTTGCAGACATCTGTCTTCCTTAAAAAAGCGCCGGATGAGCTGGGGGCCTCGTCCGGCGTAAAAATAAACGCAGATCGTTCTGGAACCGCTCTAGAACTGGTATTTGAGCTCGAGCTCAATCTGGCGTGGCTCGGAGCGTGTGCTCTGGACCCAGCCCCAGGTGCTGCCTCCTCCTGTGGTGCGTCCTTCATTGTTGTAGCTCGTGATATTCCCCACGTTGTAGGCATTCGCAATGAAGACCAGTTGGTGCGACTCATGCAGCTTCCACGCCTTCTGCAACGAACTATCCACCTGCCGGAAGCCCTGTGCGCGTTCCGAACCCACTGAGGCTGTACCGAAGACCGGCGCACTGCCCGCTGCGGCAACGGCTGGTTGGCCGTATGCGCACACACCGTCATCAAAGCCTGAAGTTCCACATGTTCCTGCGCCAACGTTACCTGAGTGCGTAGCCGAAGGATCTGTTCCCCATTCACCGGCGATGACATAGGAGTATCCCGCCGAGGTCTTGCCGTCGAGCCCCGGATTAGGCGCATACGAGCCGCCTCCCGTGGTCTCATACCATCCGTCCACGCCACCCTTTCTGACCAGGGAGCGATAATGGTTGGCGCGCAGAGTTCCGGCTCCGGTGGCGCCGCTGCTGCCGTTTGCGGTAATGGTATTCGGCTGTCCTGAGAACAGCACCGCGCTGCCTGCAACTGTCCAACCGCCCACCACCTCATCGAGCCAGGTTGGAACTCCTGAGCCGAATTGTCTTCCATGGCCAAATGGCAGTTCATACACCCAATCGCTGTTGAGCATGTGGCGGCTGTCGCTGGCAGAAGGTCCGTATTCACACCGCAGGCAGAAATTGTTCTGCGGATCCCCGCCCGCAACGTTATTGTCGTTGACGGCTACCGGGCCCGAGGTATCGCCCAGCGCCTTCGACAAGGTGTAGTTCAGTTGGAACTCCAGGCCATACGAAGGGCGCAGGCGGTAAGTGGCCTCGCCTGCGTTGAAGTTCGAATAAGCTTCCGATTCATAGAGCTGCACAGCGCTCGTGCCGACAGTGACATTTCCTGTGGACGTGCTGATCGTAGTTGTGTTGAACGCGGCGCTGGATGCGGTACCGACCAGTGTCTCCTGGTTGATGTTGCGATAGTCGCCGAGGTGCTGCGCGACGTTGCCGACATAAGCCAGGCTGACGCTTTGCTTGCCGCTGATGGCGTACTCCGTTACCAGCGAGAACTGCGGTTCCCACATGGGCTTCAGTTTGTTCCATACGTTGAAGGCAACGCCCGTCGTCGTAGCTCCCGATGTGCCGAATCCATTCGTGACAGCAAACGGCGATCCGGAAGAGGTGGACGTAGGTGTGGTAGCGACGGCGGAAATACCAATGTGGAATGGGGCGTTGCCAACGTGGTTGTGGAGCAGGTTGTAATCCATATAGCTGGTCACGCCGAGACCGCCGCGAAGCACCAGCCTTTTGTTCAGGAAATCCGGATTCCAGGCGAAGCCAAGACGGGGATCGAAGTCATTCCAGGTAGGCGAGTAGATGGAACGGCTGACGCCGTTCTGGCCGGCGATTTCAAGAGCGCCGGTAGTGGGATTGATGTCGGAGAGTTTGTCATGGGCCTCGTAGAGGGGTTGATCGTACTCCCAGCGAAGGCCATAGTTGAGGGTAAGGTTAGGCGTAAGCTTGAAATCGTCCTGTGCAAAGAGACCGAAACGATACTGCCGCAGCCCTACATCTCCAGTCTGCAAAGAAACGGAGTAGCCGGACGAGTAATCGAGCAGAAAGTCGGCGAAGTCGTATCCGACGGATTCACCCACCGCAGGATCGCCCGTGAAAGAACCGCTATAGTTGAAATTTCCAAGCAGACCGCCGGCATTATTCTGGTAAAAATTGTTTTGCACCCTGAACAATTGCGCGCCAAACTTGCTGATGTGGCGGCCGTGTTCCCAAGTAAGGTTATCGCCGTAACTGAACTGGTTGTCGAGTGCAAGATTGGCGGAACCTGCAGTGCCGAAGGTGGTCACGCCGGTGCTGTTTGTGCTCTCCGTAAAGGTCTGGCTGCTAAATCCGGAGAGATCGTTCGGCCAAGGGATGCCCACGAGCGATTCGCCGGCGCCGAATTTTCCGCTTAGATCGAGCGCGTAGGAGTTGTAATGCATGCGGGTGAAGCCGGCGCGAGCTTCATTCACGATGCTCGCCGAGAGGATACGCGTGTAGAAGAGCGCGAGCTGTTTGAAGGGAAAGTCGTTGACCGTGGGAAACGATACGGGATCAATAGCCACGGTGGTGCCGTCATCTGCTTCGCCTTCTGACCAGCGTCCGGAGATGCGGTCCTTTTCCGTGGGCGTCCAATCGATCTTCATGTCACCCTGATCATTGCGGGTAAGAGATTTGGTAACACCCTGATAGTTGTCGGTGACAGGTGTGACGGAAGGCGCAACATTGGGAAGAGGCAACAGGCTGGCATTCGAAAAGAGGAACTTGGCCACGGGATTACGGATGGGCACAAGATTCTGATACAAGACGCCGTTGATGGTCTGGTTGAACGGCGCAAAGCCGTTCTGCGAATCGTAGAGCTGGGGAACGGCAGAGCCAAAGTAAGCGTAGCCGGCCAGCGGCGAAACGCTTGTGTCGGGTGAACCGGTCGCGGCCGTAGTGTTGCCGCGCCAGGCATTGAGAGGAACATTGATTCTGCTGAAGCCGCCCGCTGGTTTGCGGTAAGCCTCGTAGTCCGAGAAGAAGAACAGCTTCTTGTGCAGGAAAGGAACTGGACCGCCAAATGTTCCCGTGTAGGTGGTCTGCGTGTAATCGGTTCGCGGTGTAAATGAAGCGCCCGGTAAGACGCGCTTATTCTGGAAGAGGTTTGCGTCCATCAGATAGTTCTGCAGGTATCCGCCGGCGCTGCCGTGGTATTTGTCCGTGCCGCTCTTGCTCACCACGGCAATCTGCGTTGCCCCGTCGCCATACTCGGCGGGAGGCACGTTGGCGATGATCGTTACCTCTTGCACCGCTTCCGGCGCAATGTTGTAAGCAGGCGTGCCATAGCCGTTGTTGAGGTTGGCGCCTGTGTCAACGATGCTGATGCCGTCTACAGTGAAGTTTGTGGTGTAGGTGCGGTTGCCGTTGACATTCGGCAGCGTCGCAAAACTCTGCACGCGTTCGCCGGAGTTGTCAGGACTGCTCTGGCCCGCGCCGTTCCACTGGTTGCCATCCGCCACCGTGCTGCCGGGAACCATCTGCGTAAGCTCGGTGAAGTTGTGGCCGTTGATGGGAAGATCGTTGACCAGTGTTTGCGAGATGGTGGTCGTGATGGTGCCGTCGCTCGTGTTGAGGATGGGCGTAGCGCCGGCGTTGACGTTCACCGAGGTGGATGTAGAGCCGAGTTTGAGAGATGCATCGACCTCAACGTCCTGCGCTACTTCGACGGTAATGGCGGAAATCACTTCGCGGTCGAAGCCAGACGCTTCAAAGCTGACCATATATTGGCCGACCGGCAGGAAGCGCAGGCTATACAGACCATTTTTGTTCGTCGTAATCGACGTGGAGACATTGGTGGAAGTATTTGTGGCCGTGACCTGCGCACCCACCACAACAGCGCCGCTGGGGTCGGTGACGCGGCCATTGATGTTGCCGGTAATCGTTTGGCCCAGCGCCGTTCCGCAAAGCGAAATCAACGCGGCAGCAAGGGAAAGAGTAGTTTTGAAGCGCATCTGGCAATCCTCCGGCGATTTTTGAAATCAATGTGGTTCAGCCGGGCCTGCAAGAATTGAAACAACTACGCCGACTGGCCCTCCAGTCGGCAGATGATCCGGGACCTGCCGATCTTGAAGGAATGGCCCAATCTTAGACCATAAAAAAATGAAACGTCAACAAATTTTTTAACACTTTTTGATTTTTATGGAACAAGGAGGTTTTATCTGCCTACGGCCAGCGGCGCTGACCGGCGCCACAGAGGAGGTCGGAAAGCTCCTGCGCTTTGAAGGAATGGTTTTTCTAAGCCACGGAAGAATGATGACTTTGCGGCGAGCGCGCATGAGCGCGAAAAGCCGCAGAAACGAGCAGAACACCCGCAAACAGGTAAACGACCGAGACCATGGCCATAGCAGGACCGAGACCATGACGGCGGGCGAGCAGACCCACAAGCAATGGCGCCACGCCGCCTCCCCCCATCCACCCGACGGTATTCATCCAGCCGGAAGCTGCGCCACGGGCCGCCACAGGGACTGCATCGAAGAGCGAAGCAAAGATGTTGGCGTCATACAGACCCTTGAAGAATCCCCATGCAGCAAGGCTGACAAGAACAATAGCCATGGAACGCGTTTGACAGCAAAGGAAGACAAAAGGCGCGCCGCAGACGACGCCCGCGGCCTGAACGAGGATCCTGCCCGCGGCAAGACGCCGGACTAAGCGATCGGCAAGCCATCCGCCAGCGACGGTACCAGCCACGGAACCAATCTGCGCGAGGGCGGTCGCGGTGAGGCCCGACATGGCCAGGTCCATATGAAAGGCGTGATAGAGGTAAGAGGGCATCCAGACCAGGAGAACGACCGCAACAAAGTTAGCGCAGGCAAAGGCCGCCATGAGCAGTGCTATGGCGGGCGTACGCAAAGCGAGCAGCGCGAACGAGCCGAAGCCGGGCGGCGAAATGGCAGATGCAGCCGGCCGGGCCTCTGCAGCCCCGCGTGCGGGCTCGATCAGAAAGCGAAGCAGCAAGACGCCAAACAGCGCCCCGGCCGCGCCGAAGCAGACAAAAGGCCAGCGCCAGTCGTAGCGTTCGGCGAGCCAGCCCGCGCAAAAACCGCCTGCGATGGTACCCGCATAGACGCTGGTCTGGTGAAGAGCAAGCGCGCGGGAGCGGGTGCGCGGCCCATGATAGTCGCTCATCATGGAAAGCGCCGCGGGAAAGTACAGGCTTTCGCCGAGCCCCATCGTGCAGCGCAAAACGGCCAGACTCCATAGGCGGCCTGTCAATGCAGTTGCGGCGCAAACCCAGCTCCAGAACTCGAGACCACCGAAAATCGCAGTTTTGCGGCGAAGACGATCCACCGCGTAGCCCGCAAACGGCGCCGCCAAGCCATAAGCCCAGGCAAAGGAGGAACCGAGCAGGCCCAGCTCGGCCAGATCGAGATGAAGGCGCGCCTCAAGAAGGGGAAACACAGAAAAGATGGCCTGGCGGTCGGCATAATTGAGGAAACCCACGCCCCAGAGCATGGCGACGAGCCACCAGCGATAGGCAGGCGGAGGCGCGGGTTGAGATCGGACGTGGGAAATACAGCCTCCGGTGCCCGGTCCGGGCATATCTCAAGCATCAGAGCAGGCAGAGAGCGCGGCTGTCTATGGAAAAAGCCGAGGGCTTCGCAAAATTTTAAATTTTGTTTCAAATTATCATTTGAGTTTTATTTTTCTGAAATTCTCGATATACTTGCTCTCGTCTATGTCCATGCGTCCTTTATCCCGCCCGTTGCGAGGAATCATTCCTCCGATGGTTACGCCTCTGGATACGCCCGCATCTCTGGATCGGGCCGGGCTGGAAGGGCTGATTGAGCACGTGATTGCAGGCGGGGTTCACGGGATCTTCATCCTGGGTACGACGGGGGAAGGTCCGGCGCTGAGCTACCGGCTGCGCCGCGAACTGATTAACCGGACCTGTGAACAGGTAGCAGGACGGATTCCGGTCCTGGTGGGAATCACGGATACCTCCTACGAGGAAAGCTGCGGACTGGCAAGGTACGCCAAGAATGCAGGTGCTGATGCAGTGGTCACGGCGCCGCCATTTTATTTTGCGGTCAGCCAGAACGATCTTTTCCGGCTGGTGCAGCGTCTCTCGGGCGACGTGGAATTGCCGCTATTTCTCTACAATATGCCCAGTCTGACCAAAACCTGCTTTGCTCCGGAAACCGTGTTGCGCGCGGCAGATCTGCCCAATGTGCATGGATTGAAAGACAGCTCAGGCGACCTGAAATACATGCAAACGCTGGCCGCCCGGATGGTGGACCGTCCGGAGTTCACACTGCTGATGGGGCCGGAAGAGCTGTTGCTGGAAAGTCTGGCGATCGGGACGCACGGAGGGGTAACCGGCGGCGCAAATCTTTTTCCTAAACTGTTCGTTGCACTCTATGAGGCAGCGCAAAAAGGTAACACGCAGGAAGCCCTCTCGTTGCAGGAGCGGATACGGGAGCTTGGCGAATTGCTGTACGGAATCGGCGAGGCGGAGTCCAGCTACCTGCGCGGGCTCAAGCTGGGACTGGAACTGATGGGGATCTGCCGAAGCACACTGGCCCTGCCCTACGTGTCCGCGGATTCGCGCCGGCATGAAACGCTGGGTCAAATATTGAAAGCCTATGTCTAATATGAAATGCTTACCTGCGAAGGGTGGAAATATTCGGATCATGCCGAAGACCAAGCAGGCGAAGCTGCGCGGGGGCGCGCATAAATCTACGGAGAAGGTGCCGGAAGAGGGTCGGTACTTTTCTCGCGCTGTCGGGAAGGCGATTCAGATGCTGGAGCTGCTTTCACGCAGCGGAGAGCCGATGAGCCTGGTGGAACTTTCAAAGCAGACGCAGTTGACCAAGAGTTCGGCATTCCGGCTGCTGCAGACGCTCGAGACGCTCCACTATATCCGGCGTGATGCGAACGGCCATTATGTGCCCTCGCATGAGAACAGCGCCATCGTCTCGACGCAATATGTGAACGCGCTGGCTGCGGCGGCGCGCGAACCCATGCGCCGGCTGAATATGGAGTTTGGCGAAACCGTAAGTCTGGCGATTCTGCTGCATAACCATATTGAAGTGGTGCACGTGGTGGAAAGCTCCAACCTGATTCGCATGACGAATATTCCAGGCCGGATTCTTCCTCCTCACGCCAGTTCGATGGGCAAAGTGATCACAGCCTGGCAGGACGCAGAGACGCGCAAGCGGCTTTTACAAAGCTACGGCCTGACGCGATACAACGAGAACACGATCGTAGACGAACAGACAATTGAGGCAGAGTTCGAACAGATTCGCTCACGCGGCTACTCGACCGACGCGGAGGAGAGCACGCCGGGAGGGTTCTGCTTCGGCGTGGCGATCTTTTCCACGCCGGGAAAGGCCGAGGCGGCGATCAGCCTGTCGATGCCAAAGTCGCGGATGCCCGCGGACGAAGCGCGTCAGCAGCGGATTGTACAGGCGCTGAAGGATGTAGCCGCCGAGGTCTCGCAAAAGCTCATGCAATCAGGGCCGCTGGGCTCAAAGGTTGCCTGAAGAGTTTGCTAGAACTAGTTGCATGAATGGCCCTTTGAAAGGGCACGACTTTACAGGCTGCGGAAAAATTCTCGGCGCAAATGGTCTTGTGAAGGGGCGTGGCTTCAGCCGCGCCGTCAAGACCGCAAATTCAATGCGGGCTTTAGGCAGTGTCTGATGAATCACGCAGCGAGAGGTTTTGTAACAGGGCATGGCTTCAGCCATGCCGAAAAGGCCCAAAATTCGAAGGGGTTTTAACCCCTGAGAGATGTTCTTTGTCCGGCAAACAGGTGTTCTCCGATTCGTCAGACACTGCCTAGCCCCTGAGAGAAGTTTTTCATCACCGCAGGCTATTTTTATGCAACCAGTTCTGGCGCGCAAGACTGCGATGGCGCAGCGAAATAGGTTCCGGTTGCACAAGCTCTCTTACTTGCGTTCTTGGTTGGCCGCTTGGCTCGCGTTCCTTTGCTTCGCGCCCTTTTCCGCGGCGCGAGCGCAATCTCTCGATCTTTCCCACGCAACCGTCATCGTGCCGGCAGAGGCCGACGGTCCCGAGATGGCGGCGGTGCAGCTATTGACGGAGGAGACAGAAAAGCGCACCGGCATCGCATGGAACATTCGCACGGAGAATCCAGCACCCCTTACGGCCGTCTGCAATCCGTGTATTCTGGTTGGCCGCAGGAATCAGTTGCAAAGCCCTCCTCTGCGCCTCGTCGCGTTCCCTGCCGCCGCAGCGAAGCCCGAAGCATTTCAGATCGAGACTCTTCGCATTGGCTCTGCGCGCGCTATACAGATCACCGGCGAAGATGATCGTGGCGTGCTCTTCGGGATTGGCTACCTGCTGCGTCACATGGAGTCTTCTCGCGGGCGCGCTTTGCTCCCGGCGCCACTGCACATCGTGTCTGCGCCGCAATTTGCGGTCCGCGGTCACCAGTTGGGTTATCGCTTCAAAAACAACACCTACGACGCGTGGACTCCGCAGCGCTTCGAGCAATACATCCGCGACCTCGCTGTCTTCGGCGCTAACACCATCGAACTTTTGCCGCCCGTCACGGACGACGCATCCTCGAGTCCTCTGTTTCCGCTGCCGGCCATGACGATGATGGTGCGCGTCTCTGGCATCGTGCAAAAATATGGCCTGCGCTGCTCGGTCTATTACCCCGCGATAGCGAAAGACTATTCCGATCCGCAGACAATCGAATCGGAGCTTCATATCTGGGGCGACGTCTTCAGCAGGTTGCCGCAGATCGACGAGTTGTTTGTGCCTGGAGGAGACCCCGGTCACACCGATCCGGCGGTTCTCTTCCCTTTTCTCAAGCAGGTTGCTGAGGTTCTGCATCGTTCGCACCCTCACGCCGGCGTATGGGTCTCAGCACAGGGTTTCAGCGTGGACCAGATGCAGCGGTTCTATGCGCTCGTGGCGGCAAGACCCGCATGGTTAACCGGCGTCGTTGTCGGCCCGCAGTCGCGCGACGGCCTGGAAGTGCAGCGCGCGCATATTCCCAGGGAAATCCCGATTCGTTTCTATCCCGATATCGCGCACACCATGCACTGTCAATTTCCTGTTCCGGAATGGGACGCAGCGTATGCGCTCACCGAGGGCCGTGAAGTGATTGATCCGCGCCCCGCGGCTGAAACAGCAATCTTCCGCCACTACGCTCCCTACATGAATGGTTTCGTCACCTATTCAGAAGGCGTCAACGACGATGTCAACAAGTTCATCTGGACTGCGTTAGGATGGTCGGCGCAATCGGACCCGATGGAGGTGCTGCGCGAATACGCGCGTTACTTTGTGGGCGAAGATGGCTTCGAAGCCGGCGCATTCGCGCGTGGCATCACAGACCTCGAGAGAAACTGGATCGGCCCTCTCGCGGCTCATGACAGCGTGGACACGACACTGCGGCAGTTTGAAGCAATGCGGCAAGCAGCTACACCTGCACAGGCAGGAAACTGGCGATTCGAGGCAGCACTTTACCGCGCCTACACCGATGCTTATGAGCGCCATCGCCTGCTTGCCGCAACGGCGCAAGAACAGCGTGCGCTCAGCCTTGTCGCAGCCGCAGGTCAAGTTGGAAGCGCCGCAGCAATACACAATGCCGAAAGCGCGCTGGATGCTGATCCGCCCGCATCCGGCGAGTTGCGGCAGTGGCGGAGTGCGATCGAACAGCTCGCGGCCCGGCTCTTTCAGGACATCGGACTGCAACTGAGCGTGGCTAAATACGGCGCCTCTGCGATCGATCGCGGTGCAAGCCTGGACACGGCGGACGTGTCGCTGAATGACCGCGCCTGGTTAGAACATGCGTTCGCGCAAATTCAGCACATGAACAACGAAGACGGCCGGCTGCGCGCGATCTCTGCTCTTGTGCACTGGCGCGATCCAGGACCGGGCGGATTCTATGACGACCTTGGCGATCCTTCGGCCGAACCGCATCTGGTGCGAGGCCCCGGATTCCCGAGCGATCCAGCATTTTTTCAGTCTGCCCTCGATGGGGTCGCCGATCGAACCCCGGACCAGGGATGGCGGATCTCGGAGATCTCCTACGCCGGAGCGCTGTACGACCATCCACTCGAGCTTCGCTACACCGGCTTACGCGCTGATGCGCACTATAAACTGAGGATTGTCTACGCAGGTGAGGATTACACGCTGCCTATCACGCTCGTGGCCAACGGACGGTTTGTGATTCACGGACCGCGGCTGCGCGCCACAAATCCCGAGATCGTCGAGTATGCCGTGCCGCCGGCTGCGACGCGCACGCGTACGCTTGATCTGCAATGGACAAGGCCTAAGGGGCTCGGCGGAGGCGGACGCGGACTGCAAGTGGCCGAAGTCTGGCTCTTTTCTGCGCCCGTCGCTGAAGAACAACGGTAGCCTGTCCCGCAACTAGGTCTCTGACCGTTTGATTTTGCACCATCCTCGGATGCCCCAGAGCCTGCTCTGAGCTTGTCGAAGGGTCTCGATTTTGAGGCCTGGGAAACCTGGATGCCAATGTATGAATTCATGCAGTCAGAGAACTAGGCCGTATCGACATATAGACCAAATCTAAGCTGCTGAAAAGTAAGTCAAGCACTGTCATGTTGAGCGAACAAAGCAAGCACTGTCATGTTGAGCGGAGTTGGGAGCGTTCTTTGCTCCCAACGGAGTCGAAACATCTGCGGTTCGCGACGTCTGGCGCTGATTTTTGACCATGGTTCACCAGGCTATATGTCGATACAGCCTAGAGCGGATCTAGCTTTGGGAAGCGGATCGAAAATTCCTGAATAATTCAGTCGCTGTGATGATGTTGATCGCCCACTGCGCCGTTTCCGGCGTAGCAATCGCGGGAGTAAAAGAGTTGCGGCCCGGAGTTTCTTCCACGCGCTCCGCAACCGAGGGGCCTTCGATAGTGGTGAGGGGCGCCGGGAAATAGTCGCCATCCTCGAACTGAAGGCTCTCGCGGAAGAGCTGCTTGGCTGCATCCTCCAGTGCTGCATCTTGCGCGATGTTGGCGGCGTAGGCGGTCATGCGCAATTTGGAGTAGCGCGATCCGGGAACCGCGTGCGCCCATTTGTCGCTGAAGAGATACCAGGCGTGAGCGAATTCGGGGCAGTCGATAAGCTGCATCAGTTCCATGGCAATCTGATCGCCACCGAAGAGAACCATGAAATCCGGAGTCGCGATATTCGGCTCGTCAATATCGGAGAGGTGTTTTGTGGCGGGATCATAGCGATACGCGCCGCGCGTAATAAAGGCTTCAGGCATCGCGCCGATGTCTTTCATGCCGGTGAGAATGTAGTCGCGATAACGCGTGTCGCCCGTGCGCTCCCACTCGGCCATCCAGTTACTGGCAAGAGCCAGCCAGTCCGGACCAATGCGAAGGATGACCGGCGTGATCGGGCGAGGCAGAACTTCGCGCAACGGCGGGTAATGGACAATCGTCTGCTCGACGACATCGAGAGGCTCACGCAGCAGGTCGCCGGTGCGTTCATCGGTCGTAAGGTAAAAATAGAAGCGCTTGAGGAAGGCTTCATTGATGCGCGCCTCCTTTGCGCCGTCGCCCCAGTGGTTGACATTATGGCGCGAGCCGAGCCCCGCAAAGCGGCCGGAGTGGTAGACATCGACCTCGTTTGTGTTGCGGGTCATATCCTCGGCCATTCGGAAGATATCCGCACGGCCTGAGCGCAGGAAGGCGAACCAGAGCCATGCATTCGGCATAAGCTCGGTATTATTCCATCCGTGGCCGCCAATGTCGTACATCCATTCGTGGCGGATCGGATCGTACGTGCGGATGAAATCACCGAAATCCCAGAAGCCGTACCAGCGGCGGCGATCAACCTCGCCTCGATAAAAGCTGAAAGCCCGATCGAGCTGTTCTTCAGCCGAAGCAAGCTCAGGCGTAGAGCGGTCCGGCAGGCTCCAGACGCCCAGCGTATGCGTGTCGTGATAATGCTGCGGCGTGCACACCAGCAGCGGCGGCTCGTTGGCCGTCTTTGCCATGGAGACGAGCGTTGCCGGCGCCGGCGTATCTGCGGTGATCCAAAGAGTCAGCTCGTTTGTATTGGCCACACCCTCTGGTGTGCTGAATCCCTCATGGTAGTCCTCGTACGAGACGCGGAGATTGTGCCCGATCGTATCGTAATGGCGCAGGTCCATAGCCGCAGCCGCGGGCGACCAGAACCAGACCTTTATCTCGCCCGCGGGTTGGGACGCTCCTTCGATCTCCAGCGCCGATGGATATTTTTGCCAGAACCGCTTTATGCCTATGGCAAGACCGCCGGAGACATCGCCAAGAAACGCCAGCCCTCGGGCGCGCGTCCCATTCATGACGTGCAGTCGGGAGCTGGCGGGATTGGTGCGCTTGTCGATCGCGAAGGAATCCGGCGCCAACTGGTTGAGCCGGAAAGCATCCCAAACGGCGATAGTCTCCACCGCCGCTTTGTCCCTTGCAGAGAGACTGTCGAGATTGGGAATACGCTGACCGATGAGCTGTGCGCGGTTCATGGCAACCGCGTTATGCACAACGCCGGGGCGATAGCCGGGCATCATGCGGACAGGTTCTGAAAACAGGCCATCCTCATCGGTAGCAAAACGAATATGGCGATTCTGCACTTCCTCGCGAAACGGGACAGAAAATGTAAGCCCGAGACCGCGGATAAAATCGGTGAACTGGTCGCCGTCAAAAACGAAAGAATGAACCACGCGAATAGAGCTAAGGCCGGCTGTGAAATACAAACGAACCGAAAAAGGTAGCCATTGGCGTGGAGCAGCGGTTCCGTTCGAAGCGCCCACATGCGTGCCGTCGAAATGAACTACGGCGCGCACCGGGCCCTGCTGCTCGACCGTCACTTTGGAGATGGTGCCGGTAAACTCCTCTTCGCGGATCGTGCGGCTGGAATCATACGCGGAGCGATCTTCGCGGATCACCTTCAATCTGCCGTTGCGGACGATCTCCCGGTCGTCGATCTGAATGGACTCGATGAGATTCTGACCGCTGCGCGCCAGTGTGCAGTGGAACGAGCCGGAACTGATCTCGATCGACTGGGGTGTCTCCTGAACATGTATAGGAGATGGAGGAGGCACGGTGGGCGCAACGGCCACAGTTAGGGGTGTTGCCAGTTGCGCGTCGGCGGCAATCGCAAGACCTGACCATTTGATGGAGCCGTCAGGCCAACACGCAAGAGGCCAGTTCTGGGTAGGCAGAGCGCGGTTATCGGCTGAAAGCACAGTAAGCTGGCTGCCGGCGGCGAGAGCACCACGAGCCCAGGGCACTCCCCAACTGACGCCAAACGGCAGTTGAGGAGATTGTTCGCCGAGCCAGGATACAGAAATTGCAAGCGCGCTTCCGGCTGCTGCCGCTGCGGATGCCGGATTCTGCACAGGCATTGGGGAACGAAGCAGGTGAGCATCTACCAATTTTGAAGACGTGATTCCGGTACTGAAGAGTGCCGCATCCCTCAAGAACTCCCGCCGGGTTTTATCGCTCACAGTCGATTCCCTCGTGAAGTTGCGCCATCCGGTTCTCAGCAGCGCCGATCGCGGATCATGAGTTTTGCCTTTCTAAAGCACCGGAATCACGTCAAGTGTCAAAGTTTGTGTTCAGAGCAAGAGCATCGGCATATCAGAACTCAAGCCTGCCTGAGAACTGGAAGGCGCGGCTGTCGGCACTGGCGAATCCAAGCGTGCCGAACGAAGAGGAGGTGACCGTGGTGCCGATCTCACTGTTCTGTGCGTTGTTTCCAAACAGAACGCTATTGGTGACGTTGGCGCAATCCACGCCGAAGATAAAGTGCGTGCGGTCGCCCTTGATCGGGAACGTCCGCCGCAGGGCAAGATTCAGGCGGTATTCGCCTGGTCCACGCAGCCCGTACGGAGCTGTACGCGCCAGATCCCCCACCATGAAACCTCCTGGGGTACAGAACGGGCCCGTGGTGGTGGTGCAAGCAGCACCGCCAACCCCCAGTCCCGCGCCGGTGCCGTTCGAGTTCACGGTGCCGGTCTTGTTGATATAGCCGTTGATGTAAGAAAGCGTTCCTAACGTAGCCGCGGTTACGCCTTTGCCCCATCCGCCATTCATACGGACCGGTCCACTGAAATTCGGATTGGCGTCCGGCATACAGGTGCCTTGGCCATATTCCTCATAGCCGGAACAGGTTGCGGTAAGCGCCAGAGGCAACCCCGCCCAATAGGACGAGATACCGGAGAGTTGCCATCCGCCGGCAACCGCGCGGACAAGCGCATTGTCGGCCCCATAGCCGCCCCTCCCGAAGGGCAAGGCATAAACGCCAAAGACCTCCAGATTGTGCGGCTGGTCGTTGACGCTGCGCGAGTAGTCGATCCGATCCGCCGCCCATGCCTTGCCATTCAAGGTCATTGTGGCTGGTATGGCATAGCCGCTGCGCGCCGTGCCTGCGTCGTCCATATTCTTCGAAAAGGTGTAATTGACCGTGATCGAAGAACCATGCGAAGTGCGCTTGGTGAGGCTGACCTGGACAGCATGGTAATTGGAGTTGGCAACGTCACCCCAGGTATCCGTCGAGCCGCCGAATTGCGGCATCCATGTGAGCATATGTTCGATGGTTGCCTTGGTGCTCACCGCAGCCGCGGCCTGATACCAAGGATAGTTGGGGAGCGTCAGGCCGCTTGCAGTTTGTGCGGCGGCGACATTGGCGGCCGTCGCGGGGTTGTTCAGGTTCGTTCCCAGGGCGAACCACTGCGGATTGAGCTCGCCCGATTGCAGTCCGCGGATATTGCTGGCGCCGGCCAGGAAATGGCTCTCCGAACCGGCATAGTTCACGTTGATCCTCAGGTCCGGAAGCAACTCGCGCTCGATGCCGAAGTTCCAGAACTGGATCTCCGGAGCGCGGCCCGCGAGATACGGATCGGCATAGGGGATGGCCGATCCTGTCCCGCCAAAGCCTCCGCTGGCGACCCCGTTGCATTGCGGATAGCTGGCTGTCGCGGAACTGCAAAGGAAGTACCCGGTGAGAAGTCCCTGGCTGATTGAGCTGATCGCCGCTGGAGCCGGCAGAGAATATCCGGGCCCGCCGATATTGCTGTTGGCCGTGTATCCGTACGCGCCAAAGGCGGTGGCGGAGGCACTGTTGAGCCAGAAGGCCGGTGCCGCCTGAGGGCCCGCAGGGCCATCGGTAAACGATACTGTACTGCTGAAACCGTTGTTCCCCGTTCCCGTGCCCGCGCCGCCTGCGCCACCCACGCCACCGGCATGGGTATAGAGAGTAGCGAACCCTCCGCGCACGACGGTCTTGTTGTTGACAGCATAGGAAAATCCAACGCGCGGTCCCCAATTTTTGAAATAGTTATGGACTGGCGACGAGCAATTGCAGCTCACTCCCGCGCCGCCATAATTGCCGGCGAACTGCAGCGCACCTGGATTCCCTGTGATCGGGTTGTTGATATTAGGATTGAGGAACGACCAGCGGTTCAACACCTCGGTAAAGGTCGGCATCCAATCCCAGCGCAGGCCCAGGTTCAGGGTCAGCTTCGAATTCACTTTGTAATCGTCCTGGAAGTAGGGCGACATGGTGTGATACCGTCCACCCTCAACAGAAAACGGTTGCACAGTCAGTCCCGAAGCATTTACTGCGCCAATCATGAAGCTGGCGAACGAGTATCCCGTGTTGCCAGCGTACGAGGTGCCGCTGATCTGGCCGGTTTCATTCGTACTCCAGGTGTTGGAGACCGGCTTCGAATAGCCATCGAAGCTGTCGCTCTGATCCTCGAGCCACTGGTATTGGAAGCCGAAGGTCATGGCGTGCTTGCCCTTGACCCACGCCAGGTTGTCCACCACCTCATAGGTCTGATTCACCGTGGTCGTGCTCGCCTGTGCGCCCCATCCCGTTGGCTCATTCGAACCCGAGAAAGTGCTCGAGGGAAAGTCCTCTGAAGCCTGGCCTGCTGGAAGTCCGCTGAAAAAGTTGGAGCCGCCATATCCACTGATTCCTTCCGATGCGTTCATCACCGGAGGGCCGCCAAAATTGAGAAAGCCGTACTTGACCTGGTTTACCAGGTGAGAGTTGATGGTGTACGAATCCTCAAGTTCGGCGAAGTGGCCGGCGACGGTGTTTGTCGTGTCATCCAAATAGGGCAAGACGGGAATGCCCGGCGTGCTGGTTGACGTGAAGGGAACGGCGTGGCGGTTGCCGCCGGTTACAGCGCCGGAGAGCCGCTGCTTCGAGGAGATGTCGTAATCGAAGCGAAATGAGTAGAGCCAGTTGTGATACCCCTGCGGAATTCCCGCGAGGATGTTGTTGGTGATTGCAGGAGCTCCGGTCGATGTCGTGGTGACCTGCGGCTGCGGCAGCCATTTCATCATCGCTTGCGAGATGGCAGATAGCTCGCCCGGCGGGATCACGTTGGGCTGTCCGTTGTAGTCGTATTGCTGGCGCGTGCAGGTCCCAGGGGTTGGACAGGTCAATGTAGTCGGGTCGTAGATGGTGTATCCCGGACCGCCATTGGCTGCAAGCAGCTCGGAGAAATCGCCGTTGCGCATCTTCGCCGTCGGCACGGTATTGGCGATGGGATTCACGCCTTCAAACGATTGGAATCCATCGTAACTGGCAAAGAAGAATAATTTGTCGTGTCCGTTGAAGAAATGTGGAATCCTGATGGGACCACCAATCTTGAACCCGTATTCATTTTGATGCTCGGGCGTCTTGGGTCCCGGCACCGTGGTTACCACACCGTTCACGATCGCCTTTTCCGTGTTGGAACCGCCCGGCTTTGCCGAGAAGCTCCAGGCGTCAAAGACAGTATTACGGTCGTATTCGAAGAGCGCCCCGTGGTACTGGTTTCCGCCCGACGCGAGGCTGTAGTTTTCCATTCCCGCGCCCTGATACTCGGCGGAGAACCCGCTGGTGATGACCTGCACCTGATCGATGGATTCGAGAGGGATGACGTTGTAGACGGGCCGGTTGTCGCCCTGTTGGCTGATATCGGTAGTCGGCAAGCCGTCGATGTACACCTCGCCAAGTCGCTGCGCGGTACCGCTGACGATCGACGACCGGCCTCCCGGTGGAACCTGTGCGCCCGGCATCAGATTGGAAACCTGCGTGATGTCGCGCTGCTGCAATCCGGATGAGCCGGCGACCTGGAGCATGACCGGCAACTTCGTATAGTCGCTGGTGGCCATGGTAGCGCCCAGCACCGCATTCGTCGTATCCAGTTCAGGAGGCGCTGTGGTTACGGTTACGGTCTGCGTCGCCTGGCCTGGCTCCAGTCTGGCATTCAACCCCACCTCCTGCATGGCATTGACGAGCACTTTCTCCTGCGTAAAGGACTTGAATCCAGGCGCCGAGATTGTGATCGTGTATGTGCCCGGAATCAGCGGCTGGATTGCGTACACGCCCTCAGAGGTCGTGGGCTGCGTTGTTGAGACTCCAGTAGCAACGTTGGTCGCGACCACTTTAGCGCCCGAGATGACGGCGCCCATGCTGTCCGTGACCGTGCCCTGGATAGAACCTTCGCCGGCTGTCTGCGCGGCGGACCGGACCCCCATCCCTCCCAGACCGATGATCAGTGCCAGCAGCACCGCCGCTGGTTTTACCCAACCGCCGTACCCCCTCTTGAGCGAGCCGAGGGTGTAGGAAAACGTAATCAAACTGCGCATGTGGATAGACCTCCTTGAATGTCATGCAGTGCTGATGCTCTTGTGAAACGAACCGTAGGCCCGATTGCAGACGGCATTTTGCAGGATCGAACTGACGTGACAGCGACCCCAGCCAAGAATTTAATGCACTCACGATCTTGATTGTCAATAGAAAAAAATTTTCAATTCAGATTATGTGCTTGCGATTGGAACTGCAGCCCATACACCAAGTGCGGAAACCAGAGTCTTTTGGATATAAGTCCATTATTTACATTTATTTATAGTCATCAATGAATAAGAAAGAATAGATGGTCCTGCTCGATATGCATTGCGTCTTCCGGGCCATTTTGACTCGAATTTTTCGAGAGCTTGCTAAGAGGCGCGCCCAACCAAGCGAGATAAGAACGGCTCACGGGAGTACCAATAGGGGAAAGATTTTCATTGAAGATATACTGTCCAGGGCAGATTGCCTGCTGTTTCAGAGGTCAGTCCTCTGCGGAGTATTGCCGATGTTTCACAGAAGCTGCCCGCTGGCGGCGCTTGGTCTTTTCACTTCCCTATTTCTGTTCGCTGAAGTGAGTGCATCCGGGCAAAGTGTAAACGCCAACTCTCTTGAGCCTCCACCTACGCCGCCACAGACTTCCGCGGCTTCAGCCGTCCCGCTGAATCCCGCATTGCACACCGTGTTCATTGTCGGCGACTCGACAGCCCGCAATCAGGCAGACCTGGGATGGGGCGACCATCTTGCTCATTCCTTCGACACCACTCGTATCAACGTGGCCAATCGCGCCATCGCCGGAACCAGCAGCAGGAGCTATATCCGTTCAGGCGCATGGGACCGCGTGCTTGCCGAGATGAAGCCGGGCGATTCTGTGCTGCTGCAGATGGGGCACAACGACGGCGGCGAATTAAGCGGCCCGAAAGCGCGGGGCACCTTGAAGGGCCTTGGCGACGAGACCCAGGATGTAACACTGCCCGATGGCCGCGTCGAGACCGTGCACACCTATGGCTGGTATATGCGCAAATATATCGCCGATGCACGTGCCAAACGCGCCACGCCCCTGCTGCTTTCACTCACGATCCGCAGCATCTGGACGAACGGACCTGACGGCAAATCGCATATCGAGCGCGATATGGGATACGATGCCGAATTGCGGCAGCTTGCTGCGGAAGAGCACGTAGCGTATATCGACATGGCGACCGTTGAGGCTGACCGGCTGGAGGCAATGGGGCCGGCAAAGGCCGCCGTGTTCTTTCCCAAAGACCACACGCACACGAGCGCCGAAGGCGCCGAGCAGAATGCGCAGTGTGTTGTGGCCGCGCTCCGCATTGCGCATTCGCCACTGGCGGCTTATCTGGAGCCCGAGGAACAGCGCCGCTCGTTCACTATGCAAGGCAATCAGTTCCTCCTCGACGGCAAGCCGTTTCAGATTCTCTCCGGCGAAATTCATTATGAGCGGATTCCGCGCGCCTACTGGCGCAACCGCATGGAAATGGCCAAGGCGATGGGCTTGAATACCATCGCGACCTACGTTTTCTGGAACGTGCATGAGCCGGAACCGGGCGTGTGGAACTTTAGCGAGAATGCCGATCTGCCGGAGTTTCTGCGCGAGGCGCAGCAGGAAGGGCTCTACGTCATCTTGCGCGCTGGTCCGTACTCGTGCGCGGAGTGGGAGTTTGGCGGCTTTCCCGCATGGCTTCTTGCTGATCCGAAGATGGAAACTGCGCTGCGTTCCAACGATCCGGCCTTCATGGTTCCCGCAGAGCAATGGCTGATGAAGCTTGGCGAGGAGACAGCGCCGTACCAGATTGGCCGCGGCGGCCCGATTATCGCCGTCCAGATGGAAAACGAGTATGGCGACTTCGGCTCAGACCAGGAATATCTGAAGCATCTGCGCGCCATTTTTTTAAAAGCCGGATTCACGGATGCGCTTCTGTTCACCACAAATCCCACGCGCGGCGAAAAGAATGGTTCGCTGCCGGACACGTACGCGGCCGTCAACTTCGGTATGGGGCACGCGGCGCAGGCTTTGGATTTTCTTGAACAGATGCGCCCCGGCCAGCCGCTGTTTGCCGCCGAATACTGGCCGGGCTGGTTCGACCATTGGGGACAGCCGCATCAGACGCGGCCCATCGCGCCGCAGATCGCCGATCTCGAAACCATCCTGAGCCGGGGCGCGTCGCTCAATCTCTATATGTTCCATGGCGGCACAAGCTTCGGCTTCATGAGCGGCGCCAGTTGGACCGACCAGAGCTACATGCCGGATGTGACCAGCTACGATTACGACGCGCCGCTCGATGAAGCCGGCCATCCGACGCCAAAATATTACGCATATCGCAAGGTCTACGCGAAGTACGCCGGTCACGAACTTCCACCGGTGCCGCAGCCGCCACCGGTGATTTCCGTGCCTCCCTTTACGCTGACTGAAAGCGCATCGCTTTGGAAGAATCTGCCGGAAGCCGTGAGTTCCGATACGGCCAAAGCCATGGAGATGTACGGCCAGGCCTACGGCTTTATCCTCTACCGCACACAATTAAAGGGCGCAGCGCACGGTACGTTGGCCATCCCGGCGTTGAACGACTACGCCCGAATCTACCTGGATGGCAAGCTCATCGGTACGCTCGACCGGCGGTTGAATCAGGATTCGCTCCCGCTCGACAACAATGTGCACAATGCGACTCTCGACATTCTTGTTGAAAACGATGGCCGCATCAACTCGACGCGCATGATGAGGCAAGCGCAAAAAGGCGCGCCGCAAAGCGTAACGCTCGACGGCAAACCCCTGTCCGGATGGCAGGTCTTCATCCTGCCCATGACTGATTTCAGCGCCATGCACTTTCATCGCGGCGCGCCGAGCCATGGGCCTGCGTTTTACCGCGGCCGGTTTCGCGTTGAAAGCGTCGGCGATACGTTTCTGGATGTGCGCGGCTTGAGCAAAGGCGCGGTATGGATCAATGGGCACGCGATCGGCCGCTACTGGAATATCGGCCCCCAGGACACGCTCTATGTGCCGGGACCGTGGCTGCACACAGGCTGGAACCAGGTTGTTGTCTTCGATATCGGTGGCGTGCGGTCTCCGCATCTGGCAGGATTGACAAAGCCGATTCTCGATGGACCTGTGCACAAAACCGACGAACTGCCGGAGAACCCGCGCCTTCCGTGAGTTCCATCGAAAGATGCGACTCACAGGCGCCATCGTGGCCCATTTTGGTCAAGCCGATTCTGTTTTCGTTGCTGCAGTTCGCGGTTCGCCGCCGGGTGCCCCAGGTCTCGATTTTGAGACCTGGGAAAGCACAAATCCCCACCCAAGCACCGTCATCCTGAGCGAGTCACCGCGGCGACGAGTCGAAAGCCCGCCCTGAGCTTGCCGAAGGGGGAATCTGCGGTTGCTCTTGGCGAAGCTCAAGGCTGGAAACGACGATGCTTTGACATCTTTGATGCGCGTATTGTCCGTGAAGCTGCGAGACGAATCGCAGATGTTTCGACTTCGTCCGCCGTGGCGGACCGCGGCGGGAGCCCAGGAAAGGCGCTCATCTAATCGCTCTTCCCCGCGTTACCATCCATCCCCGCCGGCAGATCAAGCGCCACCAGGGCGAAGCGGGTCTCACTGTCTTTGGAGTTCTCGAAGCCGACTATATGCTGGTGCCGCAAGGAGCCGGCCTTCAATTCAAAATCGCCTTCGCCGGAATGGAAATCACCCGAATCTACTTTGACTTTTTTCTCGTCGTTGCAGGTGAGTCCCTCTGACGTAGAAGTCGGCGCGCCCACCGGCGCATTGCCCTGGCACACAATCACATCGCCATAGCGGCCCAGCGCCTTCTTATAAAAATCTACAACCTTATCGCGTTTGTCTGGTGTGTCATAGGAAACGGCGCGCACGCGCAGTTCCCATTCGCCAAATCCGACGTGAACATCCGCCGATTTGTGCTGGTCGTCCCCTTTTTCCAGTTGCGCGCCGGGATAGACCGGCAGCCCGAGATCCGCCGCCGTCGTCTGGTCGGTATGCACGTGGACGCCGCCAAAAGGCGTTTCCACCTGAACGTTCTTATCCTCGCCATTGGCGCCCTTCTCGACATGCACCCTGCAGCCGGCGAGGCTTGCGGCCAGAGCCAAACCGGCGAAGAAGCCGGTCAGGCTGAAGATTTTCTTTTGCGTCGAATTCCATGCGGGATTCCGTTTCATGGCAATCGCCCTCACGCCTTACTTCTACGCCGGCTTCTGCCCAAATGTTCCCGCCATCCGGGCCAATCAGTGGTTCGAATGACCGTTGTCTTCCTTGCTGCTGGTGGCAAAAAGGATCGATGCGAAAAAGACAGCAATGATGACCGGGACGACAACAAACGGGGAACTGATGCTCATCCTTCAACTCCTTGTCTCTCAGCTATAAGAGTAGCAAACCAGTGAACAGGGGACAGTGAACAGTGGTCAGTTCCCGTTCTCCGTTCCCTGTCCCCTGATCCCTGTTCACTATTCCCTATTCACTGTTTCTCCGGATAATCCACGCGGATCGTCAGAATCTCATACGGATGGATCGGCACGTGTACTGTGTCGCCGGCGGTCTCCAATGGGCTGCCCTCAGGCGTTTCCATGAGATTGGTGACCGTCGCACTGGTCGCGCCCGGCGGCACATGAAACTCCGCTGTTGTGTTCTTGCCGGCCCACTCGTAGGCGCGGAAGATCAGCGCATTCGCATCTTCCGCTTTCTTCACCGCCGTCAGCACCACATCCTCCGGTTCGACCGCAGCAAAAGAGTGCTGCACCGGCAACGAGCCGCCGTGCACTGTTGTCACGACCGCTTTCAGCGAGTAGTCGTACTCCCATCCGCGGCGAACCGTCAGCGCGTCCTTCCACGTTCCCGCATGGGGATACAGCGCGTAATGGAAGTGATGATGTCCCTGGTCGGCGTCGGGATCGGGCCATGTAGGCGAGCGCAGCAGGGAAAGCCGGAGCACGTTGCCCGCCGCGTCATAACCGTACTTGTCTTTGTTCAGCAGGCTGAAGCCATGCTTCGCGTCGCCCAGGTCGGCCCAGCGCATCGCCGGAACCTCAAACTGCGCCTTCTCCCAACTATTGTTGCGCGTCGTCGGCCGCTCGATCTCGCCATAAGGAATCTCGTAGGTGGCAAAGTCGCTCGTGTTGGCGAGCGGAAAAGCGGCCTTCAGCAGCACATGGCGTTCATGCCAGTCGATCTCATTATCCACGTCGACCTCACCCGAGCCCGGCGGAATCGTAATCGTCTGCACAAACTTCGAGCTTTGCCAGGTTCGCGTCACGCGAATCGCCGGATGCGCCGACTTGGCCTCGATCAGCTCGACCGAATCAGCCGAGTCAAGGAGCGACGGCGTCTCGTCCAGCGTGCCGGGATCGATATTCCACGCGTCGTAGTCCCTCGGCGTGTCCTTGAAGGCCTGCAGCTCGTTGCCGCACCCACCCTTGGCCAGCGCCTCATATCCAGCCAGTTGGATGCTCGTCATGCAGCCGCTCTTTTTATCGACTGTGACGCGCAGATCGTGATCGCTCAACTGCAGCGTTCCACCCTGATCGGTTGCCGTGGCCGCCGCCGTTGCGCCGCCGTGCTTGCCCGAGACCACCCGCACAACTTTGTAGCCAAGCGCCGGAACATTCGAGACATGGAAGGTGAGATTGGCCACGCCGGTCTTCGCGTCGATCGATGCGTCTTCAGGTGCAATGGGCCCACTGGCCGGATCGAGAATCTCCACCGAGCTGCTGGGCTCCGGCAGTTGCACCTGCACGCTCACGTCGCCGGATCGCTCCCAGCCCAGCGGATTGTAGACCAGCACCGGAATCCCTTCACCCTTCGTGTCGACACGCTCGGCAACCGTTTTCAACGCGTCCGCACTGATCTCGTTCGTCGACCAGCGCACCACGTCGTAATCCTTCTGCGCATCCTTGTAGATCACGCCAATGCCCGAGCCTGCGGCGAGATCATGGAATTGATTGAAAAGCACCTTCTTCCAATCTTCCGTCAGCTCCGCGCCGGGATAGCTCTTGCCATCCAGCCAGGCAAGCGACGACCACTTCTCCGCGTTCAGCACCTCTTCTTCTGCGGTGCGCATGTTGTGCTTGTGCCTAGCCTGTGTGGTGAACACGCCGCGGTGATATTCGAAGTAAAGCTCCGCGTCCCATGTTGGAATCGAGACCTTGCCGTCAACCACAGGTGGGGCCTTATAGCCTTTCGCAATGGACTGGTAATTCCACGTCGGGCTGTCCGGCGCAATCTGGTTCTCGACCGTGGAGAAGTACGACTGCGCTGTGCCGAACTCGTACTTCGGGTTCACGTGGCCAAGCGAAGCACGCCGGAATCCCTCGTCAAGAATCGCGCGCGTAGGACCGCCGCCATGGTCGCCGATGCCGTAAAGGTCCATCATGTCGAGCATTCCCGGCGAGTGCTCGCGGGCGATACTCAAATCCTCCGAGAGCCTTACCGGATTCAGCGTCGTGTTCACGTAATCATGCGGAAAGTACGCCAGCACCTTCGATCCATCCGGCGATTCCCACCAGAACAGCTTGAAGGGAAGCTGGTTCGTGTCGTTCCACGCCATCTTCTGCGTCACGAAGTAGTCCACGCCGCTCTTCTTGTAGATCTGCGGAAGCTGCCACGTGTATCCGAACGAGTCCGGATTCCAGCCCACGCGCACGTCCACGCCATACGCCTGCTTGTACCACCGTTTGCCCACCAGCAGTTGCCGCACCAGCGACTCGCCGTCCGGCATGTTCAGGTCAGGCTCGACCCACATGCCGCCCACGATCTCCCAGCGGCCCTCCTGGATGCGCTGCTTGATCTCCTCATTCATGTCCGGATACTTCTGCGCCAGCCACTCGTTATAGGCCGCAGCCGATTGCGTATAGGTATAGCCGGGATACTCGTACATCAACTGCAGCGCCGTCCCAAAGGTGCGCTTCACCACATCCACAGTCTCGGTCCACGGCCAGAGCCACGCCGCATCGATATGCGCGTTGCCGGTGAGGTGAAACGTCGCCTGCGACTCCAGCGGCTTCAATGCTTCAAGCTGCGCCTCGGCCGCGATCAGGCTGGCATCGAATTTGCCCTGGTCATGCGCATCGAGCGCGCTCAGATCGACAGCGTGGATCGCGCTCTCCAGCGCCGCTGTCTTCGCAGCATCGCCCGGCGCGAGCGATGGAATCAGCACTGCCGCTGAAAGCAGCTCCTCGCGCAGATCCTCGGGATTGGGCCGGTTCTCGGGAAAATCGATCTCCAGCGTTGCGCCGCGAAACCTTTTTACATCCACGGTGTGCAGCAGCTTGACAGCAACCGTCACTTTATCGCCGGGCCTGGCCTTGTCAAAGAGCACAATCGGCTCCAGGTCGTCGCCCATCGCCGCGCGCCGGCCGTTGAAGTAGATAATCTGCGGCATGGGACCATTGGCGTCGGCGTGAAACTGGAACCACACCCGCGCGCCGGTCAGGTCGTATCCATTCAGTGTGTCCGGAATCTGATAGGTCTGGCGAAACCACACGGCCTCATTCGGAGCCTGCGCATTCACCGCAATCGTCTGCCAACTGCTGTCATCCAGGTCCACATCTTCGCCGTGGGCCAGGTCGCCGCCGTGCGTCTTCCAGGTTCCGTCCGGCAGCTCATGAAAACTGCCGAGCCGCTCGACGATCGCCTGGGAATCAGGCGGCAGAAGTGCCGTGGCCTTGGCAAACTCGGAACCGCGTTGAGCAAAAGTCCGGGCTGCGCAGAACAGCGCCGTAAGAAGAAGCGCCAACGAGAACACACAGGTACAGCGAGATGCCTTAGAAGCACGAATCATGTGGAGAAACCCTCGGCAGCATTTTATGGCATCGCCCCCACCCCTCCGTAGTGTCTGCAAGGCAGAAATCCATCCGGCCACCCGATTCAGTCCAGACCACTTCTCCTCGGTCGCCGGTCCCGTTGACAGAGGCCCGGCCTCAATCGTGTAATAGAACTGCTCAAGGGTGAAGGAGTTCACCCAACGGCGCCTGATTCTGACGCCGTTTAAACCGCTGTCCTTCTCATAGGCCGGACAGATGATGACTCCTGACAGGGAATCCTGTCGCGGAGTCATGCTCCCCGGCGCGATCCCTGACAAATCAGAGCGAAAAGCGGCTCTAGCTGGCTGTGTTTCCGCGTATGCGCGAACTTAATGGCGCCAGTACGGCCTGATTGAGAGGAGGAACGTCCTTGCTGAAATATTTTTTGATTGCTCTTGGCGGCGCGCTCGGTTCAGCCGCCCGCTATTGGGTGGGCTCCACGGTCTCAGGCCGCATAGGAGTCCGGTTCCCCTACGGCACTCTCATCATCAACCTCTCGGCCTGCCTCGTAATCGGCTTCACAATTACCTTCATGGATAAGAGGGCCGGCCTGAATCCCATGTGGCGATTTCTCATTCCCATTGGCTTCATCGGCGCCTACTCCACGTTCTCTACTTACGAGTGGGAGACGCTCTCCACGCTGCGCTCGGGAGCCTTCTTTTTGGCCGGCCTCTATGCGGTAGGCAGCCTCATTCTCGGTCTTGCCGCCACGTGGGCCGGAACCGCCCTCGCCGATCTGCTGTAAAACACATCGGTCTGCGCACGATTCTCAAAAAGGCAGCATAATGTTTGCGGGCAATGGGCTCGCTACGGAGAAATGTATGCTCACCACAGGAAAGGCCGTCAAAGTCACACTCTACCTGAGCAACGGAGCCAAGCATCACGGCGTCCCCGTCTACACCAGCATTCTCGACTTCCTCTTTCACAGCGGAATCGCCGGAACCACCGTCCTCAAGGGCGTGGCCGGCTTTGGCGCCGCGCATCGCATCCACAGCGCGCACATCCTCGAAATCTCCGACTATCTTCCCATCAAAATCGAGTTCATCGAAACGCGCGAAAAAGTCGACGCCATCCTGCCCGAGCTTGAAAAGCGCACCGGCTCCGGCCTCATCGAAGTGCAGGAAACCACCATCATCGTCCCCGTTCCAAATGGCTCTACGGCACGGACGTAAACGGCGAAGCCGGCAATTCCTCTCCATTGCACCGAATCGCATGGTCCCCCATCTGCTCGTTGATTGCGCAGCGTTTATCCACAATCACCTCCAACATAACCGCGCAACTTTCCCAAGCGATCCGTGTTTGAGCCTATAACGGCACATCGAAGCAACTACGCAGCTAACCCCGTCAGCAATTTGCGCGTCTTCTGATCTGATTGGTTCAACACGAATCTCGTTATTAACCGGATCTCTGAGAAAGTTAAGGCATACTCTGAAGAGAGGAGACGCATCTGAGTTCGAGGGAACTGGTGCTTTTTATGCGCGTGATACGCAGAACAGCATTTGCTCTCATCGGATTGGCGGCGCTTTGCTCCATCCGTGTTCAGGCCCAGGCCGCCTTGCTGATGGAAGAACCATATGGTTTCTTCGGAGCCCTCAATCCCACCGGGCACAATGCCATCTACTTCGAGCGCATCTGCGCTGAGACACCGGTTAAACTGCGTCCCTGTCAGCCCGGCGAGATGGGTTCAGTGATTGCGCGTTACCAGGGCATCGACGGTTATGACTGGGTAGCCATCCCCCTTATCCCCTATCTCTATTCCGTGGAAAACGCCGCCGATGTGCCGCAGCATGTCGACCGCGAGCTTGTGGACCGTCTCCGCGACCGCTATCGCGAGGCACATCTGTTGAATTTGGGCTCAGCCCTCTCACCTGGCAGCATCGTCCACGGCGGATGGACCCAGCTCGTCGGCGTGACCTACGAACGGCGCATCTATGCCTTCCGCTTTAATACGACTGCGGCGGAAGACTATGCCCTCATGACGCGCTTGAATGCCGGACCGAACCACTCCAACTTCGATCTCCTGTTTTCGAATTGCGCAGACTTCGCGCGCGAAATTCTGAACTCCTATTTCCCGCATACATTCAAGCGCAGCTTCTTCCCCGACGCCGGCATGACTACGCCCAAGCAGATCGCCTACAAGCTGGCGCGGTACGGACACAAGCATCCTGAAACCGGGCTTGCTGTCTTTGAAATTCCTCAGGTTCCCGGCTACCGGCGTCTGAGCCATCCCAACAAGGGCATCGATGAATCCTTTGTCACTACGGTTTACGCAATTCCGATTACCATCATGAACCCGTATCTTGCCGGCGGACTCTTTGTGGACTATCTCGTGCGCGGCCGTTTCCACCTGATTCCCAAACATCCCCAGGTTCTGGGACCGGAGACTCTAACGGCGTTGACACAGACGGGGGCGACGGAGCAAAATCCGGCCATCGCAGGTGCACAGGCCCCCGGCGTCGTTCCCGTCAGCATAACGGGAGCCCAATCCGGCCTGAAAGAAGTCAAGGCCAATGAGTCAACAAGCTCCTCAGAATTTTAAGAAACACGCCCGATTCGATCCCCCGTATCACATCTTTGGGGCTTCTCTGTATCTCATCAATCTGATTGTTGCCATGATCTACGCGGCGCACCACCCCAGCTTCTATACGGAATGGCTGGTGGTGCTTTCTATCGCGGTCATCGTGCCGTATCTCAAAATCCGGCTGTACCCGCTCAGAGTGCAAGACCGTGTGATTCGCCTCGAAGAGCGGCTGCGTCTGCAAGCTCTGGCGCCGGCTGAATGGCATGCACAGGTCCTCCGCCTCACGGAAGACCAGTTGATCGGCCTGCGCTTTGCCTCTGACGACGAAGTGGTCGCGCTCGCCAAACAGGCCCTCGAAGAAAAGCTCAACCGCAAGCAGATCAAGGAACGAATCAAAAACTGGCGCGCCGACACCTGGCGCGTTTGATGCGCAGTCGCCACTAAGCCACGCGGTTTGCTCCCTGTTCTCCGCCATTCACATTCCTGCGAAACTCGTATGCTAGCTTAGTGATTGGAGTTTTCGCAAAGTCATGTCTTCCATCACGTCTTTTATCAAGCATCACTATCGTCATTTCAATGCCGCCGCGCTTGTGGATGCGGCGAACGGATACAATGCCTTGCTCGCCCAGGGCGGAAAGATGTTCGTCACCATCGGCGGCGCCATGAGCACCGCAGAGCTGGGGCTTTCGCTGGCCGAAATGATCCGCCAGGACAAGATCCATGGCATCTGCTGCACCGGCGCCAATCTCGAAGAGGACGTCTTCAACCTCGTCGCGCATGACTTTTACGAGCGCGTTCCGCATTATCGCGATCTCACGCCCGCCGACGAAGCCAAGCTGCTCTCGCGCCACATGAACCGCGTCACCGACACCTGCATCCCTGAGATGGAAGCGATGCGGCGCATCGAGAATGAAATCCTTGAAGAATGGGTCCGTGCCGACAAGTCCGGCGAACATTTTTTCCCGCATCAGTTCTTCTTCAAGATCCTGCTCTCCGGCAAGCTCAAGAAGTCTTATCAGATCGATCCCAAGAACAGCTGGCTCCTGGCCGCCGCAAAAAAAAACCTGCCCATGTTCGTTCCCGGCTGGGAAGACTCGACGCTGGGCAATATGTACGCCGGCCACTGCATCTCCGGCGACGTAAAAAATGTGCACACGGTCCGCACCGGCATCGAGTACATGATGGAGCTGGCCGAGTGGTACACGGCCACTACCGCGAAAACTCCGCTCGGCTTTTTCCAGATCGCCGGCGGCATCGCGGGCGACTTTCCCATCTGCGTCGTGCCCATGCTCCACCAGGACCTGCAGCGCGAAAGCGTGCCCCTCTGGGCCTATTTCTGCCAGATCTCTGACTCGACCACGAGCTACGGTTCCTACTCCGGCGCCGTCCCCAATGAAAAGATCACCTGGGGCAAGCTTGGCGAGCACACGCCCAAGTTCATCATCGAGTCCGATGCCTCCATCGTCGCGCCGCTCATCTTTGCGTATGTGCTCGGCTGGTAGTTTGGACCCGCTTTCAGCTTTGCGTTCTTCCGGTTGCTCAACAGCCCAAAAAGCCATGCTCAAAAGGATAACGAGACAAATATTGCTCTTCGCGGCAATGAGTTTGGTGCTCATGGGCTCCCTTCGCAGCGTCGCGCAAGACACCGGAAGCTGGAGCGCCGCCAGCACCAATGCGAAGGCCATCACCGGCGATATCTCCATCTCTCAAACCAAGCTGACGATCAACCTCTCTGGATTTACGATTGCGCAGATCCGCAGGCTGGATAGCGCGGAGGTCCTGGCGGTTTTTGACTCGGAAGCCGTTGCGGGCGGATCCGGCAATCTATACCGGCTGAATATTCCCGGTTCCAAGCGGTTTCTTCATCACAACACGCTCTGCGGCTCCGATGACACACAGTGGATGGCCACATACGCCGTCGGCCACACCTTGCAGATCGCATTTTTTTCAGGGTCCGAGATGCCGGTGATGACGACAGATGCTCTCGCCAAGTCGACGGACCTGTGCGGAACCTTCTCGTACGCCCGTTAGAGCAGTTCCAGGATCAATGTGCTCGATTCAGCTTTGCCCTAGGCGATATCCACATATAGACCAACTCTAAGTTACTGAAAAGTGAGTCAAGCACTGTCATGTTGAGCAAAGTTGGGAGCGTTCTTTGCTCCCAACGGAGTCGAAACATCCGCGGTTCGTTTCGTGCCGCACGCATTCAATGGAACACTTGCTCATTTTGTCCATAGGTTATCGGGCTATATGTCGATATGGCTTTAGGTTGTCCCTCCTTGGGGTCGGGTCGACTCAGGTCTTGTGCCTCGGAGGTACAGCAATCCTGGAACTGCTATAGCCAGCGCGCGCAAGGGAAGACCGCCGGATGCCATCTTTTCCGTGCCCCATTCTTTCCACGTTCTCCAGCCGAAGGAGTGGGAAAGCCAATCCCGGGTGCCCGACGTTCGGCGATGCGCACGCGTGTGCGATTCCGGACAGATTTGGCCATAAACGAACACCGCATCTCTTTTACGCCTGGCGCATTTCTTTAGTTTTACGGCTCCCCTTGCCTGGCACGCCGCGTGCTGGAACTTTCAGCAACGCCCCGCGTATTGGAGTGGTGCCATGTTCAGTGATCTGAAGTTCTCTATCCGGCAGTTGAAGAAGTCGCCCGGCTTTGCGCTCACGGCCATTGTCACGCTGGCCCTCGGCATCGGCGCCAATTCGGTTGTCTTCGGCGTGCTCAACGCGCTGGTCCTGCGCCCTGTGAACGTGCCCAACTCCGGGAACCTTTACATGGTGCAGCGTCTCCAGTTTCCCTCGCAGTCTTACCTGGACTATCTTGATCTGCGCGACCATAACCGCGCCTTCGAGAGCCTGATCGCAACCTTGATCATGGGTTCTGTCGGAGTCGACACCGGCTCGAATCCCTCCACGGCCTGGCCCTACCTGGCCAGCGGAAACTACTTCGACGCTCTCGGCATTCAGCCGTTGCTTGGCCGTTTCTTCCACGCCTCCGACGAGCGCGGCAAAAACAGCGCTCCCTATGTCGTTCTCAACTACGACTACTGGAAGGGTCACTTCTCCGGCGATCCGGGCATTGTCGGCCGCGTAATCCAGATCAACAAGCATCCGTTCACGATCATCGGCGTAGCCCCTCCGGATTTCCGCGGCACCGAACTTTTCTTCGCTCCCTCGTTCTGGATTCCACTCGTCGAGCAGCCCATCATCATGGGCCAGGATTCCTTGCAGTGGCGCAGCAGCCATTCGCTCTGGGTCGTGGGTCACCTGCGGTCCGGCGTCACGCCTGCGGAGGCGCAGTCGGACCTCAACCGCATCGGCGCATGGCTCGCCAAGACCTACCCGACAGAGGATGATGGCATCAAATTCTCGCTTGCGCGTCCGGGTCTCGCCGGAGACCTGCTTGGCGGTCCGGCCCGCGCCTTCATGACCGGCCTCATGCTGCTCGCCGGCCTCATTCTTCTCGCCGCGTGCGCCAATCTCGGCAGCCTCTTTGCCGCGCGCGCCGCCGACAGGGCCAAGGAAGTGGCCGTGCGCCTCGCCCTCGGCTCACGCCGCACGCTCATCCTGCGCCAACTGCTGACGGAAACCATGCTCCTCTCCATAACCGGAGGCGCCATCGGCCTGGCAGCGGGCGTGGCCATCCTGCGCGCCCTCAGCGCCTGGCGGCCCATCCCCGATGTCCCCATCAACGTGCCCATTAATCCCGATATGCGCACCTATGCGGTCGCGCTGCTCCTTGCCGTGCTGAGTGGTTTGCTCTTCGGCATCGTGCCCGTTCGTCAGATTCTGCGCGCCGATCCCTGGCAGACGATCCGCGCCGGCTCTGGCGGCACAGCCGTCATGCGCCGGTTGACTCTGCGTGACATTCTCCTGGTTTTGCAGATCGCCATCTGCGCAGTGCTCGTAACGTCCTCGCTGGTCGCGGTCCGAGGGCTCGTCCGCTCGCTGCACAGCGATTATGGATTCTCTCCGCAAAACACCATGGTCGCCGAAAGCGATCTGCAAATGGCTGGTTATACCCAAGATCAATCCGCGCAGATGCAGCGCCGCATGTTGGATGCAGTGGCTTCCATCCCTGGCGTCTCGGCCGCGGGTTACATCAGCCAGGTTCCGCTGGGCCTGGGCGGCAGCGACTCCGATGTCTTCGCGGATGCCACAACCGACTATCGGCCTACCAACGAGATCGCCGACGCAATGGATTACAACATCTCGCCGGGCTATCTGGCAGCGGCGGGAACCCGGCTGATCGCAGGCCGCGATCTCACCTTCGATGACAAGGACCAGGCGCCGACCGTGGCCCTTGTCAACCGCAAGTTCGCCGTAAAGGTCTTCGGATCGGTGAACAAGGCTGTCGGCGGGCACTTCAAATTCTGGGGCGGCAAGCGCGCCCAGGTGGTGGGCGTGGTGGAAGACGGCAAATACCGCACGCTCACTGAAGATCAGCAGCCGGCCATGTTCTTCTCCTTTGAGCAGCACCAGGAAAGCGATACATGGCTCGTGGTCCGCTCCGACCGCAACCCCGAAGAGATGGCCGCAGCTATGGACCACGCTTTGCACGGCCTCGATTCCAGCCTGCCGCTCAGGATTCGCACCTGGAACGATGAGATGGATTCCGCTCTCTTCGCCGCCCGCGTCGCTACCGTGGCGCTCGGCGTGCTCGGATTGTTGGGCGCCATGCTGGCCATCACCGGCGTCTTCGGCATGGCTTCCTATGCCGTCAGCAAGCGTATGCGCGAACTGGGCATTCGTGTCGCCCTCGGCGCCGGCAGGCAGGAAATCCTGCGCGCCGCTCTGGGACGCGCGCTGCGCCTGCTCGCCGTCGGCTCCGTGTCCGGACTGCTGCTCGGTCTCCTGGCTACGCGCGTGCTGGCCTACATCGTCTATCAGGCCACGCCCCGGGATCCGATCGTGCTCTGTGGCGTTCTCGCCACCATGCTTCTGCTCGGCCTCCTGGCCTCCTGGATCCCAGCCCGCCGCGCTCTGGCCGTCAACCCGCTCATCCTATTGCGCGAAGAATAGGAACTCCGTTTTCCCACACTTTGATGTGAGCATCGGAGAACACAAACCTTGGCTGCCTGTGAAAGCCGGGTGCCGGGTGCCCCAGGTCTGGATTTTCAGACCTGGGAGAGCACGATGTTCATCGGCGCTGCTGCTGTCGTATCGATCCCCGGGTGCCCCAGATCTGTCCGCCGCGGCGGAAGACCTGGGAAAGCACAAATCCCACCCCAGCACTGTCATCCTGAGCGAGTCGCCGCGGCGACGAGCCGAAGGATCCGCGGTTGCTCTTGGCGAAGCTCAAGGCTGGAAACGACGGTGCTTTGACATCTTCGATGAGCGTATCGTCCGTGGAGCTGCGAGACGAACCGCAGATGTTTCGGCTTCGTCCGCCGCGGCGGACTCCGCTCAACATGACAGTGCTTGAATGATCGGGCTGCAGTCGGGCGCCCCAGAGCCTGCCCTGAGCGTAGTCGAAGGGTCTTCCGCCGTGGCGGACCGCGGCGGGAGACCTGGGAAAGCACCAATCTCAAGCAATCTGGCGAGAGCGCCTCACACCCGGCTGCACTCCTCCACCGAAATCGCCACCTGCTCCACGATCTCGAGGCCAAAGCCTTCGAGCGCCGGAATGTGCATCGGCGTATTCGAGAGCAGCCTTATCCGCCGAATCCCCAGGTCTGACAGAATCTGCCCACCCAATCCGATCGCGCGCAGAATGCGCCCCGTGCGCGCCTGCGAGCCCTCTCGCGTGCGCAGTTCCTGGTGCAGAACCAGCCGTCCCATCCTGAGAGCGGATTCTCCCGCAGGAGCCGCTGTTCCCTCCGGACCAAACGCATCCGCCGGCGAGCGGTCGATCTCGAATCCGCGCCAGGTATTGTGCAGATACAGCACCACCCCGCAACCTTCTTCAGCAATCATGCGCATCGATTGGTCCAGAATCTCGCGGCACCGGCAGTCGGCCCCAAACACATCGCCCGCCGTGCAGCGCGTGTGCACACGCACCAGAATTGGCTGCTCCGACATTGGCTGTTCCAACGCGTTGCCCGCGCACAAGTCGCCCCGCACCAGGGCAATATGGCTTTCGCCGCCCGTCACCTCGCTCTCGTAGGCAATCATCCGGAACTCACCGTACCGCGTCTGAATCTGAGCTTCACCCGCACGAACGATATACCGCTCGTGCTGCAGCCGGTGGCGGATCAGCTCGGCGACGGTAAGAATGCGCAACTCATGCTGCCGCGCAAATGGAATCAGGTCCGGAATGCGCGCCATCTCGCCGTCGTCGCGCATGATCTCGCAGATCACGCCGGATGGATTTAAGCCCGCCATCCGCGCCAGGTCGACAGAGGCCTCGGTCTGCCCGGCGCGCACCAGTACGCCGCCCTTGCGCGCGCGCAGCGGAAATACGTGCCCCGGCCGTGCCAGGTCGGTATACGTCGCCTTCGGATCAATCGCCGTACGAATCGTGTGTGCCCGGTCGGCAGCCGAAATTCCCGTGGTTACGCCCTCGCGGGCCTCAATGGTCTCGGTAAAGGCTGTACCGAACCGTGACGAGTTCTGCTGGGTCATCGGAAACAGCCGCAGATGGTCGGCCCGCTCCTCGGTCAACGTGAGGCAGATCAGGCCGCGGCCGTACCGCGCCATGAAGTTGATCTTGTCCGGCGTCACGTGCTCCGCAGCGAGCGTCAGATCGCCTTCGTTCTCGCGATCCTCATCATCTACTACAATCACCATGCGGCCGGCGCGAATCTCGGCCAGTGCGCCGGGCACATCGGTAAAGGGCGGCTCGAAGCTGCGGGAGGTGGAAGGCATAGCGCCTTTATTGTCGCTTATCCCCTCATAAACAGCAAAAAGCCGCACCGAACGGGTAGTGGATCAGTTTGAAGGGGCATGGCTTCAGCCATGCCGAAAAGGCGCAAAACTCGAGAGGGTTTTAACCCCTGAGGGAAGGGTTTACGCAAACTGACCCACGACCACCGAACGGTTCGAACGTAGTTCCCGGTTTGCCGCTCAACCTCCCACTGCATCACTTCCCGTAAGCCGACCTGCGGGGAGTAATCTTATCGCTCGAACAAAGACTTGTCTCTGCTGTTTACCAACTAGCAATTTCGGCGAAACAGCAATACGCCATTCGGTGCTTCGCGCGTAGGGTTCATCGCGAACATGCGGAGAGATTCCCCCCGCGGAAATTCCCTCGCAATGCCAACAGAAAAGAAACTCCAATCTCAGGACACGGAGATGTAAATGAGAAAGCTCAAAATTTTCGAACATATCTCGCTGGATGGCGTGATCCAGCACTCCGCCGATGAAAACAATTTTCCCTACAGCGACTGGTCTACGCCCTATCGGACCCCGGCGGGCAGAGATGCCCTGGTCGCCGCCCATGGCGAGAAGTGCGATGTGCTGCTTGGCCGTCGCACCTACGATGCGTGGTCGGGCTTGTGGCCAAAGGCGCCGAGCAGTCCAATGGCGGACCGCCTTAATGCTGCGACGAAATACGTCGTGACCCACAGGCCAGACAGCCTTGAATGGGGCCCGTTCCAGGCCGTTGGACCGGACCTGGTCGAGGGCCTTCGTCGCATCAAGTCACAGGACGGCCCGGACCTTATCCTCTGGGGTAGCTCCACGCTGACATCGCCGCTGCTCGAACATGGGCTTGCGGACGAAGTCCTGCTGGTCGTCTATCCGGTCCTGTTGGGCACAGGAAAACGCTTCTTTATGGAAGGAACGCCGCCACGCACATTCGAGCTCCTCAGCACGAAAACAACGCCGACCGGCATCCTCCTCAGTCATTACAAGGTCGTCGGCCCTTTGAAGACCGTATAGGCAGCCTTCTCCGTACAGGCGCGGTTCTCTCCTTTAAAACGCGCTTGCCAGTAGCGATTTGGACCGCGTCGATCACTTCCGACAAAAAGTCGACATTCATTCGGGAACTGCTCTAGCCGCGCCTAAATAGTTCCGTGCTCAACAGCCCGGGAACATCTTTCGGGTCGACCTGGGCTAATCTCTGAGTCTCGGAGAACTCGTAGGATCGCCCCGTAATCAGTCCGCGGACACGAACAGGGGTAGCTCGGAGGTAGCGCACGGCAATGTCTCCGGGCCGTGGAGCGGGCGGGGATGCTGTTGTGGCCTGCTCGCGCCCGGGAGCGGCAGCATAAGCGGTAGCCCCTCCGGCGAGCGCCGGCGCAACCCGGCCGGTTCCGCTGTTGCCGGCGACCGGCGGCCTGGATGAGCCCAGTTGCGGGCCGAGGGTGCCAGCCTGGCGAGGCATGGGGCGAGGCATGGGGCGAGGTATGGGGCGCGGCTGGCTCGGGCTGGTCACCAGCGCTCGTTTCTGTCCGCAGCACATGATCGAAATCTCCCTTATTGCAAAGGTTCAACAAAAGCGACCTGCTTCTGAGGCAAAGCGCGTTCGGCAAGGCACGCGCCACCCGAAATCGCCAGCCAGCAGACCACCCACTGAATAGGATCGCGCGTCACGAACAATGCCGCCGGAGCCGCGGTCCACAAGCTGAGGCAATAGAAACAGTCGAGCAGCTTGCCCGCCCAGCTTTCGCCGAGCGCGGCGCGGAAGCGCACGATCAGGTCGGCCGGACCATCCTCGCTGGCCAGCAGGTGAGTGACCCGCCAGACAGCGAGGATGGCCAGAGTCAATCGGAGCCAGCTGCCCATGGTTCACCGATCCGTTTCGTGTTCAGCCAGCGGAGACGGTGGCTCCCGCCGCCGCCGCGGCTGCGGTTGTGCCGGCCTGTCCGCGAAGCACCGTCCACGAAGTTCCCGCCACGGCGTTTACAGTGACGATTTCGCCCGTGCTGGGGAGCAGCGCGTTGAACGGCGTCGCCGGAAATCCGGCGCTGCTGGCAACGCTGATCCCGGTCTGCGTGGCAGTGATGGCTGCGGTCAGAGTGGTGCCGGCGTGATTGCAGATGGCGAAGGTCAGATTGTTGTCAATCGCGCCCCTGTCCGCCACACCGGTTGTGAGCCCGGGCCGTGTGGCCAGTGTCACCAGATAAGAGCAGTTGGGCCACAGGCTGGTATCGACGTCAATCTGCCCATATCCCCCGCGGCCGTCGGTCGTGACAGGAGGGCCTACGATCGGAGTCGCCGGAGTCAGATTCTCGTCGATCGCGCAGGAATTGATGCCGAGCGACCACCCCCCCGCGGCCATCTCCTCATGATCGACCGTGAACTGCACCGTAAGAGCCGAATCGATGGGCGTGCAGCAGCCGGTGGCGAACTGTGTGAACCAGAGATTGTTGACCTCGCTCCAGTTGTTGATGTGAATCATGCAGAGGGAATTGGAGTCGTCGATCGTGGTAAAGCCCTGCCGCGTCGCCTGGAAAATGATCGCCAGGTTGGAACCGGCTCCAGGGTTGGAAGCGGCAGTTCCGGCAGGAGCGCCGCCCGGCGCGCCAATGCAAGGCGGCGTGGTCAGCGAGCAGCCCCCGGCAACGACCTGTGTTGTGTCGAAGTTGAGGAACTGCGTAATGGCCGGACTCAGGAGGGTCGGATCGAGCTGGACCCAGCCGGTAGCGGGGTCAGGCTCAAGATAATGCGCCGGGGATGTGTAAGTAGACCCAAGCGAGGGAGCGACTGGATCGGTGCCGTAGCCGACATAGACCGGTTCGAAGGTTGACACCGGAGCACCGGCGAGGCCGAGGACGTTCGACGGCCAGCTGAGGGTGCGCTGGCCAACTTGCAGCGGAACATCGACCAGCGGTCCGGTAATGGGAGTGAGGCCGATCAGCAAGGTCGCTCCGACGGGAGCAGATGCAGCGGTGGTGCCGTCGGCACCGCGAGTCACGGTCCACGTGGTTCCTGCTACGCCGGTGACGGTCATGGTTTCGCCGGTGGCGCCATTGGAGGCGCAGTTGCAGACTGCGACGTTAAAGGGTGTGGCCGGAGTGGTGACGCCCGCGGGAACCGTAATCGTTGTCTGCGACGAGTTGATCGCCGTTGGGAGGGTTGTCGTGCTGGCGGCATAAAGGAAACGGAACTGCATCGCGGTGCCGGGTGAGATGGGAGAAAAGACCGGGCATGTTCCGCCCAACTGCAGCTCGTTGTAGAAAGCAAATTTCGGTCCGCCGCCGTACGGCATGTTGACGGTCGGCGTGAGACTTGTGTTGGTGAGCCCCGTGCCGGGATCGATTTGCGTATAAATATCGAAATTTCCCACCTGGGTGAACAGCGGCTGGTACTGACCGGGCTGGGGGCAGACGCGGATGCAGAATCCGAAGCAGACGCCGGAGGTGACCCACGCGCATAGCTGCCAGCAATAAGGCGCAAGACTGAAACGCGCGACGATCTGGCGGTAGACTGCGGTGTTGCGGCTGAGCGCGGCGTCCACCAGGTCTGTGATGGCTCGCGGATACGTGGCCAGTTGGCGCGCGGCGAGAGCGAAATTGCGCGCTTCCTCGATGGCGGCCGGTCCGCTGTAGATCGGCGCCGGAGCGTCGCAGAATTCGCGGCAGACCCACACACGCCACCAGATGCACAGGAAGAAACAGAGAATAGTGCACTGATCTCCCAGACCGGCGGCGCTGATGATCGACTGCGCTGTGTCGAAATCGGCGGCCTGAGAAGCCTTGCCCAGCGTATCGAAGGTTCTCCCGTCGTTTGCGATTCCCGCGATTACGTCGCCAGCGACGCGGAGAGCGAGCAGAGGATCGTTGACGGTGACCGGCTCGGGTTGGCAGACGGCATGGCAGACTTCCTGATAACCGACAGAGCAGACCCAGTAACAGATCAGCTGACAGTATTCGCCCAGCTTCAGCTCGTCGAGCGCAGCCTGGTACTGAGCGGCGTCGCCGCAGGCAACGGCGTCCACAACGCGGCGCAGAACTTTCTCGTTCGAAGAAAGATTCGCAATGGCGCTCGCGAACTGGCGCAGAGTGGGCACTTCCTGCTGCTGCAGCGGGCTGCAGAGTTCCGCGCAGCGCAGCGCGCACAGCTTGACCCGCACCCACTCGCAGATAATTTCGCAATACGGCAACATCTCCAGGCGTTCGAGAACCCACCGGAAAGCAGCCACATCTCTGGATTCGAAGGCGGCAACGACTGCTGAGAATCCGCCGTTGTCCTGCGCCAGGCGCCCGAGGGCGTCAGCCTGGGCAGTCAAACGGTTCACCGCATTATTCACGAGATTCGCGTTGCTCATTTTGTCCCCCAAGATTGTCGATTGTGATTTGAAGGGTAGTGACGACCGGGACGATTGCGTTTCAAACGCAACACAACCTGGCCATTCATACGACCCGTTCGCAGTGGGATGTCGCCCTGAAAGGTTTCACTCTGTTGCGAACTGAGACAGTGAATGCTCCGGCTGCCTGTTTCGCCCATCTCCTTGCCCTCGCAGTGCCGAATCCGTCCCGGCGGCAAAGCCATCCCCGGCGGTTTGGAGCTTTCCAACGCCTGCGCGTCCAATCAGCGATTTCATGCGGTCTCGATTTGTGAAACCGCCGATGCAGGTATCGCAGCTGAATTTTTCGTCAAAAAATCCGCTGGGGGAACGGTAGTTTGCAAATTGAGTTTTTCTGATGATGCGTACAGGGAGATGGGATGCACTCATGCAAAATGATTTCCACGACGCAATCAGGATAGGCATCGGGAAACGGACTTTGCTTAAGGTTCCGGTCGGCGACATCGCCGCCGGAAACCTGAACGCTGGCCGACTTTTCATTAGAAATCACAACTGCGCCGTCCTCAATAAATAGTCTCCCGGCAGTTTCCTGACAGTTCTTCTGGACTTGACGTCGAAAGATCGCGCAAACTTTCCTGTTGCTTTCCAAAAGGAGCCATGCCATCCTTCCTGTAGGAAACCTAAAGGTTGGTCCCTCCATGAAGGAAAAACCCGACGTTTTGCAAGGAACGCTCGCGCTGATGGTCCTCAAAACCCTCGATGTTCTAGGCCCGCAGCACGGCTACGGCATCGCCCGACGCATTGAGCAGATCAGCGGAGACATTCTGGCCCTAAACCAAGGCACGCTCTATCCCCTGCTGCTCAAGCTTGAGCATGAGGGCTCCATCGTTTCGCAATGGGGCGCATCGGAGAACAACCGCCGCGCCCGCTTCTATCGCCTGACCGCGACCGGCCGAAAGCAGTTGCAGGCTGAGGCTCGCGACTGGAAGCAGACCGCGGCCATCATCGCGCGCTTCTTTGAAGTGAAAGCGGAGGACCTACCATGAGATTCCTGCGCCGCTTTTTCATTCGTCTCTCGAACTTCACCGCCGGAAGGCGCGCCGACCAGCGCCTCCAGGAAGAGATGGCCGAGCATCTTGCCTTGCAGACTGAGGAGAATTTGCGTGCCGGTTTGTCACCAGCCGAGGCGCGTCGGCAGGCCGCACTGAAGCTTGGCGCGGCCCAGGCCATTCGCGAGCAACACCACGCCGAGCAGGGTCTTCCGCTTGCTGAGAATTTTCTCCTCGATCTCCGCTACGCTTTTCGAATGCTGTACCGGTCTCCCGGATTTTCCCTGATTGCCATCGCGACCATGGCCCTCGGCGTCGGAGCCACCACCGCCATCTACAGCGTCATCGACGCAACCCTGCTGCATCCTTTGCCCTACCCCAACCCCAGCCAACTGGTGCGAATGGAAGCCAACCTTCCCGGCGTGGGCGCGCACGGCGTTGGTCTCTCCATCCCTGAGTTCAGAGACCTTCAGAACTCGGGAATCTTCCAATATGTGTCCTTCTGCTTTCACGGCTCCGAAAATGTTACCGGCAGCGCCCAGCCCACGCACATCTTCGGAGCGACGGTCTCACCGAGCTATCTCGCGGTGCTCGGCGTGGATGCAGCGCTGGGCCGCACCTTCGATCCGCACGACGCTTCACCGGGCTCCAACGGCGAAGTCGTCATCAGCGACGGGCTCTGGAAACGCGCATTTGGCGCCGACCCGCACATTGTCGGCAAGAGTCTGCGCCTTGACAACGATTCGTTCCAGGTTGTCGGTGTCATGCCCGCCAGCTTTCGCGACCAGAGCCAAACCAGCGAGGAGCGCAATACCGAATTGTGGGCGGCGGACGGATTTTCCGACCGGACGCCGCCGATGCGCGGCACGCGTCTGCAATACGAGACCATCGCGCGCCTTCAGCCTGGTCTCTCGCCTGAGGCCGCGCAGGTGCGCCTCGATGCCCTGGTGGCATCGTTGAAAAAGCAATATCCCGCGGATTATCCGCCCCAGTCCGCATGGACGATTCACATCACTCCATTGGCCGAGACTCTTGTCGGCAACGTTCGCCAATCGCTCCTTCTGCTGTTCGGCGCGGTGGGCCTGGTCCTGCTGATCAGTTCCGTCAACGTCGCCAATCTGTTGCTTGCGCGCGCCAGCGCGCGCGGACGCGAAATGGCGGTTCGCTACGCTCTGGGAGCAGCAAGAATGCGGCTCGTCCGCCAACTCCTCACCGAGAGCTTGTTACTCTTCGTGCTTGGCGGCATCACCGGTTTCACGGTTCTCTTCTGCGCCCGGAGATTCCTGCTGCAATTCATTCCTGAAAGCCTGCCGCGTCTCAATGACATATCCATCAGCTGGGGCGTGCTGGCGTTCGCCATGGTCGTCTCCGTCGCCGCTGGAACCATCTTCGGGCTTGCCCCCGCGTGGCTCACGAGCCGCCTCGATTTGACCACGACGCTGCGGCAGGAAGGTCGTGGCTCGAGCGGTTCCAGGCGGCGGTCGCGATTGCGCCATGCTCTGGTGATCGGTGAATTGGCCCTCTCCCTGGTGCTGATGGTCGCTGCTGGACTTCTGCTGCGGAGCTTCTGCTGCGGAGCTTCTGGGACTTGTTCAAGGTGCAGCTCGGCTTCAATCCCACACGAGTCATGGCAATCGAGACCACGCTTCCGAATCCCAACGATCCAAAAACTGACATTTACCACACCGCTACGCAGGAATCGGTGTTTCTGCGGGAAGCCTTCCGTCGAATCCGGACGCTGCCGGGCGTGGAAGAAACCGCCGTCAGTGAACGGGCGGCTCTTCCCCTCGGCCATGGCCAGGAGGACCTCAGGCCGCGGCCATTGATCCGCGAGGGCCAGGACCTGCAGAGAAGCCAGCCTCCGCTGGTCGACACGTCGATCGTCTCACCGGAATACTTCCACCTGCTCGGCATGACGCTGCTGCGTGGCCGCCTCTTCATCGACCAGGATCTGGAAGACACACCCTCCGTCGCAGTCATCAATCAGGCCGCGGCCCGCACCTATTGGCCCAACCAGGATCCGGTCGGCAAGCGCATCCTTGTCCGGTCGAGAGTCGCCAAGCCGGGCTGGACCACCATCGTCGGCGTCATTGCCGATGCGCGCACGGAGTCGCTCGAGGACACCGGCATTCCGCAGATCTACTTCGACATCTACCAGCGCCCCGCCAAGTTTCTAGCGTTCTACCTGCGTGGGCAGGTCGATCCCGCCGCCATCCTCGCGCAGGTTCGCACGCAAATCCAGGCCGTCGATGCGGAGCTTCCCGTCTTCCGCGCGGAAACCTTGGACGACGTTCTCTCCTCTTCGCTTTCTGTGCGGCAGTTCTCCATGGAAATGGTCGCGCTGTTTGCCGCAACTGCCCTGCTGCTCGCGGGCCTGGGAATCTACGGCACCATCTCCTTCCTGGTCAATGAGCAATCGCGCGCGTTCGCCATTCGCCTCGCGCTGGGCGCGCAAAAGCGCGATATCCTCAAGATGGTTTTACGCCAGAGCCTCACTCTGGCTGCCGCCGGCGCCGGCGTAGGCCTAATTGGTGCGTTTATTCTTTCTCATCTCATGGCCGGCCTGCTTTACGGTGTCTCGCCCTACGATCTCTCCACCTTCGCCGGCGTAACCGCCGTGCTCACCGCCGTCGCCATCGCCGCCAGTTACGTCCCTGCGCTGCGCGCCATGCGCCTCGATCCGATCACTACACTCCACTCCGAATGACCTTTGGCACTGCTCGAGACTTGTCCTTAACAAGTTGTTGCCATCCCAATAACCTCCTTGGGGATGCTGATGAATTCACCCCCGCAGCGAGTTCCAGAGGATTAGTCCCCAAAAACGCGCTTGTGGTGAGCTACGTCCGTATAGTCGGCAACTCGGAAGTTGGGGTGTAATTTCCAGATCGCCGGTTACCACCCAGAGCTGTGACTAAGAAAGCTGTTCTTCTTGCGTAATCTGTACAACCGCAAGCCCGGGTGCTAGACTCCCCGCACGAGGTCGGTTATGCGGCGGACGATCCTGCTTAGCTTATTTGCACTCCTTGCCGTGGGTGCGGCGCACGATGCCTGTGCTCAACGCCGTGACGGAGCGGGGCATGGCTTTGCCCGGGGTAGGCACGGTTTCAGCCGCGCCCGGGGCGTATCGCCCTATGGATTCGGCTACGGGTATTCACCCTACGACTACGACGACTTCGACGCTGGGTACTCCTACGCGCCTCAGCCGGTTCTTTTTGTTCAGCAGCCGCTCATTCAGCCGCCTGCGCCACCCGCCGAGCCGCCAGGGAATCCTGTGGTTACAGAATACAAATGGCCGGCCGTCAGCGAGGCTCCTTCGCCCTCCGCATCCGAGCCACAGTCCTTCGCCATTGTCCTCAAAGATGGTTCGACCCTCTCTGCCGTAATGGTCTTCGCCTCTGACGATGGCCTGCACTACGTCGATCCCGACCAGAGGCACCTGCGCATCGCCATCAGCGAGGTTGACCGCGCAGCAACCCTCAAGCTCAATCGCGCGAGAAACCTGAATCTGCAGCTTCCTGCCGCGCAGTGAGTCACGTCTGCCTGACACGCTTTGAAAGCGGTTACTCGGAAACAACACATCACTCCAAACAGCAAAAGCGCCGCCCGAAGGCGGCGCTTTTGACGAACTGGCAGAAGCAAATTTACAAAGTAGATTCGATCTCAAAACCCCAGGCCTCCAGAAGGGCCTCAGGGATATACTTGGAATTCTTGTTCCGCCGCGCCCACTCGCGCAGGCGGGTCGACCGGATGTACTGGTCAGGAGGCAGCTTGAATTCCTTCACGATCTGCTCGAAAGAGGTAACCGTGGGCACTACCGGGCCAATGGGCTCCGGCTTGCCCCAATTCGGATTTCCACGACGCTTTGCCATTGAATTTGTGTCCTTGAAGAAGGGTGATTTTTCGTGCTCGGACTTGGCCCTGGGGAAGTGCCGTCCGTCCGCAAGTAAACATTAGCTCTTATTTTAGGGATATTTTCTTCAAAAATCAATAGTAAAATGCTTTTCCCATCCGGAAATACCGTTACCGATCTCCTCTTTCACGAGAAGTATAGATCGCTTATTATGAATAACTTAGATTGCTCGCCTCCGTCGCCTTTCCCGTCTCTGCCCCTTTCCGTTGTGGATAAATTGGTGCATCTGGCTTCCCGATGCGAGGATTACTCTATGATAACCTTCTTGCGTCTCTTCGTAGCTATTGTGCTACTGGCGGCTGCAGTCCAGGCCTGCTGGGCAGGCGAATTGACGGTGAGCCGTGACGCCTTGGAACGAACCCTGAAACAGCAGCTATTCAGCGGACCGAACGGACTCTACTATCTCAAAGGCAGCGCCCAGACCGCCTGCTCCGTCTCTGCCGAAGACCCTAAGCTCACCTTCAAGCAGGACCGGATCGTTGTTCAGATGAAGACGCACGCCAAAATGGGTCGCGCCGTGGGCGGAGCATGCGTTGGCGTGGCCTTCTCCTTCCCGGCTCAGGTTTCGCTAACGCCGCAGGCCGAAGGTGAAACCATCGGTTTCCGCGATGCCCACCTTGACCGTGTCTCCGGCAACAGCGAACTCAATTTCATCCTCTCGCCCTTCCTGCACCACCAGGTTCCCTCCAGCATGAAAGTGAATGCCGCCGACATGCTGCGCAAGGCCCTTGCCGGCTCGACCGTATCCTCCGGCTACAAGATCACGCTCGATCGGCTCAAGATTCACTCCGTTCTCATTCAGGGAGATGCACTCGTTGTCGACGTCGACGGTGACATGAGCATCCGCTAGGTCCCTGACCATTTGATTAAGTACTACCTCTGGGTGCCTCAGAGCCTGCCCTGAGCTTGTCGAAGGGTCTTCCGCCGAGGCGGACCGCGGTGGAAGACCTGGGAAAGCACAATGCCAATGTACGAATTCATCCGGTCAGAGACCGAGCTGTTTCTCAAACTTTCTGCTGAGAACATTATCCCGCAACAACACCGTCTGTGGTCTGACCACATTCTACAAAACCGCTCAAAGCGCCGCCGCACGCAGTGCTAAAATCGGTCTTTCGGAGAAAATACATGCCAGACGCAACGTGTGATATCGGACTCATCGGCCTTGCCGTTATGGGACAGAACCTGGTCCTCAACATGAACGATCACGGCTTCAAGGTGGCCGTCTTCAACCGCACGGTCTCCAAGGTCGACGACTTCCTTAACAACGAAGCCAAAGGCACGCAGGTCGTTGGCGGTCACTCCATGGAAGAGTTCATCGGCCTGCTCAAGCGGCCCCGCCGCGTGATGCTCATGGTCAAGGCCGGTGACACCGTCGACCAGATGATCGACCACGTCCTGCCGCATCTCGAAAAGGGCGACATCCTCATCGACGGCGGCAACTCGCTCTTTACTGACTCGAACCGCCGCACCAAAGCTCTTGCGGAAAAAGGCATCCTCTTCATCGGCACCGGCGTCTCCGGCGGCGAAGAAGGCGCGCGCCGCGGCCCCTCCATCATGCCCGGCGGCAACCCCGCCGCATGGCCGCACGTGAAAGACATCTTCCAGTCCATCGCCGCCAAAGTCGAAGACGGAACCCCCTGCTGCGACTGGGTAGGCGAGGACGGCGCTGGCCACTACGTCAAGATGGTGCACAACGGCATCGAGTACGGTGACATGCAGCTCATCTGCGAAGCCTACGACCTGCTCAAGCACGGTCTCGGCCTCACCGCCGATGAACTCGCCGGCGTCTTCGCCGAGTGGAACAAAGGCGAGCTCGACAGCTACCTCATCGAAATCTCCTCGCTCATCTTCGCCAAGAAAGATGAAGACGGCTCGCCGCTCGTCGACAAGATTCTCGACACCGCCGGCCAGAAAGGCACCGGCAAATGGACCGTCATCAGCGCGCTCGACACCGGCCAGCCCGTCACTCTCATCGGCGAGTCCGTCTTCGCCCGCTGCCTCTCCGCGCTCAAAGAAGAACGCGTCGCCGCCTCCGGCATCCTCAACGACCCCGCCGGCAAAATCGACGTAGGCGACCGGGCAACATTTATTGAAGATGTCCGCCGCGCGCTCTACTGCTCCAAAATCGTCTCCTACGCGCAGGGCTACATGCTCCTCCGCGCCGCCGGAGCCGAGAACAAATGGAACCTCAACATGGGTGGCATCGCGCTCATGTGGCGCGGCGGCTGCATTATTCGGAGTCGATTTCTCGGCAAGATCAAGGAAGCCTTCGACAAGATTCCCGGCCTCAACAATCTTCTGCTCGACAGCTTCTTCTCGAACGCCGTCAACCAGTACCAGGCATCGTGGCGCAAGGCCCTCGTGCACGCCGTCCAGATGGGCGTGCCAACTCCGGCCTTCTCCACCGCGCTCGCCTTCTTTGACGGCTACCGCACCGCCCGTCTCCCGCAAAACCTGCTCCAGGCACAGCGCGACTTCTTCGGCGCACACACCTACGAGCGCATCGACCAGCCCCGCGGCCAGTTCTTCCACACCAACTGGACCGGCCACGGCGGCCGCGTCTCCTCCACCACCTACAACGTCTAACGGCAGGGATCAGTCGTCGGCGATCGATCCTAACCTCACCACGAAAACGGGTGCCCCAGGTCCCGCTTTTGGGACCTGGGAGACCAAGAATCCAAACCCGGCACTGTCATCC